>NZ_JALBWO010000056.1:0-469614 GCF_050026815.1 Rhodanobacter ginsengiterrae | reverse complement strand
CACTCGATGCGGCGAGAGCGGATGTGTTCGAATACATCGAGCGGCACCACAACCCAAGGATGCGGCGAAGAACCGCAAGGCAGGATTTGAAGTTTTCCACCCTTTCACAACCGTCCGTGATTTCGGGATAGAACCCTATTGTGGCCTAAGTTTCTTGGCCGCATCCAGTTCTTGGAGTGCGACGAACTGGCGTCTGGATGGAAACGCCCTACTGCGGCCCAACGGCTGGCGGATACCGCTAGAGCCTACATCCCTGATGACAAGGTGGAGCGGAAGGAGCAGCCGTTCACTCGGGCATTTCCCCTTCATGATCCTGTACTCCATCATTTCGCGAAGAAGTACCACACGGGCTTGCTCGTGCGCGGCGACTTCAACGCGCCGGAGTTGGCTATTCGATCCCGTTGATTACCCTGGTGGCGTCTATCGAGCACGCCGTGGCAACGCAATGGCTGAGCCATATGGCTAGGCCGCCGTGTATAGCATCGGTTGCAACACGGTTGGCCACCCTCGATAACCGACCCTGATCTCCCCGCTCAGCGCCATGTTAGGTTTACCAGCGCTTGCTTGCAGTCCCTCAATTTTCCGGAAGGGAGAGTCGCATGAATCTCCGTACGCTTGGCGGCAGTGGGCTCGAGGTATCGGCAATCGGCTTGGGGTGCATGGGGCTGACCCACGCCTACGGCGAGCCCATCGAAACGAAGGCCGGCATGGCCTTGATCCGGGCTGCCGTCGATCGCGGGGTCACCTTGTTCGACACCGCGGAGATATACGGGCCGTATACCAACGAGCAGTTGCTGGGTGAGGCGCTGGAGCCCGTGCGCGATGAGGTGGTGATCGCCACCAAGTTCGGCTTCGCCGTCGGTGACGAGAGTGTGAGGCGCAGCAGCCTCAACAGCCGGCCCGCGCACATCCGGGAAGTCTGCGAAGCTTCACTGGCTCGCCTGAAGACCGACCGGATCGATCTGTTCTACCAGCATCGCGTGGACCCGGACGTGCCCATCGAGGACGTCGCCGGCACGGTCCGCGACCTCATTGCGGAAGGCAAGGTGAAGCACTTCGGCCTGTCGGAGGCCGGCGCGAGCACCGTGCGTCGCGCCCATGCAGTGCAGCCGGTGGCCGTGCTGCAGAGCGAGTACTCGCTGTGGTGGCGTGAACCGGAGGGCGAGCTCCTGCCCGTGCTCGAGGAACTGGGCATCGGGTTCGTGCCGTTCAGTCCGCTCGGGCGGGGCTTTCTCACCGGTGCCATCGATGCCGGCACCCAGTTCGCCCGGAACGATTTTCGCAATCGCCTCCCCCGCTTTGGCGAAGATGCCCGCAAGGCCAACCGGGCATTCATCGACGCGCTCGACGGTATTGCACGACGCAAGCAGGCCACCATCGCCCAGGTCGCTCTCGCCTGGTTGCTGGCCAGGAAGCCGTGGATCGTGCCGATCCCCGGCACCACCAAGCTGTCCCGTCTCGAAGAAAACCTCGCTGCGGCAGAGATCGAGTTGACCTGTGAAAACCTTCAGGACATCCAGCGTGTGCTGGACAGCATCCCCGTGCACGGCGAGCGCTATCCGGCGCACCTCGAAAAGCAAACCCGTCAGTAGCCCGCGTGCTCGGGAGGCTCGCGCCCGTGGCGCTCTTTGCGCGGCTGATGCCGGATACGGCACGCACCTTGTTCGGTGCGGCTCCGAAAGCACTTTTTCCTAACGCGCGCGGGCCCATGATGCCGGCCCTTCCTGCGTGAAGCCCGCCCCGGGAGCCACCGATGATCTTCACCGTTTTTCTTGTCAGTCCCGATGACGCGAGGATCGAGCACATCGAGGAAGCGCCTGAGTTGCTCGATTACGATGGACGTCCGTTCTCGCTGCGTGGCGGCCCGCGGCGACCGCAGCCGACCGACCATGAGTGGGACCCCGTCGCTGTGTACGCCCCTGACGAACTGACCGAAGAGGAGTTCCTGGATCTGTTCGAGATCCACAGGAAGCGGGTGCCGGAGCTGAACCTGAAGTATTGAGCGGTCGCAACATCGTTCGATGTCAGCAGCCCTGCCCCGCCGCGGTATCCGGGGCTGCCGTCCACACGTGCACCGGCCTGACGTTCCGAGCGGAACGGAGGCAGCGCCGGGCATCCATGCTCACACGGCGGGAGAACTCGCCGTCGATCCGCACATGGCAACGCGGAGCGCGCGGTAGGCATCGACCAGCTCAGCCAGAGCGAAGGCGCGATTCCTCCCGCTCGGATTGGGCAGTACCCAGACAGAACTGCCGTGGATCGTTTCCGGCTGCCGTCCCCACGCGACGGCCGTTCGCCCGGCGAGGGCACCGTAGGCGACCTTGCCGAGAAAGGCGATGCAGCCGGGGCGGTAGCGGGCGATCTTCTGCTCGAGGAGGGCGGCGGCGGCGAGGAACTCCGCGGTCGACAGTTCGTCGGCGCGCGCCGTGGGCCGCTCGACCACCGAGGTCAGGCCACACCGATAACCCAGCAGCAGGCGGTCGTCCTCGGGGCGCAGCTGCCGGTCGGTGAAGCCGGCCAGATGCAGGGTCTTCCAGAAGCGGTTGCCGCGGCCCGCGAAATGGTGCCCGCTGGCCGCCGCCTGCACGCCCGGGTTGATGCCGCAGAACACCACAGCCAGGCCTTCGGCAAGGAGGTCGGGTAGCACGTCAGCCATGGCTCGACGCGGCGGTACGGCCGGCTCCGGGAGTGCTTGCGGGCATGGCCGGGCCCGCTTATCCGCAGATCACGGCGACGGCCTTTTCGGCGAACCGTCGCAGGTCTGCACGGGAGCTGCCGGCACGCGCCCGGATGGCCATCGTCTGCATCGTGGCGGTGGCAAGCATCGCCAGCGCCTCCGGGTCGACGCACGGCTTGAGCTCGCCGGTCTCCTGCGCAAGGCGCAGACGCGCCGCGAAGTCGGCATCGAGCTTGCGGAACCCCTCGCTGACCACCTTGCGGGTCTCCGCGTCGTGCACCGCTTCGGTGACGGCGGTTCCCACCACGAAGCATCCACGCGCCCGGCCGCGGCCGGAGAAATAGATCGACAGTGCCGCGTCGTAGACGGCCATCAGCGCCTGCTCGAGCGTCCGGTCGCCCTCCAGTGCCTCGCGCATCGCGGCGAGCTTGAGCTCCCAGTACGCGTTCAGGGCTTTCAGGTAGATGGCGCGCTTGTCGCCGAATGCGGCCCGCAGGCTGGGCCGGTTCATGCCGGTCGCTGCGGCGATGTCGTCGAGGGAGGTGCCGGCATAGCCGGTCTTCCAGAAGGCATCGGTGGCCTGCTGCAGCGCCGCCGCCGGCTCGTAGGCACGCGGCCGCCCGCGGGGCTTGCGTGCGTCGTCGTCTTTTTTTGTTCCGTTTTGCATAAAAACCCTTGAAGATCGTCGATGTCGTGAATATTATACGGTTCCGTACAAAATTCAACGGACGCCCGGTCCACCCCGAAGGACACCTGCGCCAGGCGCGGCTGCAGGCCGTCGGATCGCGCAGTTCAAGACGCCACAGCGCAAGCAAGACACCCACGTGGCGATGCCGCCCCACAACCGCGCCGGCGACGGCGTCACTCACCCGAGATACCGGATCCAGACCATGCATCAGGAAGTCGACGACAACACGAAGGCCCCGGACACAGGGCACGGGCCTGCGGCCGCGACCCGCACGACGAGGGAAAGGCTGCGCTGGCCATTGATGCTTGCCCTGCCGGTGGTGCTGGCGTTGGGCGGTGCCGCCTGGTTCCTCGCCGATATGCGCTATGTCTCGACGGATGATGCGTTCGTGCGCGCGGCGAGGGACTCGATCAATGCCCGGGTGTCCGGCCAGGTGGTGGAAATCCGGGTCAAGGACAACCAGCGGGTCCGCAAGGGCCAGTTGCTGTTCCGCGTCGATCCGCAGCCGTACCGGATCGCCGTGGCCCAGGCCCAGGCGCGGCTGGCCAGCGCGCGCCTGCAGATCCTGGCGCTGAAGGCGACCTATCGGCAGCAACTGGCCGACTCCCAATCCGCCCGCGATGCGGCCGATTTCGACCGGCGCGAATTCGCGCGCAAGAAAGGACTGCTCGCATCGAACTTCGCCTCCCGCGCCGCCTATGAGCGTGCCGAGACGGACTTCAAGGTCGCCCGGCAGCACCTCGCCTCGGTGCAGCAGCAGGTCGCGCGGACCGTGGCCGGGCTGGACGGCGATCCGGACATCGATGTGGATCGGCATCCGGCGGTACGTGAAGCCCGGGCCCAGCTGGATCGCGCACAACTGGACCTGTCATACACCAACGTCGTCGCGCCCGATGACGGCATCGTGACCAAGGTCGACGACCTCCAGGTGGGCGACTTCGTCCACGGCGGGGCGCCGGTGTTTTCGATGATCTCCAGCCGCGACGTGTGGATCGAAGCCAACTTCCGCGAGACCGGCCTGACCCGGATGCGCCCGGGACAGCCGGCCACCGTGGAGGTGGACGCCTATCCCGGGCACCCGTTCCACGCCCATGTGGTGAGCATGAGTCCCGGCACCGGGTCGGATCTCTCGGTGCTGCCGCCGGAGAACGCCACCGGCAACTGGGTGAAGGTGGTCCAGCGCCTGCCGGTGCGCCTCGAGCTCGATGCCACCGATGCGCGCTGGCCGCTGTATTCCGGCATCAGCGTGACCGCGCGGGTGGATACCCGGGCGCAACGGACTCCGGCCGGGACTGTCGCGGACGCACGCCTGTGAGCACGTCCCCTGCCCCGGGCACGACGTCGGTTGGCCATCGCGCCATCGTCGCCGCCGCCTTGCTCGCGACCTATATGCAGGCGGTCAACATTTCGCTGCCGAATGCCGCGGTGCTGCACATCCAGGGCGGCCTGTCGATGACCGACGACGAGATCGGCTGGGTGTTCACTTCCTATATCGCGGCGAGCGCCATCGTGATGCCGCTGATGCACTGGCTGGCTGCGCGGTTCGGGCGCAAGACCGTGTTCCAGACGTCCATCGCGCTGTTCGGCGTGGCGCTGGTGCTCGACACGCTGGCAACGACACCGCTGCAATTCGTGGCCGCGCGCATCTTCCAGGGTGCCGCGGGCGGAATGCTCGCGCCCCTGTCCATGGCGATCCTGCTCGACGAACTGCCGCCGTTGCGGCACGGGCGGATCGGCATGGTGTGGAGCGTGACCTCGCTGCTCGGCATCCTCAGCGGGCCGGGCATCGGCGGCTGGCTCAGCGAGACCTGCGGCTGGCATGCGCTGTTCTGGTTCAGCCTGCCGATGGTCGCGTTCATCCTGCCGGCCATGGGCCTGTACCTGCCCGAGAAGAAATTCGCCAAGGGGCCGCCATTCGACTTCTTCGGCCTGGCGACCTTCACCCTGGGCGTGGCGGGACTGCAGATGCTGCTCGATCGCGGCGAGCGTCTGGAATGGTTCGCCTCGACCGAGATCCGGGTGGAAGCCGTCGTCTCGGCGCTGGGCTTCTACCTGTACATCGTGCACGCGCTGACGCGGCGGGAGCACTTCCTCAACAAGGCGCTGTTCCGGGACCGCAATTTCGGGCTCAGCGCGGTCATCTTCTTCGCCTTCGGCTTCGTGCTGCTGCCGACGCTGGCGCTGACCTCGCCGATGCTGGAGGAACTGCTCGGCTACCCCGCCGACACCGCCGGCTACCTCACGATCCCGCGCGGTGCCGCGCTGATCGGCGCGTTGATGCTGACCTGGCGCGCACCCCGGGTGATCGACAACCGGCTGCTGGTGGCCTTCGGCATGGCGCTGGTGATCTATGCCAACTGGCGGATGCTCGGTTACTCGCCGCTGATGGATGGCATGCCGGTGATGGTCGCCGGCGCGCTCCAGGGCGCGGGCCTCGGCATGATGATGCCCGCGCTCACGCGGGAAGCCTTCGGGACGCTGGACCCGACGTTCCGTGCCGAGGGCACGGTGCTGTTCAACCTGTCGCGGCTCTATGGCAGCACGATCGGCGTCGCGATCGTCCAGATCTACTTCTACAACAACACCCAGGCCATGCACCTGGCGCTCGCCAGGCATCTGCGGCCCTACGGCGTCGCCGCGCAGGCGACCGGCCCGCTCGCGGGGCCGGCGCTCGGCGCGATCAACGAGATGGTCACCGGCCAGGCGGCACTGATCGCGGTGATCGGCCAGTTCAAGGTGCTGATGCTGGTCATGCTCGCGGCCAGCCCGCTCGTCCTGTTCCTACGCAAACCCCGCCAGCGCCTTTGACAGGCCGGAGCCGCGCATGAAACTGTCTGGATCATCCCTTTCCCGGCGCGTCGCCCGGGCGGCGCTGTTTGCCGCACCGGCCCTGCTCCTGTCGGCCTGCATGGTCGGCCCCGACTTCTCGCGACCGGCCGCAACCACTTCGCGCCACTACGACCTGCAGGCCGAGCGGGCGCTCACCGCGCCCGGCGTGCCGGAAAGCGCGCAGCGCATCGACGCGGATCGCGCGCCCACGGACGACTGGTGGGCGGTGTTCGGCTCGCCGAAGCTGGACCAGGTCATGCGCCAGGCGGTCGCCGGCAACCTGGACCTCGACGCTGCCGATGCGACGATCGCCCAGGCGAACGAAGCCGTCGCCGCGGCCGGTGGTGCGTTGCTGCCCCAGGTGGATGTCGCCGCCCAGGGCGGGCGTCAACGCACAGGGCGCGGAACCACCACCACCCAGTACGCGGTCGGCCCGCAGGTCAGCTTCGATTTCGACTTCTTCGGAGGTAACCGGCGGCGGATCGAGGAGCAGGCGGCGCTGGCCGAGCTGCAGCGCCATCGATTCGATGCCGCCTACCTGACCGTGACCGGCGATGTCGCCCGCCAGGCCATCCTGCTCGCCTCCGCGCGGGCGCAGATGGATGCGCTGGACGAGCTGCTGGCCGACGACCGCAGGAACCTGAAGCTGGTCCGCGCGGCAGAGCGCTACGGCAGCGCGACCCAGGTCGACGTCGCACTCGCCCTGAATCAGCTCGCGCAGGACCAGACCTTGCTGCCGCCGCTGGCGCAGCAGCGGGATACGGCGCGGCACGCGCTGTCCGTGCTTGCGGGGAAAGGTCCCGCCGACTGGACGCCGCCGGACTTCGCGCTGTCCGATTTCGCGCTGCCGGCCGAGCTTCCCCTCACCCTGCCCTCCGAGCTCGCGCGTCGACGCCCGGACATCCTCGAGGCCGAGGCCGAACTCCACGCCGCGAGTGCCGCGATCGGCGTCGCCACTGCCGACATCTATCCGCACCTGCAGCTCTCCGCCTCGGTGAGCCGGGCCGGGCCGGGCGCAGGCACGCTTTGGGGTGTCGCCGGGGCGTTGACCGCACCGCTCTTCCACGGCGGTACCCTCAAGGCGAACCGCCGCGGCGCCGTCGACGCCTACCAGGCCAGCTTCGCGATCTACCGGCAAACGGTGATCCGCTCGCTGGGCCAGGTGGCCGACCTGCTGCAGGCGATCCATCACGACAACGAGGAATACGCGGCGCAGCAGCGCGCATTGAACGCCGCGGGAACCGGCCTGCGGATCAGCCAGGCGGGCTACCAGGCGGGCGAGACCGGGCTGCTGCAGGTACTCGACGCCCAGCGGGCCTACCAGCACGCCTTGATCGGGCAGCTCCGCGCAAAGACGGCGCAGTACCTCGACACGGCGCAGCTCTCCGTCGCGCTGGGTGGCCATTCCGATGGCGCTCTTGCGCGCAGGATGGCCCGCGACAACGAATGATGACCTGGAGAACCGACATGCAACCTGCAGAACATCTTTACGAAACCACCCTCCCGCTGGCCAACGGCGCCGGAACGCTGCCCGCGGTCGGATTCGGCACCCTGATCCGCGACCCCATCGCGGCCCGGCAGGCGATCAAGGTGGCGCTGGAGACCGGCTTTCGCCATCTCGACTGCGCCGAGCTCTATCGCAATGAAGACATCGTCGGCCAGGCGATGCGCGAGGCCTTCGATGCCGGCACGGTGAAGCGCGAGGATCTGTTCGTCACCACCAAGCTGTGGAACAACAATCACCGGCCGGAGCGGGTCGGCCCCGCGCTCGAGGCGAGCCTCAAACGCCTGCAGCTCGACTACGTGGATGGCTACCTCGTCCACACGCCGTACGCCTTCCGGCCCGGCGACGAGCAGTATCCGACCGACGAGGACGGCCAGCCCGCGTACGACCGCGAGGTGACACTGGTGGAGACCTGGCGGGCGATGGAGCGGCTCGTCGACGAGGGCAAGTGTCGCTTCATCGGTCTTTCCGACATCCGCCTGGAGCGGCTGAAGGAGATCGTCGCGGTGGCCCGGATCATGCCTGCCGTGGTGCAGGTGGAGTGCCACCCTTACCTGCCCGAGTGGGAGCTGCTGGAGTACTGCCGGGCCCACGGCATCGTGTTGCTCGCGTTCGCCCCGCTGGGCCACGGCATGGAGCCGCGCGTCACCGACGACCCGGTGATCAAGGCCATCGCGCAACGGCTCGGCAGGACGCCAGCCCAGGTCGCCCTGGCCTGGGCCGTGCAGCGTGGCGGTGCCTTCCTGACCACCTCGACCAACCCCGAGCACATCCGGGAGAACTTCGCGATCTCGCCGTTGCCCGAAGACGCCATGCAGGCGATGCGCAGCGGCATCGAGACGACGTTCCGGCTGAATGCCGTGGTCGATACCGGCGTACCGGGATTCGTTCCCAAGGCCGGCTGATGCGGCGACCGATGCGGCCGTCAGGCCGCATCGGCGTCAGGTGGCGGGCTGGATGTCCGGCAGCAGAAGGGCTGGACGCCTTGGCCTGCCGCGCGGGCAGGCCGTCGGGCCAGGACCGCCGCGTAGGGCGGAGTCGGTGGGCTAACCCTCGTAGCGCAGCACGACCATCTTGTCCTGGGACATGTCTTCCATCGAATACGGTATGCCGCCCACGCCGTAGCCCGATTGCCGGCGACCGGCGAACGGCATCCAGTCGGTGCGGAACGCCGTGTGGTCGTTGACCAGCACCGTGGACGCATCCAGACGCCGCGCGGCGCGCATCGCCGGGGCGATATCCGCGGAGAACACGCTGGCCTGGAACGCGAAGGGCAGCGCGTTGGCGGCGTCGATGGCCTGATCGAGATCCCGGTAGCGGTAGACACAGGTGACCGGGCCGAATATCTCCAGCTGCGACACCTTCGCTTCCGGCGGCGGATCGAGCAGGACAGCCGGCGCGAGCGTGGTCTCGGACAGGCGCCCGCCGCCCACGATCGCCGCGCCGGCAGCCACCGCCTCCTGCGTCCACGACAGCACGCGATCCGCCTCGCGCGGCGCGATCAGCGGGCCCATCTCGGTGCGTTCGAGCAGCGGATCGCCCACCCGCAGCGCCTGGACACGGGCGGTCAGGCGCTCGATGAAACCGTCCGCGATGTCCGCGTGGACGAAGATGCGCTGGGTGGAAACGCAGACTTGGCCGGCGTGGTAGTAACCGCCCTTCACGATCGGCTCGATGATCGTATCCAGCGGTGCGCTGCGATCGACGATGACCGGCGCGGCGCCGCCATGCTCGAGCGCACAGCGCGTCCCGGCAGGCAGCCTGCTGCGCAGGGTCCAGCCGACCTTGGCCGAGCCGATGAAACTCAGGAAGGCCACCCGCGGATCGGTGGCCAGACGCTCGGCCAGCGCGTTGTCGTCGGTGATGAAGGTCTGGCACCACGCCTCGTCGAGCCCGGCCTCGCGCAGCAGATCCACCAGACCGAGGCAGGACAACGGGGTGACGGCGGCCGGCTTCACGATGACCGGACAACCGACGGCGATCGCCGGTGCCACCTGGTGGACGATGAGGTTCAGCGGATGGTTGAACGCGGAGATGGCTGCGACCACCCCGATCGGTTCCTTGGTGGTGAATGCCCAGCGCCCGTCGCTGGCGGGCGTCAGGCCCATTGGAATCTCGCGACCCGCGAAGGTGCGGATTGCTTCGGCCGCATTGCGCAATCCGTCGACGGCCCGGATCACCTCCACGGTCGCATCCGCCAGCGGCTTGCCCCCTTCCTGGGCGATCAGCCGGGCGAAATGGCCCTGCCGGGCCTGCAGCAATTCGGCGGTGCGCAGCAGCACGGCACTGCGTTGATGGGGCTTCAGCCACGCGTCGCGGTTGCGCAGCGTGCGGCTGGCCGTGGCGAGCCTGGCTTCGAGGGCGGCAGCATCGTCGACGGCAATCTCGGCAATCACCGCACGGTCGAATGCCTGCACCACCTGCAGTGGACGTGTCATGGTCAGGCCTCCTTCTGGATGGGCAAGCGCTGCTGCAACTCGTCGACCAGCACGCGCTTGTTTTCCGAATAGTCGATGGGCACCACGACGAGCTGCACACCGCCATCGGTGAAAGCCTTTTCCAGCGTGGGGCGCAGTTCGCCGATCGACTCCACCCGGGTCCCGGTCGCGCCATAAGCCTTCGCATAGGTCACGAAGTCCGGGTTGTCGAAGGTCATGCCGTAATCGGGAAACGCATCGACCGCCTGCTTCCAGCGGATCATGCCGAAGGCCCGGTCCTCGATGATCAGCACCACCAGGTCGAGCTTGAGCCGGACGGCCGTCTCCAGTTCCTGGCTGTTCATCATGAAACCGCCGTCGCCGCAGACGGCCATGACCCGGCGCCCGGGATACAGCATCGCGGCCATGATGGCCGAGGGCAGCCCCGCGCCCATGGTCGCCAGCGCGTTGTCGAGCAGCAGCGTGTTGGCGACCTGCGTGCGGTAGTTGCGTGCGAACCAGATCTTGTACATGCCGTTGTCGAGGGCGAGGATGCCGTCGGCCGGCATCACCTCGCGCACGTCGTGCACCAGCCGCTGCGGCGTGAAGCGATCCTCGGTGGCACGTGCAGCAATCCGGCTCAGGATGCCCTCGCGCAGCGGCAACAGCGCCTGCGCGTTGGGGATGTTCCCTTCCACCCGATCGGCCAGTTGCCGCAGCGACGGCCCCAGGTCGCCGACCACCTCGGCCTGGGGGAAATAGACCTGCTCCACATGCGCGGGCTCATAGCCGATGTGCACGACCTTCGGCCCCTTGGCACCCATCAGGAACGGCGGCTTCTCGACCGTGTCGTGACCGATGGTGACAATCAGGTCCGCCCGCTCGATCGCCTCGTGCACATAGTCCCGCTCGGAAAGCGCCGCGGTGCCCATGTAGAGCTCGCTGCCGCCGGGTACCGTGCCCTTGCCCATCTGCGTGGTGAAGTACGGGATGCCGGTGCGCAGCACGAACGTGGCGAGATCGGACGACGAACGCGGCCGCGACGCCGCCGCGCCCAGCATCAGCAGCGGGGCCTGCGCCTGCATGATCAGCTGCGCCGCGCGTTCGATGGACTCCGTGCTCGCGACGGGGAGCTCGATCGGATGCGCCGGAATCAGCGCGGTCTCTTCGCAGGACTCCGCGGCAATGTCTTCGGGTAGTTCCAGCAATACCGGCCCGGGCCGTTCCTCCGCGGCGACGCGAAACGCCTCGCGCACCATGGCGGGAATCATGGTGGGCGAGACGATCTGGCGCGACAGCTTGGTCAGCGGCTTCATCGTGGCGATCACGTCGACGATCTGGAACCGCGCCTGCCTCGATGAGCGGATCGCCTTCTGGCCGGTGATCATGATCATCGGCATGGCGCCGAGCAGCGCGTATCCCGCCCCCGTCGCCAGGTTCAGCGCACCGGGCCCGAGCGTGGTGATGCACACCCCCGGCTTGCCGCTGAGCCGGCCGTAGGTCGCGGCCATGAAGGCCGCGGCCTGCTCGTGCCGGGTCAGCACCAGCTGGATCGACGACCGGCGAATGGACTCGACCAGGTCGAGGTTTTCCTCGCCGGGGATGCCGAAGATGCGCTCCACGCCCTCGTTCTCGAGCGCGGCGACGAACAGATCCGAAGCTTTCAACATGACCTATCTCCACGATAGCCAGGCGACCCGGCGTGCTTCATGCGAGCCGCCGCCGGTGATCCCGGCATGAACCGTCAGCCCGAGGGCGTACAGACCAGCTCGATACGGACGCCGCCGGGCTCCCGAACCATGCAGTGCACCCTGGGCCCCTTGCCCACCGGCTCGGGCGCGAACTCGACCACCACATCCGGCCAGGCCGAGACGCGCGCGTGAAGCTCCAAAAGGACATCGAGGTTCCCGATCTTCAGGGCCAGATGATGCAAGCCGACGTTTCGGCGCCGGTCGAACGCGACGTGGTCGCCATCGGCCTGCCACAGGGTCACCCGCGTCATCCCATCGGACACGAAAACGGCCGGGTACGCGGGATTCTCGCCCACCACCTTCCAGCCCAGGCACTCGACGAAAAAGCGGCGGGAGCGCTCGATGTCGCTCACCGTGAGGCCGACGTGGTCGACACCCAGGGTGTAGGGATTCGCGTCTGCCACAGACCGTACTCCTGCATGATGGCCGGACACATGCCCGGCCGGAATCGCCGACAACACTACGCCGCCAGTGAGACCAAACGAATAGCTGACGTCCGGCAGACACTGTTACGCATACCGGAAGAATGCCGCGCTACTGCGCGATGCCTTTTGTGCGGTACCGCCATCCACGCGCAGCGTCCACCGCAAATGCCGCCACCAGCGCCAGACTGCCAAGCGTGAACAGCAGCGTGTAGCTGCCATCCCTTCCGAACAGGTAGGACATCCCGTAGGCCGCCGTGGCCTGCAGGACGGCGAAGCTCGTGGTGGCCCGGCTCCACGCGGCGCGTTGCTGCGCGGGACGGTGGGGCAGCAGCTCGTGGATGCGGCCAAGGGCGAGCGGCACGATGCCCGGGGTGAAGGCGCCCACCACGACGCTGGACACTATCAGTGCGCTCGCGCCCTGCCCCAGCGCCGGCAACGCCACGGCCGCCGCTTCGATCAGGAACGCCACGCGCAGCGCACGACCGAAGCCGATGCGATCGGCCAGATGCCCGGCAAGCACCGGCCCGATCAGCGCACCCAACCCGAACAGCACCCAGTAGCCGGACCCGACCTGCACGCCCTGATGCAGGCCTCGTGCAACGAAGTCGACCAGGAAGAGCATGTGCGGCACCAGTCCGACCGCGTTCAAGGCGTATTCGATGTACAGCGCGCGAAGCGCCGTGGACTGACCGGCTGCGTCCGCAGCGTCATCGGCCTGGGATGCGGCCTGCGCGGCGCCATCGGGCCAGCTTCTCCACGTCATCGCGGTCAGCACCAGCGACAGGCCGCCGAGTCCCAGCCAGGTCGCCGCAAGGCCCTGGCGGATCAACAGCGGCACCACCGTGCCGGAGGCTGCGATGCCGGCACCGACGCCCATGAAGATGACACCGCTGGCCAGGCCTCGGCGGTGCGGTGGGATGTGGTGCAACACGGTCGTCGCCGCCAGCACCATCAGCACCCCACCGGCCAGGCCGGAGGCGAAGCGCCACACGAAGAACCAGGCGAACGACAACGGCCACGCGCAGGCCGCCAGAGCAAGATCATCCCGTTGATCGCCGCGCGGGGACTTGTGGCTCGCGCCATAGGCCGGGCGGCCACGGCTCCCGCCAGGTAGCCGGCAAGGTTCGCCGCTCCCAGATAGGCCGCGCTGGAGGCGGCGAACCAGTGGGCGCTCACCAGTGCGGGCAGCAGGGGGGTATAGGCGAAGCGCGCGAAACCGATGCCGACCAGGCTCGCGCAGAAGCCTGCCAGGGTGACCCGCCAGGGCGAAACCGGATGCATGTCCATGGATGTCGACACGTGAGATCTCCCAGCCCGGCGGAGCGAACCCTGCCGGGCCTGTCGAGGTATGGGACCTGGCCGCGGGGCGGCCGACGCTAGAGCCGCTACTTCTTCGCGCCCGCCAGCTGTCTGCGGTATTCGAGTGCGGGGAGCCCGCCCCAGCCCCAGTTGTCGGTGTCGACTTCGTCGATGACCACGAAGGTCGACGTCACAGGTTTGTTGAGTACGTTCAGCAGGAGCTCGCTGACGCCCTTGATGAGCGCGGCCTTCTCCTCGGCGGTCGCCGCATCGCGGCCCGGAGCGGTTCCCTCACGGGTAATCTGGATGTTTACGTAAGGCATGATCGTGTCCTCGATGGGGGCCGAGGGCGAGCGGCGAGCCGCCCGCCTCGGCTTTACTTGGGAACTCAGTGACCGGCGATCTGGCCACCATCGACGTGCAGGATCTCGCCCGTCACGAAACCGGCGGACTCCAGATACAGCACGCCGCCGACGATGTCGCTGATCTCGCCCATGCGGCCGACCGGATGCAGCGAGGCAAGCGCGGCATGGGTTTCCGGCCCGTGCATCGGGGTCTTGATCACGCCCGGCGCCACGGCGTTGACGCGGATGCCGCGCTTGGCGTACTCGATGGCCAGTGACTTGGTGGCGGCGTTCAGGCCGCCCTTGGTCAGCGACGCCAACACCGACGGCACGCCGTCGATCGCGTACTCGGCCAGGGTGGTGGTGATGCTGACGACGTGGCCGCTGCCCTGCTTCTCCATCTCGGCGATCGCGAACTGGGTGACGTGGAAGAAGCCGTTGAGGTTGACGGCCAGATTCTGGGCGTAGTCCTCGACGGTGAAGGCGGTGAACGGCTTGGCCGTGAAGATGCCGGCGTTGTTCACCAGCGTATCGACGCGGCCGAAGCGCGCAACGGCCTCCTTGACGATGCGCTCGGCTACCGAGCGATCCGAAATATCGCCGGCGACTGCCAGCACGTCGGGGTTGTTCGACGGCTGGATCGAACGCGAGTTGGCGACAACGCGATAGTCGCGATCGAGGAAGGCCTTGACCAGGCCCGCGCCGATGCCCTGGGACGCGCCGGTGATGATTGCAACTTTCCGCTGAGTGCTCATGATGTGAATACCTCGAAGATGTGGGGGGAAGTCCGAGAACCGCCGAAGTGTTCGGCGGCTCCGACAGCCCACAATCTAGGCGCGCATCGCGGATGTGCGAATCCCTGCTATTCGGCAGACATCCTTCCGCGTGGCGACGGAATCGGAGGGTTGGCGGGCGTCTGGGCATTCGTCACCAGGTCCGCAAACTGCGAGCGCAGGCGCGGCAGCGCGAAGTCCACGAAGGCGCGGACCTTCGGCACGGCGAGGCGGCCATACGGCGACACCAGATGGACCAGCGTGGGTGCGGGCTCCGCATCGGCAAGCACGATGCGCAGCAATCCCTGCTCGATCTCCCGGGCGACGTGATAGGAAAACAACCGCGTCACGCCATGCCCTTCGACCGCCGATGCCACAGCAGCCTGTATGTTGTCGATCACCAGGCGCGGCGTGAACGAAACGGAACGCGGCACCGATGACCCTTCCAGCGGAGGAAAGCTCCACGAGTCCAGTCCCATGTGTGCCATGGCGATGATCCGCTGCTTGGCCAGGTCGGCGAGCTCCACGATGCGCGGCTGCGTCGCCAGGTACTTCGGCGACGCCACGACGACCTTGCGGACTTCCCCGATGCGATGCGCGACCAGCGTGGAATCGGCCAGATGGGTAATGCGCAGTGCCAGGTCCATGCCTTCATCGATCAGGTTGACCGGTCGTTCCAGCATGTGCATCCGCACGGTGACCGTCGGATATTCATCCATGAAGGCATCGACGATCGGTCGCAGGATCTCCACCCCGGCGAACACGGTCGAGGTGATTGTCAGCGTGCCCCGCGGCACCGACCGTTCGCCCGCGGCCTGCCGGTCTGCTTCCTCCAGGTCGGCCAGAATCTTCCTGCATGCCAGCGCATAGCGCTCCCCTGCTTCGCTCAGCCTGATCGATCGGGTGGTCCGGTGCAGCAGCGGCACGCCTACCCGGGCCTCCAGAAAGGCGACGGCCCGGCTTACCGCGGCGGCGGAGCGACCGGTCTTGCGGCTGGCGCCGGCGAGGCTGCCTTCATCGAGCGCCGCGATGAAGACTTTCATGGCATCAAGACGGTCCATAGCGCATGCCTCGCGGATTTATGATCAACGGTAAGAGCTGGCGTTCAATTTGAGCACCAGGGTGCAGATCACGTCGATAGCGCAAGTTGGCGCGGCACCGCCTGACCACGATGCTGGTGTCCAGGCCGGCGGGGATCGCCGGCATGCGCACCGTTGCGCCACAACAAGTCGAGGGGGAGATTCACACCCCTAGAAGCGGTCGATTTGGCCGGCTGGAAGGACTGGCGGATGCCCTCCAGATACGTAACGCTGCCCCTTGCGAAGCACCGGGACCTGGAACCCGGTGTCTTACTACCTGCGAAATCTTGCGAGAATTAGTTGACGTCTTAGAAAAGTACCACTTTTGTCGATGATCGCGTTGACAAAAAGGTGATAATCAGACTTGTTATGTCAAACATAATCAGTGTCTTAAATAAGGTGATCCGTATCAATTTAAGTTTCTATACCTGTTGCTCAATCAGTCCGTGACTCACGGTCTTCGAGAAAGCACACGACAGCAATGATCCGTCCGGTTCCCGCACATGGCGCCTGCATTCGAGCCTCGGGTTCAAAGGCTCCCAAGCTCTATCTGGGATGCGCGGGCTGGTCGATACCGCGGGCGGCGCAGGATCGTTTCCCGCCGGCCGGCAGTCATCTGCAACGCTACGCACAGGTATTCAACGCCGCGGAGATCAACTCTTCGTTCTATCGCAACCATCTTCCTGCGACATATCGTCGATGGGCGGCCGCAGTGCCGCCCGAGTTCCGCTTTTCGGTGAAGTTCCCCCGAACCATCTCTCACGGGGCAAAGTTGCGCGACTGCGACGAGCTGCTGAAGACTTTTCTTGAAGGTGTGGAAGAACTGGGTGACCGATTGGGTTGCCTGCTGTTGCAGTTGCCACCCCGGTCGGGCTGGGACGCGAGAACGGTGTTGCCTTTCCTCGCCAGACTGCGCCAGATGCATCGGGGGCCGGTTGCCTGCGAGCCTCGGCACGCCTCCTGGTTCCATGCCGACGTCAGTCACGCCCTGCAAGCGTGCGGAGTTGCGATGGTCGGCGCCGATCCGGCCTTGTCCAGGCGTGCCCGGATACCTTCCGGTGATCGGCAGCTGCAGTATCTGCGGCTGCACGGCACGCCAAGAATGTACTACGACAGCTATCCAGCGAACGTGCTTGAGAACCTTGCCCGTCGCCTGCAACGCCCTTCCCCGGACACCACGCAGCGTTGGTGCATCTTCGACAACACCGCGCTGGGATACGCTACGGACAATGCCCTCGACGTACTCGGGCGTCTGCCATCGTTCCGGCTTCCCTGCCCTGACGTTTCCGTTCGCTGACTCGCGGAGCGATCGCAGCGGCAAGCATTCAATGGAAGCCGTCGCTTCGATACCACGCCACCACCCGCGCGGGCACCAGCGCGGCAACCTCCAGATTCACCGCTGCACAGGCGTCCAGCAGAGTGCGCAGCACTCGGGCCGTATCTGGCCGTTGTGCCTCGGCCGGAAGATTGAAGCGTTCGTACTCGATCGAATCAAGCAGGCGCGCTGACCAGTCGTGGAAGGCATCGGCGCGATCGTGAAAGAGGCGTTGCAGCCACGAGCTCAGCGGCGCATGCAGCGGCCAGCCCTCTTCTGCGGCGATTCCGCGAGCCAATGCTTCGGCCTGCCCCGCCACGCCACGAAACCATTCGGTGTAGCCTGCGGCAGCATCCCGTACCACGAGCGGTGCCGGCGATCGATGCTCCGCGAAGCGTCTGATGAGCGTTCGCTCGATTCTGCGGGCCTCGCTCAAACGCTCTGTCTCGATCAGCAGCGCACGCTCGAGGTCGAAGAAGTCGAAGTATCGCCGGTGCAACGCGTGCATTCTTTGCAACGGGTCGCGCGAAAATCC
The DNA here is from genome assembly GCF_050026815.1 of Rhodanobacter ginsengiterrae. Classification (NCBI taxonomy): domain Bacteria; kingdom Pseudomonadati; phylum Pseudomonadota; class Gammaproteobacteria; order Lysobacterales; family Rhodanobacteraceae; genus Rhodanobacter; species Rhodanobacter ginsengiterrae. Next base: position 451,978 of record NZ_JALBWO010000056.1, on the reverse strand, counting down.
GATCTTGAGGATGTCCTCGTCGCGGCAAGGAAGCAGGTAGACAAAGGTTCGACCGCGAGTCGCAAAGCGTGGATATCCCGCGCTTTCTGCATCGTCGACCATCGGCTGATTCTCCACAAGGCGCCTGTTGGAAGCCGGATCCCGATCGCCCTCGGCCTTGAAAGGCGAACCCGCCGCTCAGGTCGCATCCGGTGGCGAATGGCCGGTATCGACGTGTCCGATGATGGCTTGCGCGGGAGTGATGGCAGGATCAGGCGGAACCACCGCGGGAGCCGGTGTCTCACTTTTCTCCCTGCGTTCCTCTGCGTCAAGTTGCTGGACACCGCTGCGCGTGTCGCGGCTGTTCTTCTGGTGGGCGGCGCCGGGCTGGGGAAGGTTGGTGTGGCCCATGGAGTTCTCCTGACGATATGCAGCTTGCCCAGTATCGCCAGCTCCGCGTATGCAATGCGTCGAAGAGCGGCGCTCCGCAGGGGACGCTCCCTGGCGGCGGGCGAAGCCGCAAGCAAACTCAGCTCAGCGCAGACGGCTCGTCAAATGGCAGCCGCGTTGCGCGCGTGTCCAGCAACACCGCATCGGCGCGATTGAGCAGCTCCTTTTCGGCATCCACCGCGACGATCACGCGTCCGGCATCGATCTCTTCCTGGAATTTGCGCCGCGCGGGATCCGGTTCGGACGTACCCGTGAGCATGCCCATCCAGCAACCTACCGCAGCACCGGCCATCACCATGGCGGCGCCCGCGACCATCGGCAATCCGATCGCCGGAACCGCCACCGCGACGAGGCCACAGACCAGCCCGGTGCCGCCACCGCCAATCAATCCCTTGATCCCGCCACGGGCAAAGTCGCCACTGGTGTCCTGCCGGTCATCGGCAATCGCAGCGTTCTCGACATCGTGGCGCGCGATCAGCGAAATATCCCCATCGGGGATACCCACTCGGCGCAAGGCATTCACCGAATTCTCTGCAGCAGCAAGGTCAGGCGTGCTGAATACATGGCGATGTTTCATGTGCGCTCCTGGTGAATGGAGGAATCATGGTCATGTTCCTGGCATCGCAGTGACCAGTGCGTGAGCAGGAAGACGCACATGACATGCCTGGACAGACCAGCCGAAGAGTTCGGCCATGGCGCTGGACGGCACAATCAATGCGGCGAGTCATGCAGCTTCCCTCGCAGGCTGCGCACGCGCGACTCGGAGACGCCGCTGCCCCGATTCCCCCAGGCGTTGCGGATATATGTGGCGACATTGGCCACGTCCACATCGCTGAGGCGTTCACGGAATGCGGGCATCGCCAGACCGGTCTGGTCATGCTTCGTGGCGGGCAACTGCCCTCCTTCGAGGATCACCGCAATCAGCGTGTCCGGCTGCTCGGCCTGCACCGCGGAGCTGTCCTTCAAGGGCGGGAACGCCTGCGCCTCACCTTTTCCGCCACGCAGATGGCAGGCCTCGCAGTTGTCGGTATACACCGCCGATCCAGCCTGCAACGCATCCTTGTCGGCAGCCGCAACATCCTTGCTGTCCGTCTTGTTGAAGCTCTTCAGATAAACCGCGATGGCCCGGCGGTCGGGCTCGCTGAGGTACTGGGTAGATTGCTGCACCACCTCGGACATCGGGCCCGCCGCCGCTGTCCTGGTGTTGTAGCCCTTGCCCAGATAGTCGACGATGTCCTGCTCGCTCCAGGCACCCAGACCATCGCGCGTACCGCCGGTGAGCGCCGGCGCAAACTGGTTCTCCGCGTAGCCGCCATCCAGTGGATGTTGCTTGTCGACCGCGCCGGCAAGATTCTTGTCGCCATGACAGGCGCTGCAGTGGCCGACGCCCTGCACCAGATAGGCGCCGCGATTCCACTGCGCGGACTTCAGCGGGTCGATCTGATAGCTGCCCTTGTCGAGATACAGGCCGTTCCAGGCAGCCATCAACCCACGCATGCTGAAAGGCCATGGCAGCTTGTTCGGCCGGTTGACCTGATGCACCGGTTCGCGGGTATCCAGATAGGCCTTGATGTCGCGCACGTCATCGCGGCTGATCCGGGTGAACCATGGATAGGGAAATGCCGGGTACAGGTGGTGACCATCGCGCGCGATGCCTTCATGCATGGCGCGATAGAAGTCGTCCCCGCTCCAGCCTCCGACGCCGGTACTGCGATCCGGCGTGATGTTGGTCGAATAGATGACCCCGAACGGCGTGGGGACGGCACGGCCGCCCGCGAACGCGGCACCGCCATCGGCCGTATGACAGGCCATGCAATCGCCGGCGCGCACCAGATAGCGGCCATGTTCGACCGAAGCTTGCGGGCCGGGACTGGTGCGCGCGGTATCGGATGCCGACGCGGCCAGCCCCGTGGCACCGGCGAGGCTGGCCAGGACGAGCAACGCCAGCGGGAGTCGCCCGCTCATGTCGTCACCAGCGGGCCGGGATGCTTCAGGTAGCGCTTCATCGCCTCGGCCGACCAGTACGTCAGCGCGCCGACCGTGCCGGTGGGGTTGTAGCCGGCGTTCTGCGGAAAGACACTCGAACCCATCACGAACAGGTTTGGTACATCCCACGATTGCAGGTAGCGATTCACCACGCTGGTTTTCGGGTCGGTCCCCATCACCGCGCCGCCGGTATTGTGCGTGGTCTGGTACGGCACGATCGAATAGTGACCTTCGCGCTTCTTCACGTGATGGGTGGCGCCGGGAATCGCCTGGGCAATCCTGGCCGCCTGATCGGTCACGTAGTCCGACATGGCGTGCTCGTTCGGCTGGAAATCGAAGGTCAGACGCAGCAGCGGATTGCCGTAGATGTCCTTGTAGGTGGGGTCGAGATCGAGATAGTTCTCGCGATAGCTCATCACGCTGCCGTGGGTGGCAATCGATGTGCTGGTCAGATAGTTCTCGTGCATCGCCTTCTTCCAGCCACTGCCCCAGTTCGGCGCGTCGGCAGGAAGATGATGCTGCAGGATCGGTCGGCCACCGGTGTTCCACAGGGCGATGTAACCGCCGCCGACAAAACCCAGCGGGCCGTGATCGAAGTTGTCGCCATTGAAATTGTCCACGGCCTGGCCCAGCGCACCGGCGCCCATGAAGGGGTTCAGGATCTCCTTCTGGAACACATCCACTGACGAGGTGATCTGGTAGGCGTAGTTGCGACCCACCACACCCTGCCCCGTGACCGGATCGTACGGCACGCCGATTTTCGAGAGCAGCAACAAGTGCACGTTGTGCTGCGCGAATGCGCACAGCACCACCATGGCGGCGGGCTGCTCTATCTCGTTGCCATCGACATCGACATAGGTGACACCAGTGGCTTTCTTGCCGGTGCCATCGGTGTTGACGCGAGTGACGTTGCAGCGGGTGCGAAAGCTGAAGTTGTCCTTCTTAAGCAGCACCGGAAGGATCGTCGTCTGCGGGCTGGCCTTCGAATAGTTGCCACAACCGAACCACTCGCAATAGCCGCAATACGTGCATTGCCCCATCTGCACACCAAGCGGATTGCGGTACGGGCGGGACGCATTCGCCGCCGGGCAAGGGAAGGAATCGAAGCCGACTTCGCGCGCTGCCTTGTCGAACAAGGTGGTCGACGCGCTGCGAGCGAGCGGCGGCAAGGGATAGCCTCGTTGCCGCGCACCCTCGAACGGGTTGCCGCCGGGTTGCTTCTGTCCGCCGATATTGCCGGCCAGGCCGGATACGCCGCACAGATACTCGAAGCGGTCGTAATGCGGTTCCAGTTCGTCGTAAGTGACACCCCAGTCCTGCAGGTTCATGTTGCCCGGGATGAAATTCTTGCCGTAGCGCTGTTCGGTATGCGTGCGTATCTCGAAGTCCTGCGGCAGGAAGCGCCAGCACTGACCGTTCCAGTGCACCCCCGCACCGCCGACGCCGGCAGCCGGAAGGAACGACCCGAGGTGACGCATCGGCAAAGCCGTCTGGGCCGCCGTGTTGCGAAACGTCAGCGTTTCGCGTTCGGGCGATTCGAAGATCTGCTTGCGTACCGCGTAGCGCAGTTCATCCTGGGTGGTGGTGGTGGCGAAGTCGGGCACGGTGTCGCGGAACTCGCCGCGTTCCAGCGCCAGCACCTGCATGCCGGCATCGGTGAGTTCCTGCGCGATGATGGCGGCCGTCCAGCCGAAGCCGACCAGCACCACATCGACGGGTGGCATGCGTCTGGCCATCAGCGGTTCCCCTTCAGCCGGGCACCCGGATCGCGCCCGATCAGGCTCACAAATGGCTGCGCATAGGGCTGGCCGAACTTGCCGATTTCCTCGACGTAGTTGTAGCGGGGCCCGGGAAAGCCCACCAGCTTCCAACCTGCGAAATCGCGATTGCCGCCATACGCGGGATCGGCCAGATAACCTTCCTGGGTGTTCTGCCAGAGCAGCGCGAAGAAGGTCTTGGACGGGATCTCGCCCAGGTCGACCTTGCCCTCCTCAAGTGTGTGCAGTACCTCGTCCTGCTGGTCTGCCGACAACTGCACAAACGATTTCCCATGCAGCTTTTGGCAATGCACATCGATGCCGGGGATCGCCTTGCGGTAGATTTCCGCCGGCGTGTATTTCAGCTGGAAGCCCTGCTCGTCGGTACCTGTCGGCCACGGGCCACGCATGTACCAGCGTTCGGCGCGGCCATACGCGCCGGCCAGTTGCAAGTCGATGAAATGGGTGATGCCCGCCTCGTTCGCGCCCACCCCCAATGCATCGGCGGGAATCAACCGTTGCGTCGCGGCGTCGATGAAGGATGCCTCGTTGCTGCTGAAATAGACTGGCGCGTTGCTCATGCCACGTCCACCGGTGGCGCACCCTGCCATGACCGTTGCCGGCACGGCCATCGCCGCGGCCCTCAGGAAGGTTCGACGCGATGGGCTGGCTGCGGTTCCCCCCCCTGCCCGGTCGGGGGCGATGTCAGTGTGTTGTCCGCGACGCTCTATCGGATGAGACATCACTCGGCTCCAGCTTGATTGACCCGTTGAGTGGATCACCGTCTGCGTGAAAATCCGGTGCCCGCAAGAACATCCGGAATTTCAAGGCTTGCGGGAGTTTCTTCACGCGGCTTGCAGCAGGTCGGCAGCACACTGCCTTTCCCCGCCGATTGCTGAGGAGACTACGCATGAATGCCATCCCCGACCAACCCTGTGCACACGCCCCCTGCGGCTGCAAGGTCGATCACGCCGGCGACTGTTGCAGCGACTCCTGCCGGCAACAGCAAGGCAGCCAGGTCGATCACGCGTGCCAGTGCGGGCATTCCGATTGCGTGGTGGCGGAAGCGCTGCAACGGGCCGAACAGCATTGATCAAGCCGTGGCGGACTCGCGTCCGCCACGGCTTCCGCTACGGTTTGGGTGGTCCCGTCATCAACCGGTCTTGCGTGCGGTTCCCTTTTTTTCCGGCTTGCGCGCGGGCTTCGGCTTGTCTGCCGAAGTACGCTTGGCCGCCGGCTTTTTCGACGCCTTCCCGCTCGCCTTGCTGGCGGCCGCCTTCTTCGCCGGCGTGCGTTGCTTGCTGGCCAGGCTCTTCTGCAGCAGCGCCATGAAGTCCACCACATTGGTGCTGGCGTTTTCCGGCATCTCCAGATCGTCGCTGTCCGGTGGCGTGACCATGCCCTTCGACTTCAGGCGCTTTTCGATCACCTTGCGCAATCTGTCGCGGAACTCGTCGCGGTAGTCGCCCGGCCTCCATTGATCACTCATCGAGTCGATGAGTTGCTCGGCCATCCGGATCTCCTTCGGGGAAATCCGGTAGGAAGACGGCGCGCCCTGCGGAATCCTGTATTCGTCGGCGTCCACCAGTTCCTGCGGATAGCGCAGCAACATCAGCATCAGTGCGTTGTCACGCGGCATCACGGCGCAGAGGTACTCGCGCGTGCGGATCACCACGCGGGCAATGCCGATCTTGCCGCTGCGCTTGAGCGTTTCGCGCAACAGCACATAGCCCTTCTCGGCCTTCTTTCCCGGCACGAGGAAATAGGGCTTTTCGAAGTATTCCGGTGCGATTGCCTCGGCGTCGACGAAGGTGTTGACCTCCACGGTCTCGTGACTTTCCGGCGCGGCCGACTTGATGTCTTCCGGATCCAGCACGACATAACTGCCCTTGGCGTACTCGAAGGCCTTGACGATCTCCTTCCACGGCACCTCCTCGCCGGTTTCGGCATTGACCCGTTCGTAACGCACCGGTGTCTTGCTGCGGCTGTCCAGCATGCGGAAATGCAGATCCACGCTGCGTTCGCCCGACATCAGCGACACCGGAACGTTGAGCAGGCCGAAGGATAGTGTGCCAGTCCAGATGGGACGCGCCATGACGGTTCTCCGAGGAAGCCGGTTTGCCTTGCTTGGGTCGGGGGCCTGCCATCGCTGAGGATTCCGACTGAACCCGCGCGCCCGACTCCCGCCGACTATTCCCTGCCCTTCGTGGAGGGGCCGTCAACTTCACTGAGCAAGCACGACATGGCCGATAGCGTGCGCGGTGTTCCACGTGCAGCCGAGCAGGCGAGGACCATGAGCTCCCTCAACGAATACCGTCGCAAACGCGACTTCTCGAAAACCTCCGAGCCGGCAGGGGAAGGCGCCATACCCGCGAGCGGTCGCGCGATCTTCGTGGTACAGCTGCATCACGCCAGCAGCAGGCACTTCGACTTTCGGCTGCAGGTGGGTGACACCTTGAAGAGCTGGGCCGTGCCCAAGGGACCGAGCTACGATCCGGCAGCGAAGCGCCTGGCGGTGGAGGTCGAAGACCACCCGCTTTCCTACGCCGCCTTCGAGGGCGACATCGAGCACGGCTACGGCAAGGGACATGTCGACCAGTTCGACAGCGGGGTGTGGACCACCGCAGGCGACGCCGAGGCCCAGTTGCACAAGGGCCACCTGCGTTTCGAGCTGTTTGGCAAGCGCCTCAAGGGCGGCTGGCACCTGGTGCGCAGCGGGCGCAAGGAACGCCAGCCGGCCTGGTTCCTGATCAAGGCCAAGGATGCGTATGCCGGCGATGTGGAAGCCGACGACCTGCTGGACGCCAGCATGAAGCGCAGTACGCGCAAGGCAGCGAAATCAACGACGACAAAGGCGGCGGCAAGCAAAGCCACCAACCGGCACAGATCGTTGCCCGGTCCGCCCCAGGTGCCGCGTGCGCAACTGGCGCGCCGGGCCGCCGCGCTGGAGGGTGCGCGCAAGGCGAAAATTGATGCACAGTGCTTCAAGCCCGAGCTGGCGCAACTGCGTGAACACCCGCCGGCTGGTGACGATTGGCTGCATGAAGTGAAGTGGGACGGCTACCGCATCCTCGGCGTCATCGCCGACGGCGAGGTGCAACTGTGGTCGCGCAACGCGCTGTCGTGGAACGAGCGCCTTCCCGATGTCGTGCAGTCACTGCAGGCGCTGGGATTGTGGTCGGCGCGCCTCGACGGCGAACTGGTGGCCATGGACAGCCAGGGACGCAGCGACTTCAACAGCTTGCAAAAGACGCTCTCCGGCGAAGCCATGCACCCGCTCGTCTACATGCTGTTCGATCTGGTCCATCTGGAGGGCAGCGATCTTTCCCGGGTGCCGCTGATCGAACGCAAGCAACTTCTGCAGACCGTGCTGGAACACGTACCCGGGCATCTGGCGCTGAGCACGCATGCCATCGGCAACGGCGAGGCCGCCTTCGCGATGGCGCTGGAACAGCAATGGGAAGGCATCATCTCCAAGCGCATCGATTCGCCGTATCGCGCTGGCCGCAGTGGCGACTGGCTGAAGATCAAGCGGCTGGAAAGCGACGAGTTCGCCGTGGTCGGATACACGCTGCCGAAAAGCAGTCGTCAGGGCCTGGGCTCGCTGTTGCTGGCCAGGCCCGATCCCGCGCGGAAATCGGGCTGGATCTACGCCGGTCGCGTCGGCACCGGCTTCAGCGACGATCAATTGCGCGAGCTCGCCAGCAGCCTCGCCGGCAAGAGCAGCCGCCGGCCGATGGTCACGCTGGCCGAGGTCGACCCGCTGCTGCGCGACGCGCGCTGGGTAGTGCCAAAAACCGTGGTCGAGGTGTATTACCGCGGGATCGGCAATCACCGTCTGTTGCGCCAACCGAGTCTGAAAACCATGCGTACCGACAAGTCCGTTCGCGACCTCGCCGATTCCGATCGCGCACCCGCCAGCGAGCCGGCAAGAGCTGCCGGCGGCGCGGCGTCCATCCGCATCACCCATCCTGATCGGGTGGCATTCGCCGAGGACGGTTTCACCAAGCAGGACGTCGCGGACTATTACCGCAGCGTGATGAAGTGGCTGCTGCCGGGAATTGCCAACCGGCCCATGTCGGTGATCCGTTGTCCCGAGGGCACGGCCAAGGCGTGCTTCTTCCAGAAACACATGATCCATGGCCTGAAACACGTGGGCAGCAAGAGGCTGAAAGAGGAATCCGGCGCGCAGGCAACCTACATCTACCCGCTGGATGCCGATTCGGTGATCGAGCTGGTGCAGTTCGGGGCGATCGAGTTCCATCCGTGGGGCGCGACCATTGCGCAGCCTGACCGAGCCGATCGCCTGGTGTTCGATCTCGACCCCGGCCCGGATGTGGCGTGGCCAAGAATGGTCGCCGCGGCGCGCCTGCTGCGCAAGCTGCTGTCCCGGCTCGGACTGGCGTCCTTCCTGCGCACCACCGGCGGCAAGGGCCTGCATGTCGTGGTGCCCTTGAATCCCGCTTGCTGCTGGCCGCAGGCCAGGGATTTCGCCCACGCGTTTGCCGAGAGCCTGGCCCAGGCGCATCCGCTGGAATTCGTCGCCATCGCCAGCAAGGCCGGGCGCGGCGGAAAGATCTATGTCGACTATCTGCGCAACAGCCGCGGTGCCACCAGCGTGGCCTCGTACTCGCTGCGGGCCCGACCGGGCGCTCCGGTGGCCATGCCCTTGCGCTGGAACGAACTGGGCAAGCTGCGCAGCGGACACGACTTCACTATCCGGTCGGCTCCCAAGCGCCTGGCACGCCTGCGCTCCGACCCCTGGGAGGGTATCGATACCGTCAGGCAGAGCCTCGATGGCATGGCGGGACGTCTTGCGGAGTGAACCGCCCGCCATCCGCCGAAATGCCTGCGCGGCTCTCATCGCCACTTGATAAGGACGCGACAAGAGCCATCTTGTGGCGAACCGCCCCTTGGAGGAATCCGGACATGTCCAGCTACACCCGAACCCCCGAAGCGCTTTCGCGGCTGACTCCCGAACAGCACCGGGTCACCCAGGAAAGCGGCACCGAGCGCCCTGGCACCGGTGAATACCTGCACAACAAGGAGCCAGGCATCTATGTCGATGTGGTCTCGGGCGAACCGCTGTTTGCGTCGTCGGACAAGTTCGAATCGGGCTGCGGCTGGCCGAGTTTCACCAAGCCGATCGAACCGGCGCACGTGAATGAGCTGCGCGACAGTACCCATGGCATGATCCGCACCGAGGTGCGTTCGGCGCATGGCGACAGTCATCTTGGACACGTCTTTTCGGATGGCCCGAAGGATCGCGGTGGCCTGCGCTATTGCATCAATTCCGCCTCGCTGCGCTTCGTTCATCGCGACGACATGGCTGCGCAAGGTTATGGCGCCTGGCTTGACCAGGTGGAGGACGTGCGATGACCACCGAACGTGGCGTACTGGCCGGAGGTTGCTTCTGGGGCATGCAGGAGCTGATTCGCCGGCAGGAAGGCGTGCTTTCCACGCGGGTCGGCTACAGCGGCGGCGACGTGCCGAACGCGACGTACCGAAATCATGGAAGCCACGCCGAGGCGATCGAGATCGTGTTCGATCCTTCGCGGACCAGCTATCGCACGCTGCTGGAATTTTTCTTCCAGATTCATGACCCCTCGACACTCAATCGCCAGGGCAACGATCGGGGCGAATCGTACCGCTCGGCGATCTTCTACACCTCCGAGCAGCAGCGGCTGGTGGCCGAGGACACCATCGCCGACGTCAATGCCTCCGGCCTGTGGCCGGGCAAGGTAGTGACGGAGGTGGCGCCGGCAGGCGACTTCTGGGAAGCCGAGCCGGAGCACCAGGACTATCTGGAGCGGTATCCGCAGGGGTATACCTGCCACTTCATCCGCCCGGACTGGAAGCTGCCAAGGCGCAACACGACCGGTTGAAAAGCCTCAGCGCCCGAAGATGATTTCCTTGCCTTCGTGGTCGCGGTCCCATCCGCGGAGCTGGTCGCGGATGTGCGCGATGCCCTGACGGCCCAGCGCGTTGCGTTCTTCGTCGAGCACGTGACCATCCAGCAATTCGGCCAGCCGCTGCGCGGTGGGCAGCATGGTGTCCCACGCATCCAGCGCCGGCAGCGGCGCCGGCAAGGTCATGAAGAAGCTCACCCCCGGGGTGTTCAGGTCCTCGAGTCGGGCGAGGTTGAAGTTGCCCGGCTTGAGCATGTTGGCCACGCTGAAGATCGGTCCCAGCTCGCGCTTGCCGTCGACCAGCCGGTGATAGATGCCCATGTCACCGAATTCCAGGCCCGCCTTTTCCGCGGCCACCACCAGATCCGGCCCGTGGAAACGCTCGCCTTCGCGGGCCACCACGAACAAGGTGACGATCCGCTCCACCGGCAATTGCGGCGGACGTCGCCCCAGGTCCGAGCGTTGCGGCACGCCACCCGGCGCAGCGGCTGCGGCTGAATCCGCCACGACCGGTCCCTCGGCCGGAACGGTCGCATCCGTCGTCGCCGTTTGCACGGTACTGGGCGCACGCAAGGCATCGATGATCGAAGCCACGTGATCGGCCAGCTTGGGCTGCTGCCGGGTCCTTGACGATTTTGGCGAAGCTGCCGCCGTGGACTCCCTGCCGCGTTCGCCGGAAAGGGTGGCACCCAGGCGCTCCAGTTCCTCGCGCAGGCCGACTTCCAGCTCACCTTGCTGCGGCCGGGCTTCGCCGGCAAAGAAATCGTCGATCGGCTGGGTATCGGGCTCGCCAAGGGTCGGCTCACGTCGTTCGCCGGCATGCGGACCGGGCACGATGCGTCGCTTGCCCTGCTCCTTCTTCGGCTGGCCGAACAGCCACAGCAGTGCCAACGCGATGAGGCCGACGATCAACATCGGAATGCCGACGGCCGGATTCCAGGCAAAGGCGAGCACGGGTTGCAACGTCATCATGAGGTTCCTCAGGCAGCGCCTGCCAGTTTAGCCGCTTCGGCCAGATCCACCTGCACCAGTCGCGACACGCCAGGCTCGCGCATGGTAACGCCGCAGAGCTGGGTTGCCGCTTCCATGGTGGCCTTGTTGTGGCTGATGAAAATGAATTGCACCTGTTCGCTCATCTCGCGCACCAGGCTGGAGAAGCGGCCGACATTGGCTTCATCCAGTGGCGCATCGACCTCGTCCAGCAGGCAGAACGGCGCGGGATTCAGGCCGAAGATCGCGAACACCAGCGCCACTGCCGTCAATGCCTTCTCGCCGCCGGACAGCAGCGAGATATTGGACGGCCGCTTGCCGGGCGGGCGCGCCATGATCGTCACGCCGGTGTTCAGCAGGTCGTCGCCGGTCAGCTCCAGATAGGCATGGCCACCGCCGAACAGGCGCGGGAACAACTCCTGCACGCCAGCGTTGACCTTGTCGAAGGTCTCCTTGAAACGCTGGCGGGTCTCGCGATCGATCTTCTTGATCGCGCCTTCCAGCGTTTCCAGCGCGCTGACCAGGTCGGCCAGCTGGTTGTCCAGATAGGTCTTGCGCTCGCTCTGTTCGGCGTGTTCCTGGATCGCGGCGAGATTCACCGGCTCCAGCCTGGCGATCTTCTGGCCAATCTCGCTGAGTTGGACACGCCACTGCTCCGCGTCGATATCCGGCGCAAGTTCGGCAAGCAGGGTTTCCAGTTCCAGTCCGGAGGCGGCGATCGCCTCGGCCAGTTGATCGGCGCGCAGTTGCAAGGCCTGCGCGGCCAGCCGCTTCTGCGACAGGCCTTCGCGCAGGTTGGCCAGGCCCTGTTCGGCCAGGTGCCGCTGTTGCTCCAGCTTGCGAAATTCGATATCGCAGTCTTCCAGCGCGCGGCGCGCCTCGACCAACTGCTTGTCGACCAGCAGGCGCTGATCCAGATAGGCCTGTCGCTCCGCCTCGAGTTCGGCGATGGGATCGGAGCCGGCGGCAAGTTGTTCGGTGATCTCGTTGCGCCGTGCCTCGATCTGGCGCAGTTGGGCATCCATGCGGCCCAGCGCCTGCTCCAGCGAACTCAGCGAGGAACGCTTCGACTCCAGCGCCAACGCCAGCGAATGCGCCTGCTCGGCCGCCTCGCGTGCATTCATGCGTGCCTCTTCGCGAGCTTCGAGCAGCGCGCGCCGCTCGTTCTCCAGCTCGCGGCGCTGGTCTTCCAGGTCGCCCATCAGGCCGACCGACTCATCCAGCCGCGCACGCGCCTCGCGGGTCTGGCTTTGCAACTCGTCGATCTGCCGCGCCAGGTCGGCCAGCTCGCCGTTGACCTTCTCGGCCCGGGCACGGGCGGTTTCCAGCTTGCCGCGATGGCTCTGCAACTGGCCGGCCAGCTCGGACTGCCGACGATGGGCGTTGTACAGCTCGCGCTGGGCGTCGTCTCGGGAGCGCTCGGTTTCGAACTTGCTGGTGCGCAACGTCTCCAGCTGTTCGCTGGCTTCCTCCAGTTGCGCTTCCAGCATGGCGATCTGCCCGGCCAGCGTGCGCAGCTCGCGCTCGCGCGCCAGCACGCCCACCTGGCTGCCCTGCGCGCGGCGCACACGCGCCCAGCCCGGGCCCAGCCATTCGCCGGCCGGCGTGATCACCGACTGGTAGGGCGCCAGCGCGGCCAGTGAGGCGACGCGCTGATGCGCCTCGTCCAGCGAGGTTGCCGTCAATACGTGGCCAAGAATCGCCATGGCTGCCGCCGGTCCGCGCACGTGCGCCGCCAGCGTGCCAGCGGTATTCGCACCGCCCTCGCCGCCATCCAGCAAGGCCACATCGGCATTGTCGAGTGCGTGGAATTCGGCGGCGAGCGCATGCGCGCCGTCCACCAGCACGCTGTCCAGGAAGCCGCTGAGCGCGGTCTCCACCGCGGTTTCCCAACCGGCCTCGACCTGCAGCGATTCGCCAAGGCGACGCGAGCGGTCCAGGCCAAGCCGCTCCAGCCAACTGCTGGCAGCGCTCTCTTCCTGGCCAAGCGCCGCGTGCTGCAGCGCCTCCAGCGACGCATGCCGACCGCGCGCCGACTGCAACTGCTGGCGCGCCTCGTTCAGCGCCGACTGCACCTGGCGTTCGTCTTCCAGCACTTTCTCGTGACTGGCCTTGTGCTGGTCCAGCAGGCTGCCCAGCGTCTCGACGCGTTCGCGCTGGGTTTCGTGTTCTTCGGTGAGCTGTTCGCCGGCGGCATCCAGCGCGGCCACGTCGGTGGCTTTCTGCTCCGTTTCCAGCACCTCGCGCCGGCGCGCCAAGTCGATCGCCTGGCGATCGAGATAGTTGAGCTTGGTCCGTTCCACCTCGGCCGCGCGGTTCGATTCACCAGCGTTGCGGGTGTGGCCATCCCAGCGTTGCTGCCAGTCGGCCAGCTTGGCCTCGGTGCTGCGCTGGGCTTCGCCGGTATCGTCCTGCAACTGCTGCAGTGCTTCGAGTTTCGGTTCGCCTTCGGCCAGCGCCAGGCGCAGCGCCGCGATCTGCTCGCCGTCGGTAGCGATATGCGCGGCCAGTTCTGCATGTTCGCGCGCGGCATCGCCATGCGCGCGCTGCAGGCGCTCGGCGGTTTCCTTGTTGTAGCGGACCTGCTGCTCGACGCGGGCGATCTCGGCGCCGACCTTGTAGACGTCGGCCTGTACCGCGCTCAGGTGCTCGCTGGCATCGGCATGACGTTCGCGCACGCTTTCCAGCTGCGCCTCGATCTGGCGCTGGCCGGCCAGCTGCTTCTCGATCTCGATCTCGGCGGCGGACAGGCCCTGCCCTTCGCCTTCGTGCTGACTTTTCAGGCCGCGGTATTCCAGCGCGCGCAGTTCGGCGTCCTTGCGGGTCTGTTCTTCTTTCAGCAGTTTCCAGCGCTCGGCGGCACGCGCCTGGCGATTGAGGTGTTCGAGCTGCTTGTCGACCTCGTCGCGCACATCGCGTACGCGGTCGAGGTTTTCGCGGGTGGCCTTGATCCGGCTTTCGGTTTCCTTGCGCCGCTCCTTGTATTTGGAGATGCCGGCGGCTTCCTCCAGATGCGTGCGCAGTTCTTCCGGATGCGCCTCGATGATCTGGCTGATCATGCCCTGCTCGATGATCGAGTAGCTGCGCGGCCCCAGGCCGGTGCCGAGAAACAGGTCGGTGATGTCGCGTCGGCGGCAACGCGCACCGTTGAGGTAATAGGCGGACTGGCCGTCGCGAGTGACCTGGCGCTTGACCGATATCTCCGCGTACTGGCCGTACTCGCCCTGCACCGAGCCATCGGCGTTGTCGAAGATCAGCTCGACGGTCGCCTGCCCCACCGGCTTGCGCGTGTTGGAACCGGAGAAGATCACGTCGGTCAGCGAGTCACCGCGCAAGCGACTGGCCGCACTCTCGCCCATCACCCAGCGGATCGCGTCGATGATGTTGGATTTGCCGCAGCCGTTGGGGCCCACCACGCCGATCATGTTGCTGGGCAGGTGCAGGGTGGTCGGGTCCACGAAGGACTTGAAGCCGGCGAGTTTGATGGTGCTCAGGCGCATGCGGTTTTCAACGGGTCAGCGATAAGGCCCGTACAGCCGGGCGACAAGGCACTGTGCCAAAGGCGGGACAGTGCCGCAATGCATTGTTGCGTGAGGTAATGAATGAATAACCTCATGCAACCATATGACAGTGTTCAGTTTTCCGTGGCATTGATCGAAAGCGCATGAATGCCGTTGTCCATCAGCCCGTCTAGCGCCGCATAAACCATCCGATGGCGGCGGAGCGGCAACTGCCCGGCAAACGCTGCGCTGGCGATGCGCACATGGAAGTGGCCCCTGCCCTCGCCCGCATGACCGGCATGCAGGTGGCCTTCGTCGATGACTTCCAGTGCGGTCGGCGCCAATGCCTGGGTCAGGCGCTGGCGGATCTGCTCGAGCATCGCCTCGCTCACGCCGGCAAGGCCTTGCGGAACGGCTTGATCTGCACCTCGGCGTAGACGCCGGCGGCCACGTACGGATCGGCGTCGGCCCACGTCCGCGCCTCGGCCAGCGACTGGAATTCGGCCACGATCATGCTGCCGGTGAAGCCGGCCGGGCCCGGATCTTCCGCCTCGATCGCCGGGAAAGCGCCGGCGACGAACAGCCTGCCAGCTTCCAGCAGGGCCTGCAGTCGTGCGATATGCGCAGGCCGGGCGCCTTTGCGCTTCTCCAGCGAATCGGCAACGTCGGTAGCGATGATGGCAAACCACATGATGCAGGCTCCGGAAACGAGGGAATCCGCAAGTTTAGCTCACCCGTAGTGCGCGGACTCGGCCAATTGGACGGTATCGACACGCACGAAGATCGAGTCGCCCAGCGCGGTGAGCACGTCGCCTGCATGCACCTCGCACAGCACGCGGGTCTTGCGGCCGACTTCGCCATCGACACGTGCCTTCAGCGTCAGCGGCACGCCCATCGGGGTGGGCTTGAGGAACTTGATGCCCAGGCTGCCGGTGACGCAGTCGATGCGCGGCTTGCTGTCCGGCGCACGCGCTTCCGCCCGGTAGTGGTACGCCATCGCCGTCCAGTTGGAATGGCAGTCCACCAGCATCGCGATCAGGCCGCCGTAGACCAGCCCCGGCCAGCCATGAAAGTCGGCATCAGGCCGGTGGGTCGAAACCACATGCACGCCATCCTCATGCCAGTGACTCTTGATGTGCAAGCCATGCGGATGAGCGCTGCCGCAGCCGTAGCAGACGCCGTCGGGTGCGGCCAGGTCCTGCAGCGCGGGCGCGGCCATGCTCAGGCTTCGGGCCGCATGTAGGGGAACAGCAGCACGTCGCGGATCGAGGACGAGCCGGTCAGCAGCATCACCAGGCGGTCGATGCCGATGCCGAGGCCACCGGTGGG
This sequence comes from Rhodanobacter ginsengiterrae, assembly GCF_050026815.1. Lineage (NCBI taxonomy): Bacteria > Pseudomonadati > Pseudomonadota > Gammaproteobacteria > Lysobacterales > Rhodanobacteraceae > Rhodanobacter > Rhodanobacter ginsengiterrae. The sequence goes on along the minus strand of NZ_JALBWO010000056.1, from coordinate 436,078 downwards.
CGGCAGGCCCACTTCCAGTGCGCGGATGTAGTCGGCATCGAAATGCATGGCCTCGTCGTCGCCGGCGTCCTTGGCGTCGACCTGGGCCTGGAAGCGTGCGGCCTGGTCTTCCGGATCGTTCAGTTCGGAAAAGCCGTTCGCCAGTTCCTTGCCGTTGACGAACAGCTCGAAGCGATCGGTGATGCCCTTGTCGGTATCGCTCTCGCGCGCCAGCGGCGACACCTCGACCGGATGGTCGGTGATGAAGGTCGGCTGGATCAGGGTGTGCTCGACGGTGTGCTCGAAGATTTCCAGCAGCAGCTTGCCCCAGCCGTAGCCGGGCTTGACCTGTGCGCCGACGCGCTTGGCGTACACGGCCATCGCCTTGCGGTCGCGCAGTTCCTCGCGCTTGATCTCGGGATTGTGTTCCAGCACCGCGTCTTCCATGCGCCAGCGGCGGAACGCCGGGCCGACATCGATTTCAGCGCCATCCCAGGTCAGCTGCGTGGTGCCCAGCACGGCCTGCGCGGTATCGCGGATCACCGCCTCGGTGAGGTCCATGATTTCGTGATACGTCGCGTAAGCCTGGTACAGCTCCAGCATGGTGAACTCGGGGTTGTGCCGGGTCGACACGCCCTCGTTGCGGAAGTTGCGGTTGATCTCGTAGACACGGTCGAAGCCGCCGACCACCAGCCGCTTCAGATACAGCTCCGGCGCCACGCGCAGGTACAGGTCCAGATCCAGCGCGTTGTGATGGGTGACGAACGGCTTGGCCGTGGCGCCACCGGGGATGATGTGCATCATCGGCGTCTCCACTTCCATGAAGCGGCGCGATGGTGCTTCCAGCCATTGGCGCATGTATCCGATGATCTTCGAGCGCAGCATGAAAGTGCGGCGCGCCTCCTCGGTGACGATCAGGTCGACGTAGCGCTGGCGATAGCGCTGCTCCACGTCGGCCATGCCGTGGTGCTTGTCCGGCAGCGGACGCAGGCTCTTGGTCAGCAGGCGCAGCGCATCGACGCGAACCGACAGCTCGCCGGTCTTGGTGCGCATCAGCACGCCTTCGGCGCCCACGATGTCGCCCATGTCCCAGCCCTTGAAGGCTTCGTAGGTCTCGCCCAGCGTGCCCTGGTGAATGAACAGCTGGATGCGCCCGCTGAAATCCTGCAGTTGCACGAAGCTGACCTTGCCCTGCACGCGTTTCAGCACGATGCGACCGGCCATCTTCACTCGACGCGCGGCAGCCTCGATGGCTTCGACCGTCTGGACGTCCCGGTCGGCAAACTCGGCCTGCAGGTCACCGGCGAAACTGTCGACCTTGAAGTCGTTGGGAAACGCGATGCCCTGCCCGCGCAGCGCCGTCAATTTCTCTCGACGCTCGGCAATCAGCCGGTTCTCGTCGATGGGAAGGGTATCGGTCGTTTCACTCATGGGGATTCCATTGCTGCCTGCGCTCACGCCGGTTGGCGGGCGCCTCTTTGTCTATCGTCTGGTTGCCAAACTGATGCGTACCGGCATGTCTCCGCGATGGCGTCGCGCGTCAATCGTCCTTGCCGAACACGTGCTTGACCGCATGCTTCGTCGCGTCCCAGCCTTCGCGCGCACCATGGCCGATGGCGACACCGGCCTTCTTCGCGCCATGGCCGATGCCGGTGCCGGCTTCCTTCGCACCGTGACCGACCTTCCCGGCGACGTGTTTGGTCGCGTGGCCGACATCGCGGGCGCCGTCGGCGACGCCGTGGCCGATGGTCTTGGCATCCTGCTTGATGCTCTGGCCGGCGCCGCCTTGCTGCGACTGCGCCAGTGCGCCGAACGCAATCAGCGCGGCAGAGGCGATCAGGATTGCGCAGGTCTTCTTGCTGTTCATGCGGGCCACCTCGTCAGTGAGCGGAGCGGAAGGAATCAGGCGTCACGCGTCGATGCGCTTGGAACCGGCCTCGAGACCGGATTTCAGGCTGGCTTCGATGAAGTCGTCGATGTCGCCGTCGAGCACTTTCTGGGTATCGGTGCGTTCGATGCCGGTGCGCAGATCCTTGATGCGGCTCTGGTCCAGCACGTAGTTGCGGATCTGGCTACCCCAGCCGATGTCGGACTTGGTCGCTTCCAGCGCGTCCTTTTCGACATTGCGCTTCTGCACCTCCAGTTCGTACAGCTTGGCGGCCAGCATCTTCATCGCCGTGTCGCGGTTCTGGTGCTGGCTGCGGCCGGTCTGGCAGGCCACCACGGTATTGGTCGGGATATGCGTGATGCGCACCGCCGACTCGGTCTTGTTGACGTGCTGGCCACCGGCACCCGACGAACGATAGACGTCCGTGCGCAGGTCGGCCGGGTTGATATCGATCTCGATGTCGTCATCGACTTCCGGCGACACGAACACCGAGGTGAAGCTGGTGTGCCGACGGTTGTCCGAATCGAACGGTGACTTGCGCACCAGCCGGTGCACGCCGATCTCGGTCTTCAGCCAACCGTAGGCGTAGTCGCCCTCGACGCGGAACGTGGCGGACTTGATGCCGGCCACGTCGCCGCCGGAGACTTCCATCAGCTCGGTCTTCCAGCCGCGGCTTTCACACCAGCGCAGGTACATGCGCAGCAGCATTTCGGCCCAGTCCTGCGCCTCGGTACCGCCGGCGCCGGCCTGGATGTCGACGAACGCGTTGGTCGCGTCCATCTTGCCGGAGAACATGCGCTGGAATTCAAGTTTGCCAACCTCGGCTTCCACCTTGGCCAGATCGTCGATCACCGATTGCGCGGTGTCGTCGTCGCTGTCGGCCATGGCCATCTCCAGCAACTCGCCGGCATCGGTGAGGCTGGCAGTCATGCGGTCGATGCCGTTGACGATGGTGTCGAGTCGGGCGCGTTCGCGGCCCAGCTCCTGCGCGCGTGCCGGGTCGTCCCACACCGTGGGACTTTCCAGCTCGCGAGTTACTTCTTCCAGACGTTCGCTTTTTGTAGCGTAGTCAAAGATACCCCCGAAGCGACTCGACACGGGCCCGGAGGTCCGCAATCTGCGCGAGGATCGGATTGGTTTCGATCATGGTAGGAAATCGCGGGAAAACAGCCCCCAATATTAGCAGAGCATCCGCGGCTGTACGCAGGGAGGTCTACAATCTGCGCCAATCCGGTGACATGAAGGAACCTGCGCAATGAAAACATGGATGTTTTTGGCGGCCTTCGCTGGCAGCCTTGCCGGCATCTGCTGGCCGCTGAACGCCCATCCGGCCCGTCGCGGAAGCCCTCCTTCGGTGACGGCTTCCGACGTCGCGGCGATGCTCAAGGTGGAACACGCGCTGGCTGAGGCCGACGTACCTGCGCTGGCACGCATGTACCAGACGTCGAACGATCCGGCCCATCGCGTGCTTGCCGCGATGGCGCTGGAACGCATCCATTTCAATCTGGACAAGTCCAGCGAGGACGCGCGCCTGTGCGAGCGCAGCCTGATCGACAGCCAACCTGAAGTCGCCTTCTTCTGCGCGAAATTGGCCAATGGCAACCTGCGGTTGTCCCGGGGAGCAAGCCAGGCCAACGCGGACGAGCTGGACATGCTGCGACGCTTCGCGGGCAAGCTGCCGCAGGCCCAGCTCGATCAAATGAAAAGCTACGTTGCCAGCCACGCGGAAGATCCGGAATTGCAGGTGGTCATGCCTTCGCACAGCTTCAGCATTCCGGTGCATCGCAGCCTCGGACAGGGCAAGTTGCCGAGTGTCGAGGCCGAAAGCCGCGGCAGGAAAACCTGGCTGCTGATCGACACCGGCAGTTCGGCTCTCACGCTGGACGAAGACACGGCACGCGAGCTCGGCGTCGCCATGCTGGGCCGGACCGGCAAGGCAAGCGGATTTCTGTCGCGCGACATCCCGATCCGCTACGGAACCCTGGCCAGACTCGACATCGGCGAGCTGACCTTGCTGAACGTGCCAGTGACCATAACTCCCGGCAGCCATCGGCTCATCGGCATCGACCTCCTGCTTCGGCTCGGCGAGTTCCGCCTGAGTGAAACAGCCATCACCGTCGGTGAAAGCGCCGATCGCGACCCGGCCTGCAGGGAACCCATGCTCATCGCCAGCGATCCATGGGGCAACGGGCTGCGGGTGGTGGCCGCCGTGTCGATCGATGGTCACTGGCGCACCACCCTGCTCGACAGTGGCAGCAGCTCCTATCTGGCCGCCGACCAGTACGCACTCGACGAACTGCACAGCAATCCGGGCTCACGCACGAACCTCCGTGACATGAGCGCGCATCAACATGCCGCGCGCGTCAGTCGGGCGACCGCCGATGTCGACATTGCGGGGCAGCCATTCACCGTCACCTTTGACGTTTTCAAGGAAGCCAGCCTGCCGTGGCACTACATCCTGGGCAGCACGGCCTTGAACTACATGGACTTCTATTTCAATTTCCGCACGCGCCATAGCTGTCTGTTGCTTCGCCCCGATCGACACTGAGCTGAACGGACGCGCAGCGGTTCGGAGCGGATCACCGCGCGGTCAGGCCAGTGCCTGCTGGTGCACGTCCCGCACCGCGCGACCCGACGGATCGGCGGCATGGGCGAACGCCGGGTCCCAGGCCAGCGCGGCCGGTGACGAGCAGGCGATCGACTTGCCGCCGGGCACCGTCGCCGCACACGCCTCACCGGGGAAGTGCTGTTCGAAGATGCGCCGGTAGAAATATGCCTCCTTGGTGGCTGGCGTATTGAACGGGTAGCGCGCCGCGGCCGCAGCAAACTCGCGGTCGCTGACCGCCTGCTCGGCGTGCGCCTTCAGCCCGTCGATCCAGCCATAGCCGACGCCATCGCTGAACTGCTCCTTCTGCCGCCACAGGATCGCGTCAGGCAGGGCACCCTCGAATGCCTCGCGCAGCACTGCCTTCTCGATGCGTCCCTGCCCCGCCATCTTGTGCTTCGCATCCAGGCCCATCGCCACGTCGATGAACTCCAGGTCGAGGAACGGCACGCGCGCCTCCACGCCCCACGCCATCATCGCCTTGTTCGCGCGCAGGCAATCGTAGCTGTGCAGCGCGTCGAGCTTGCGCACGGTTTCCTCGTGGAAGGCCTCGGCCGAGGGCGCCTTGTGGAAGTACAGGTAGCCGCCGAAGATCTCGTCCGAACCCTCGCCCGACAGCACCATCTTCACGCCCATCGCCTTGATCCGCCGCGCCAGCAGGTACATCGGCGTGGCGGCGCGGATGGTGGTGACGTCGTAGGTCTCGATATGACGGATGACTTCGGGCAGTGCGTCCAGGCCCTCCCAGAAGGTGTAGACGAAGCCGTGGTGCACGGTGCCCAGCGCCTCGGCGGCGACCTGGGACGCAGCCAGGTCGGGCGAGCCGTCCAGCCCGATCGCGAACGAATGCAGGCGCGGCCACCACGCCTCGCTGCGATCGTCGTCCTCGACCCGCTCGCGCGCGAACTGGGCGGCGCAGGCGGCGACCAGCGAGGAATCCAGGCCGCCGGAAAGCAGCACACCGTAAGGCACATCGGTCATCAGCTGGCGATGCACCGCCTGTTCGAAGGCCTTGCGCAGGACCGGTGCCGGAACATCCTGGCCGCGGTTCGCCGCGTAATCACGCCATGGCCTGCTGTAGTAGAGCTGCAGCTCGCCACTGATGCTGTCGTAAAGGTGACCGGGCGGGAATGGCGCCACGTCGGCACACACGCCGACCAGCGCCTTCATTTCCGACGCCACGCACAGCCGGCCTTGCACATCGTGGCCCCAGTACAGCGGGCAGACACCGATCGGATCGCGGGCGATCAGGTAGCGCTGCGCTGCGCCGTCCCACAACGCAAAAGCGAAGATGCCGTTTAGCCGGCCGAGGAAATCGCTGCCATGCTCGCGATACAAGGCGTTGATCACCTCGCAATCCGAGCCGGTGGTGAAGTCGTAGTCGCTGGCGGCGCGCAGTTCGCGGTGGTTGTAGATCTCGCCATTCACCGCCAGCGCCAGCGCGCCGTCGCGCGAACGCAGCGGTTGTGCGCCGCTGGCCGGGTCGACGATGGCCAGGCGCTCGTGCACCAGGATCACCCCGGCGTCGACGAAGACCCCGCTCCAGTCCGGCCCGCGATGGCGCTGGCGCTGCGACAGTTCCAGCGCCTGCCGGCGCAGTGCGGCCAGGTCATCGCCCGGCTGCAGGTCGAACATTCCGAATATCGAACACATGATGGGGATTCCTCGGTCGCTGGTTCTGATGCCGCTCTTGATGAAAAGTCGGCCATGGATGGCCGGCTGTGCTCTGCGCGGATGGAGCCGCGCACAAACCAAAGATTCAAAACAAAGAAGGCCCGCACGTGGCGGGCCTTCTTCGCGTATTTTTCGTGGAGACTTGAAGCTACGCGCGGGCCCGCCAACGGTTGGCGTTATTGTTCGCGCGATTGTTGTTGTTGCCGACCAGCACGAAGCCCCGCGCGGCAGGCGCGGTGAGGATCGGGAGACTGGCGGAAATGGAATGCATGGGTGAACTTGAACAGATTCGCCGATCGCATGCAAGTGCATCCGGCGCAAGGTGACGCGGGCTTGTGCTTGCCGCTACATTGCCGCGAATGAGCCATGACGAAACAGGGATGTCAGCCCGCTCGGCCAACCCTCCCCTGCCGTTCCCGCCCGGTGGTCGGCGGCTGCGATGGTCGGTGCGGCTGCTGGCCTGGCTGCTGCGGGGCTTCTATTTCCAGCCCATCCGGATCGTCGGTAACCACCAGCGGCCGATGCCGCGTCGCGGTGGCAGGCTGATCGTCAGCAGCCATCGCAATGGTGCTGTCGATGGTTACCTCGTGTTGCGGGCGTTTCCCGGCGTGCAGGGACTGGTCTCGATCCAGTTGCTGCAGCACCCATTGCTGCGCTGGATGTTCGATGGCATCGCCGTGGTACGCGACAAGGACCGTGCACGCCACGGCGTCCGGCGCGCCATCTTTTCGCATCCCGTCGACGCCGGCTGCGCGCAACTGCGGGCCGGCGGCGACCTGGCGATCTTTCCCGAAGGCAGCAGCGAATGGGGCTGGCAGCCACTGCCTTATCAGCGTGGCGCGGCGCGCATCGCGCGCACGCTGATCAGCGAAGGCGTGTCGCTGGAAGTGCTGCCGCTGGGCCTGCATTACCAGGCGCCGGACCGGTTCCGCTCGCGCGCCGAGGTCCTGCTCGGCGCTCCGGTCAAACTGCCTGCGCGCGAGAGCGATGAAACCGACCGCGCCTGGGAGCAGCGCATCCACGCAGAGATCGCCGCCGCGCTGGATGCGGTATCGGTGAACTGCGCCGACCCCGCATCGTTTGCCGCCGCCGAGGCCCATGCGGCGATGCGGGCGGCTGCGGGCGAGTCCTACGCGCTGGCCTTCATCGACGCCCAGCAGCACCCGCAGCGGTTGCATCCATTGCCGTCGGTGCCACAGGTTCACCGATGGCCGTGGGACTGGCTGCTGGTCGGCGCCTTCCTCCTGCTCGCGGCGCCGGTCCTGCTGGCCGGGCGATTTGCCGGCAGCAAGGCGGATGCACGCAACACGGTGAGTTTCTTCCGCATCGTCGGCGGGTTGGCGGCAGCGTTGGTGTGGCTGCCGTGCCTGCTGCTGGCCACCGCGCTGTGGCCGTTGCCGCTGCTCGCACTGTGGCTCGCAGCGGCATGCGGCTGGTGGCGCTGGCCACGCGTCATGCACCGGAATGCACGATGACGATGACCCGAATGCACCGATGGATCGGCCATGCCTTCGCGGCCGAGCTGTTGTTGATCCTGGTGCTGGGCGGTGTCGGTGCCTGGCGGATGGGCGACGCCGAGCTGCGGCTGGCCAGCCTGCTGGGCGCCGTGGCCTGGCTGCTGTTGCTGGCAGCCACATGCGCTTGGCCTGAAAGTCGCTGGGCCAGTTGGAAAGGCACGCTGCAATTCGTTGCCTGCTGGCTGATCTTTCCCTTGTTCAAGGCGATCCGCGAGGTCTTCATCGCCCATACCGCCGATGCCGCCCTGCTGGCGCTGGACCGGCAGCTGTGGGGTGGCCTGAGTCTTCCCGAACACCTGCTCGGCTGGGAACGACCGTGGCTGTCGGAACTGCTCAGTGGTGGCTACTTCCTGTTCTATTTCGTGGTGCTGCTGCCGGCCTTCGCGTTCAGCCTGCATCGACGCCGCCATGAGGCGAAGGCCTTTTTCCTCGGGCTGACAACGATGTACCTGATCGGCTTCGCCGGTTACCTGCTGGTGCCGGCCGGCGGGCCGTACATGGCGTTTCCGGAGATCTTCCCCTACCCGGTGCACGGCGGGGCGATGACCGCCCTGCTGGCCGGCGTGGTCAAGGCCGGCATCACCGGCATGGACGTGTTCCCCAGCCTGCACAGCGGCATCGGCGTGTACGTGCTGGGTTTCTTCGCGCTAGGCGGTTACCGGCGCAGCGCGCTGCTGCTGACGCCGATCATCGTGGCGCTGGTCGTGGCCACGCTGTACCTGCGCTATCACTACGGCATCGACGTGCTGTGCGGGATCGCCCTCGCCGCCGTCGCGCTCACCCTCATTCAACGCTATCGCAAGGAAGGTCGCCCATGAGCCAGCTGTTCGCATTCACCGATCCGCAAGCCACTGAGCACGCCATCAGCGGTGGCAAGGGTGCGAACCTCGCGCGCGCCGCACGGCACCTGCCGGTACCGCCCGGCATCGTGGTGGGCAGCGAGGTCTATCGGCAGTTCGTGGCGCCGCTGCACGAGGCGATCCGCGCCGTGCTGGACGATGCCACGCTCGATCACGCTGCCCGCAGCGAACGCATCCAGAGCCTGCTGCTGGCGCAATCGCTGCCCTCATCGTTGCGCGATGAACTGATCGAGAAGATGCAGGCCCTCGGATTGGCCGACACGCCTGTAGCCGTACGCTCCTCCGGCACGCTGGAGGATCTGCCCGGCGCCGCGTTCGCCGGCCAGCACGACACCTTGCTCGGCATCCGCGGGGTGGACGCCGTACTTGTCGCGATCCGTCGCTGCCATGCCTCGCTGTGGAACGCCCACGTGCTTCCGTATCGCGAACGACTGGGGCTGGATCACCTGGATGCGGCAATGGCCGTGGTGGTGCAGAAGATGGTGCAGGTGAACGAGCACGAAGCCGCCGGCGTGGCATTCTCGATCGACCCGGTGCGCGGTGCGCTGGACCAGGTACTGATCAATGCGGCGTTCGGCCTTGGCGAAACCGTGGTGGGCGGCGAGGCGCCGGTGGACGAGTACCGCCTGCAACGCGGCGACCTCGGTGAAGTGGCGGCGGTGATCGCGGAAAAGCCGCAGGCGTTGGTGACGGATGACGCCAACGGCACGCGCCATGTCGCATTGCCCGCGGCGCAGGCCAACGCCCCCGCCCTCGATGCGGAACAGCGTCGTGCGGTGGCGAAGCTGGCGTTGGCCGCCGAACAGCACTTCGGTTTCCCGCAGGATATCGAATGGGCCTGGCAGGACGGCCAGCTCTACTTGCTGCAGTCGCGCGCGGTGACGTGCATTCCGGCGCGCTGGACGCGCGATGAATCGGCCGAGCGCTTCCCCAACCCGGTCACCCCGTTGACCTGGGACCTGTGCGAAGCCGGCTTCCACGCCTCGCTCAATCACAGCTTCAGGCTGATGGGCCTGCCGCCGTTCGGCGACAAGTGGTTCGCAATGCGCGACTACTACATCTACGGCAACCAGAACGCCGTGCAGCTGTACAGCGGCCGCACACCGGCAAACATGCTGAAGGACGTGGAAAGCATCCGCGCGGCGTTGCCGCAGATCGCGGCACAATTCGCCTGGGTGCAGGAGCTGCCGGTGCGCTGGATGCGCGACCTGGATACCTACCTGATCGGCATCGGCACCCTGATGCGCGAACCATTGGACGGCCGCCCGCTCAACGAACTGTGGGATTACGTGCTGCGCATCAACGCGCTGGGCGCCAGCTACTTCCTGCCGAACATCGCCATCTCGCTGACCCAGCGCACGCTGTACGTGGGTCTGCAGCAGATGCTGCAACTGGCCTTGCCGGCCGGGCAGGCACAGCAGGTATTCGACCAGTTGCTGGCGGTGACCGACACCAAGACCAGCCAGGTCAACGCCGAACTGTGGTCGCTGTCGCGGCTGGCGCGAATGGACGCAGACCTGCTCGGGCGACTGCACAACGAAGCCAGCATCGACTTGCTGGAGGCGCTGCCGCAGCATCCCGCTTTCCACGCCGAGTTCCAGCGTTTCCTTGCCCGCCACGGCCACCGCGAACTGGATTTCGACGCCTACCATCCGACCTGGGTCGAGGCGCCGCAAATCGTGCTGGATCAGCTGAAGATGCTGATCGACCGGCCCGACGAGGATCGCGCCGCCGCCGAACTGCGCCAGAAGGCTGCGCAGGCGGCGATGGAACACAGCGTGCTCAACCACGCGCCGGAGGAACTGCGCTACCTGGTACATGAAGTGATCCGGCTGGCCCGTGCCTACACCGCGCTGGACGACCTGGAGCACTATCAGACCACCCGCCTGCACCTGCCGTTCCGTCGCGGACTGAAGGCGATCGGCGAACAATTGGTCGAGCGTAGCGTGCTGACCGATCCGATGGACGTCTATTTCGTGCCGCTGGCGGTGCTCGACGCCGCCCTGCACCGCGGCGAGCTGGCCCCGATCACGCCGGCCGCCGCCCAGCACAAGGCCGGCTATCTGGCCGCCTGCGCCCGCACGCCCGACTGGATTTTCGGGGAGGCCGAACCTGTCAGCATCGACGGAACCGACGTACTCAACGGTCTGGGTGGCAGCCCGGGTGTCGTCGAAGGCGTGGTGTTCGTGGTGCGCTCGCCGGAAGATTTTCCACACTTCCCGAAGGACGCGATCCTGGTCGCCCGCACCACCAACCCGGCGTGGACGCCGCTGTTCTACCAGGCCAGCGGCGTGATCACCGAAAGCGGCGGACCGCTTTCCCACGGTGCGGTGACCGCCCGGGAACTGGGACTGCCGGCGGTGATGAGCGTGCGCCACGTGATGCGCCTGCTCGACAGCGGCCAGCGGGTTCGCCTGGACGGCCGCAACGGCACGGTCGAAATCCTCAGTCCGCCGTGATCCAGCGCATGGCTTCCTCGATGTCGGCGCCAGAAAAAAGGCCAACCTCGGCCGGAACCGCGAAACTGAAAGCGGTGACGGTACCGCGCAGCCATGGCACATCCGTGACCAGGGCGATCCGGTCCCAACCGCTGAAATGCCGCGCGCCCAGCTTGGCGTCGTTCCACATCGCGCCCGCGTCGAAGCCGGTGAAGTCGTCGGCGGTGACGTACAGCAGACGCAACTTGCGGTTCAACGCAAACGCCGCCTCGACATCGGGCACGATGATGTTTTCGTAGTCTTCCGCGGTGACCTGGCCGTGGGCGCGAAAGCCCAGGGTGCCGGGTGGCAAGCCTTCGATCTGTGCAATCACGGCGATTCTCCATTTGGCGTTTCATGCAGCATGGCCCCGGACACGTGAACAACGTGCAAGAGCAGTTCAGGCCGCTTCGATATGCCGCAGCAGCAGGCGCGGGCTCTCGCGGCCCTGCCAGTCGTTGATGACCAGTTCGTAGGCGGCGTGCAGTCGCGGCGGCGGTGGCTGGCCGTGGTAGGCGTTGAACATCACCGCGTCGTGCACGGCACCGTCGCGCGGATCGCGCAGTTGCAGGCGCAGATGGGACTCGCCCATCACCTTCCAGCTGGCGCACTCGAACAGGTTGTCGAACAGCGGTTCGGGAAATGCCTGGCCCCACGGCCCGGCCCGGCGCAGTTGCCGCGCAAGATCCAGGGTAGCGCTGCCCGGTGGCAATTCGCCGTCGGTATACAGCACCGCCTGCAGCCGCTCCGGCGCAATCAGCTCGCGCGCCACCGCGTCGAAGGCGGCGGCAAAGCGCGGATAGTCGTCCGCTTTCAGGCTCAGTCCGGCCGCCATCGCGTGGCCGCCGAAGCGTTCGATCAGACCGGGCTGGCGCGCATCGACCGCCGCCAGCGCATCGCGAATGTGGAAGCCGGGGATAGAACGCGCCGAGCCACGCAGGTTGTCGAGGTCATCCTCGCTGGCCGGGGCGAAGGCGATCACCGGGCGATGCAGCCGCTCCTTCAGTTTCGACGCAACCAGCCCGACCACGCCGGCATGCCAGGAGGGTTCGAACAGGGCCACGCCGATCGCCTCGACAGCGCCCAGCCCGGCCACCATCTGCTCGGCCTCGGCCACCATCGACGCCTGCAGGTCGCGCCGCTCGCGATTGATCGCATCGAGCTGCCCGGCGTAATGACGCGCCTGCGCCACGTCGTCGGTGAGCAGGCATTCCACACCCAGGCGCATGTCTTCCAGCCGCCCGGCCGCGTTCAGGCGTGGCCCCACGGCGAAGCCGAGGTCGCTGGCGCACAGCGTCGCCAGACTGCGCTTGCCGGCCTCGACCAGCGCGGTGATGCCGGCACAGGCACGGCCGCTGCGCATGCGCTGCAGGCCGGCTTCCACCAGCACGCGGTTGTTGAAATCCAGCGGCACCAGGTCGGCGACCGTGCCCAGCGCGACAAGGTCGAGCAGGCTCGACAGATCCGGCTCGGCACCGGGAAACGCGCCCTGCTCGCGCAACCGCGCGCGCAGGCTGAGCAGCAGGTAGAACATCACGCCAACGCCAGCCAGCATCTTGCTCGGGAACGGATCGCCGGTCAGATTCGGGTTCACCATCGCATCGCAGTCGGGCAATTGCTCGCCGGGCAGATGGTGGTCGGTGACGATGACGCGGATGCCGCGCGTCTTCGCTGCAGCCACGCCAGCGAGGCTGGCCACGCCGTTGTCCACGGTGACGATCAGTTGCGGCGTGGGTTGCAGCGTGGCCACGAAAGCCGCACTCAGTCCGTAGCCGTGGGTGAAGCGGTTGGGGATCGCATAGCTCACCCGTCGCGCGCCCAGCAGACGCAGTCCACGCACGGCCACCGCGGTGCCGGTGGCGCCGTCGCAGTCGTAATCACCGGCGATCAGGATCGACCAGTCGTCGCGGATCGCTTCGGCCAGCAGCTCGACCGCCTGCGGCATGCCGCCCAGCAGTTGCGGCGACAGCATTCTGGCCAGTCGGTGCTCGGCCTGACCCGGTTCCAGCACGCCGCGCGCGGCGTAGATCTGCTGCAGCACCGGGTGGACCGACGACGGCCAGCCCACCGGTGCGCCGTGGCCTTCGCGGCGGCGCAATTGCAAGGCGCTCAACGCCCTGCCCCTCGCCACAGGCGCCAGCGATGCCATGGCTTGCGCTGAAAACGTTCGCCGCTGGCGAACTGCAGCAGCGTCGGCTGCCGGTCGAGCAGGGGCTGCAGGTTTGGCCACCAGCGCGAGGCGATGTCCTGCGCCGGCAGGTCCTGCAGGTCAACCAGCCAACCCTTGCCGGCACCGGCAAGGGCTTCGGCGCTGCGTGCCTGCTGGGCGATACCGGCGTGCGCCGCCAGCGCGCGCAGCAAGACGTCGTCGCTGAGCACGCCGCTCAGCTCACTGCGACCCCTGCCCGGCAAGGCACCGCCGCCCCACAGCCACAGGCTGTTGACCGGCGACAAGCCGCGCGCCTGCCGTTGCGCGTTGAGCGGATGCTGATGCAGCAGCACCTGGATTTCGTTGAGCAGGACGCGCCAGCGACGGCCGTGCTGACCTTGCGGCAGATGCCGGGCCAGGTCTTCGCCCAGCGCCTGCGCCGGCGTGGCGAAGTCGGGCAACGGCATATCTGCTGGCAGGCGCAGGTGCCAGTGATCCGGCGTGGTGAGCTGCAACTGCATGCCGGCGTCCTCGAACACCGGTCGCAACGGTTCGGCCAGCGATTGCGCCGCAGCCATGTCCAGTTCCATCCGGCCGCAGGCAAGCAGGCGCACGCCATTCATGTCCGGCTGCACCCAGGCCGGATCGGCGGACAGCCAGCCGTGCCCGTCGGCGTCGCCGGCCAGGAACTGGCGGGTGATTGCCGCGGCCGGCAGGGTCGTGGCGACCTCGGGAAAGTGATCGGCCAGGCCGCCGAGATAGCCGCTGCGGCCGGCGGCAAGGCGATCAGCCCTGACCAGCCATTCGCGCAACGGATGCCCCGGCTCGAAGTGCGCCAGCGCGGGCAACCACAACTGCAGCGAGGGAACCGGGGTCGACATGCGCTTACGCCTCCAGCTGTTCCATCAGCGCCAGCCATTCGCTTTCCAGCGTGTCCTTCTCGCTACGCAACTCGGCCTGGCGCTGGCCCAGCCGCATCAGCTCCTGCGTCGAGCCGTTGTAGGTGGCCGGATCAGCGAGTTGTGCCTCCAGCGCGGTCAGCTCGGCATCGATCGTGGCGGTGCGCGTCTCGATCTTCTTCACCCGCTGCCGCGCGGTCTTGCCGTCTTCGCGCTGGGCGGCGGCCTGACGCCGGCGCTCCTCGGGCGAAACCTCGACCAGCTTGACCACCACCGGCTTGGCCACTGCCGCTGCCGCGCCGGCCTTGGCTGCCTTCTTGCTGGCTGACCCGCGATTCTTCAGCCAGCGTGCGTAGTCGTCGAGATCGCCATCGAACGGCTCGACCACGCCGTCGGCAACCCGCACAAAACTGTCGCAGACCATGCCCAGCAGGTGGCGGTCATGCGAGACCAGCACCAGTGCACCGTCGAAATCGGCCAGCGCGTCAGCCAGCGCCTCGCGCATGTCCAGGTCGAGATGGTTGGTCGGTTCGTCCAGCAGCAGCAGGTTCGGCTTGTCCCACGCGATCAGGGCCAGCGCCAGGCGCGCCCGTTCGCCACCGGAGAAGCCGTCGACCGATTCGAATGCGCGTTCACCGGCGAAATTCCAGTTGCCCAGGAAGTCGCGCATGACTTGCGTCGCCACGCCCGGCGCCTTGTCCATCAGGTGATCCAGCGCGCTGGCACCGGCGCGCAGGCTTTCCACCGTGTGCTGGGCGAAGTAGCCGATGTTGAGGTCCTTGTGCACCTTGCGCTCGCCGCCGAACGGTTCCAGCTCGCCGACCAGGGTCTTCACCAGGGTGGACTTGCCGGCGCCGTTGGGCCCGAGCAGGCCGATCCGCTCGCCCGCCTCGATGCTGAAACGCACATCGGCCAGCACGATATTGGCCACTTCCTCGTTGCCCTCGCGACTGGACGGATCGGCCGCATAGCCTGCGGTGATGTCTTCCAGTTGCAGCATCGAATCGGGCAAACGACCCGGCACCGGGAAGGTGAAGCTGAAAGGCCGCTCGGCCCGCACGGCTTCGGTGCCAGCCATCTTCTCCAACCGTTTCATGCGCGACTGCGCCTGCTTGGCCTTGCTGGCCTTGGCCTTGAAGCGATCGACGAAGGACTGCAGGTGCGCGCGCTCGGCCTGCGCGCGCTCGTGCGAGATCTGCTGCTGGCGCAACTGCTCGGCGCGCAGGCGTTCGAACGCGCTGTAGTTGCCGGTGTACAGAGTCGCCTTGCCGTCGTTGAGGTGCAGCGTGTGGGTGATCACGCCATCGAGGAATTCGCGATCGTGCGAGATGATCAGCAAGGTGCCCTGGTAACGGCGCAGCCATTCCTCCAGCCACAGCACGGCGTCCAGGTCGAGATGGTTGGTCGGCTCGTCGAGCAGCAACAGGTCGGACGGGCACATCAGGGCGCGCGCCAGATTCAGCCGTCCGCGCCAGCCGCCGGAGAATTCCTGTACCGCCCGCTCGTGGGTTTCCGGCGGGAAACCCAGTCCGTGCAGCAGGCGCCCGGCACGGGCGCGACCGTCGTAGCCGTTGAGCTCCTCGATGCGCTGATGCGCCTTGGCCATCGCTTCCATGTCGCCGCGCTCGCCGGCCTCGGCTTCCGCGTTCATCGCCTCCGCCAGTTCCTCGTCGCCACCCAGCACATAGTCGATCGCCGCATCCGGCAGCGCCGGGGTTTCCTGCGCCACCGAGGCCAGGCGCAGCTTGCCGGACATCTCCAGTTCGCCGGCATCGCCCTCCAGCTTGCCCTGCAAGGTGGCGAACAGGCTGGACTTGCCGCAGCCATTGCGCCCGATCACGCCGAGGCGCCAACCACTCTGGATCACCAGGTCGATGTCGGACAACAGCAGACGGCTGCCGCGGCGCAGGGCGAAATGTCGGAAGGAAATCATGAAAAACCCGGGCTGAAACGGGCGGGTCGTTGCCCGCAGCCGCCCATGATAGCGGTGATCAGGCTATTCTCGACCAGTTGTCGGGCCTGGCCGAATGCCGAACCCATCGCAATCGCCATCGCCCGGCATGGCGTAGCATGGGTACTTCTGCTACAACGACGCCGCATACAGCCTTGCAGGGAGAGGGGGAGCCAATGGTCAAGTTCACCAATATTTTGCCGATCGTCGTCTTGGCGGCGGCTGCCGCCTTCGCCGCGCCGCAGACGGCTGCCGCCGCACAGCACCGGCACGGCGACAGCCTGCTGGTGCATCGCGTGCAGCAGGAAAAGGGCATGAACCTGCCTCGCCGCGGCCTGAGCATGAGCCAGGTCGAAAAGACCTGGGGTGCACCGCAGCGCAAGTTGTCGCCACGCGGCGGCGACACCAGCAAGCACCCGCAGATCAATCGCTGGGAGTATTCGAACTTCATCGTCTACTTCGAGCACAACCACGTGATCCACGCAGTGCTGAACACGCCAGCGGGCAACAATACCGACCCTTCGGCGATCAACTGATCGGGTTTCATCAGGCGCGGCCCGCAGCGATGCGGGCCGCGTTTTTGTTTGCGCCGCGCCGGCGCGTCGTACACTTTGCGGTCGCACGCCCATAGCCTGGCGTCCACCGCCCGACCACGAGATCCCCGCATGACCGACCACACCTTGCGCCTGCCTGCCGAATGGGAACCGCAATCCGCCGTGCTGATCGCCTGGCCGCACGCCGGTACCGACTGGGCCGAGCGACTGGCCGCGGTGGAAACCACCTATGTGGCGCTGGCCGGCGCGGTCACCCGCTTCCAGAAGCTGATCATCGTGGTCGCCGACGCGGCGCTGCAGAAGCATGTCGAATCGTCGTTGCACATGGCGGGCGTCGATCTCCGACAGATTCGCTTCATCGCCCTGCCCTATGACGACACCTGGCTGCGCGACTCCGGCCCGATCACGCTGAAGGGTGGCGCCCGGGGTTTCCAGCTCACCGATTTCCGTTTCACCGGCTGGGGCGGCAAGTTCGGCGCCGAGCAGGACGATGCGCTGGTCACCGGCCTGGTCGAGGCTGGCGTATTTGGTCACGCCGCGCACAAGCGCATCGACTGGGCACTCGAAGGTGGCGGCATCGAAAGCGATGGCGCCGGCAGCATTCTCACCACCTGGCGCTGCCTGGTGCAGCGACACCCGGAGCAGTCGCGTGAGGAAATGAGCGCGATCCTGCGCGAGGGCCTCCACGCCGACCGTGTGCTGTGGCTGGACTACGGCTATCTCGAAGGCGACGACACCGACGCGCACATCGACACGCTCGCCCGCTTCGCGCCGGGCGACCGCATCGTGTTCCAGGCCTGCGACGATGCCAGCGACCCGCACCACGCCGAACTGCAGCGCATGGCCGACGAACTGGCGGCCATGCGCACCACCGATGGTCGCCCGTATCAGCTGTATCCGCTGCCATGGCCGCAGCCCGTGATCGACGAAGGCCGTCGGCTCGCCGCGTCCTACGCGAATTACCTGATCGTCAACGGCGCCGTGCTGGTGCCGGCCTATGGCGATCCGGCCGATGCCGAGGCCGCGCGCATCATCGGCTCGGCCCATCCCGGCCGCGAGGTGGTGCAGGTGCCGTGCCGCGCGCTGATCTGGCAGAACGGCAGCCTGCACTGCATCACCATGCAGCTGCCTGCCGGGCTGGCCTGAGCGGCATCGGCTAAACTGTACGGTCTGTTCCGTCTGGCGCCACGCCAAGGATTGACCCGATGACCCGCAACACCCTCAAGGTCGCCCTGCTGCAGGAAACCGACCGCGGCAGCCGCGACGCCAACCTGGATGCGATCGAGGCTGGACTGCGCGAGGCAGCCAGGGCCGGCGCCGAGCTGGTATTGCTGCAGGAACTGCACAACGGGCCGTATTTCTGCCAGCACGAGTCGGTCGATATTTTCGACCAGGCCGAGACGATCCCCGGCCCCGGCACCGAACGCATCGGCAAGCTCGCCGAGGAACTGCAGCTGGTGGTGGTCGCCTCGCTGTTCGAGAAACGCGCCACCGGGCTGTATCACAACACCGCCGTGGTGTTCGATCGGTCGGCGGCGATCGCCGGCAAGTATCGCAAGATGCACATCCCCGACGATCCGGCGTTCTACGAAAAGTTCTACTTCACGCCGGGCGATCTTGGCTTCGAACCGGTCGACACCTCGGTCGGCCGCCTCGGCGTGCTGGTGTGCTGGGACCAGTGGTATCCGGAAGCAGCGCGCCTGATGGCGCTGGCCGGCGCCGAACTGCTGCTTTACCCCACCGCGATCGGCTGGGATCCGAACGACGAACAGGCCGAGAAGGATCGCCAGCGCGACGCCTGGATCACCGTCCAGCGCGGCCACGCCGTGGCCAACGGCCTGCCCCTGCTGTCGTGCAATCGCACCGGCTACGAGGCCGACCCGACGGCAGTGGGTGCCGGCATCCAGTTCTGGGGATCGAGCTTCGTCGCCGGCCCGCAGGGCGAGTATCTGGCCCAGGCCGGCACCGATCAGCGCGAACTGCTGCTGGCCGAGGTCGACCTGGCCCGCAGCGAGCAGGTGCGCCGGATCTGGCCGTTCCTGCGCGACCGGCGCATCGACGCCTATGCGGACCTGCTCAAGCGCTACCGTGACTGAGAGCCAGCCGACACCACGGCCGTTGCTTGTTACGCGTCGCGGTCGTCCCCATGCATGGATTTCCCCTTGAAACCGGCCTGCTGATCGCATGAGCGTCCCCGAAACCGAAATCACCGCCTTGCCCGCCGCGCTCGACGGGCAACCGATCGAACGGGTGCAGCGCGATGGCGTGGAGTACGTGGTGCTGGGTACCGCCCACGTCTCGCGCAGCAGCATGCAAGCGGTCGAGGCGCTGCTGGAGCACGAGCACTTCGACGCCGTGGCGGTGGAACTGTGCGACAGCCGCGCGCAGAGCATGCGCGATCCGGAAGCCTTCAGGCAGCTCGACCTGTTCAAGGTGATCCGCCAGGGCAAGGCCGGGATGGTCGCGGCCAGCCTGGTGCTGTCGACGTTCCAGAAGCGTCTGGCCGACCAGTCCGGCATCCAGCCCGGCGCGGAAATGAAGGCCGCGATGGACGGTGCCGACCGACGCAACCTGCCGCTGTGGCTGATTGATCGCGAAGTCGGCACCACCCTGAAGCGCGCCTGGCGCAGCGTGGGCTTCTGGCAGCGCTTCGGCCTGCTCGGCGGCCTGCTGGCCAGCGTGTTCGATCGCGAAGACATCGAACAGGGCGAGATCGAGAAGTTGAAACAGGGCGATCTGCTGGAAAGCGCATTCAGTGAATTCGCCAATGGCTCCAAGCCGCTTTACGACAGCCTGATCGGCGAACGCGATGCGTTCATGGCCGCGCGCCTGCGCCAGGAAGCGCGACGTTCGACAAGCGCAGCACCTGGCGAAGAACATCGCCGCGTGCTGGTGGTGATCGGCGCCGGCCATCTGAAGGGCATGTGCACCTTGCTGCGCGAGCAGCAGGACGATCCGGCGAGCAAGGTCGCCGAACTGGCGCTATTGCCGCCCAAGGCACGCTGGCCGAAATGGGTCGCCGCGGGACTGGTGTTGCTGGTGTTCGCCGCGATTGCCTGGGCTTTCCACCAGAACACCGCACTGGGCACCCAGGCGTTGCGTGACTGGGTATTGTTCACCGGCGGGTTCGCTGCGCTCGGCGCGCTGATTGCCGGCGCACATCCGGTCAGCATCCTGGCCGCCTTCATTGCTGCACCGATCAAGCCGTTCCGTCCCGGCATTCCGGCCGGTGGCATCAGTGCCACGGCCGAGGCGTGGGTGCGTCGCCCGCGGGTGGTCGACTTCGACAGCTTGCGCGACGACATCGTGCACTGGAGTGGCTGGTGGAAGAATCGCGTCGCGCGCACCCTGCTGAACTTCTTCCTGGTCAGCATCGGCACGATCATCGGCGAGTACAGCGCCGGCATCCACATCTTCAAGAGCCTGTTCTGAGCCCTTCCACGTAACCGGCAAAGGCACGCTGCGTGCTACGATTCGCGCCGCCTGCAGCCTCGCTGCAGTGCGCTCCGACATCCGGCCCGGATGGCGAAACTGGTAGACGCAAGGGACTTAAAATCCCTCCGCCGCAAGGCGATGCGGGTTCGATCCCCGCTCCGGGCACCAATAAAATCAATGATTTAGCCTGCATCGCTTGTTGAGCGTGGCTTGCCGTGGGACACTCACGGGACACAACAGCCAACAAGGGTCAATCATGGCCACTATTGTTCGACGCGTGGGACACGATGGGACAACGAGCTATCAGGCTCGCGTGCGCGTGCGTGGTGAACGTCCCCGCAGCCGCACGTTCAAGCGCAAGACCGACGCGGTAGCCTGGGCGACCAAAGCCGAGAGCGATCTAGGCCACGGCTCCTATGTGCCGACCACGGCCGATCGTCGCCGCACCCTTGGCGAACTGATCGACAAGTTCACCGCCGAATATCTCCCCGTGAAGCCCAACAGCAAAGACGGCGCGAAGGTCGCCGCCATGCTGCAGTGGTGGAAGGATCAAGCGGGCTTTGTGACGCTGGACAAGCTCACGCCGCAGACGGTCGCCGGCTACCGTGCGGAACTCTCCGCCAAGCCGTCGGCGCGCGGTGGTGGCGTGCTGTCCGGCGCAACGGTGAATCGCTATCTGGCCGCCCTGTCCGCTGTCTGCAAGTGGGCATGGAAGGAACTAGGCTGGCTGCCTTCAAACCCCGTGCTGGCGATCACGAAGCGCAGCGAAGGCGCTGGCGTGGTGCGCTTCCTGTCTGACGACGAGCGCAAATCCTTGTTGACCGAGTGCCGCGCGAGTGACGACCCGAACATTTATTGCGCCGTGATGCTGGCGCTGGCCACCGGCGCGCGTCGAGGAAATATCTTTCCGCTGCGCTGGGAAGACGTCGACCTTGAGCGCATGACGCTACTTTTCGCCGACACGAAGAACGGCCAGCCGCGGCGCGTGCCTATCGTCGGCCCCGCGGTCGCCGCTATCCGGCAGCAGTGGGAGCGCGACCCGACGCAAAAGGGCTGGGTCTTCAAGGGCCGCAGCGACGACGCGCCCGCCAACCTTGATAAGCCGTGGGCGAAGGTGCGCGACGCGGCCGGGCTGGTGGACTTCCGTTTCCACGACCTGCGCCACACGACCGCAAGCTATCTCACGATGAACGGTGCGAGCTTGGCCGAGGTCGCCGAGGCGCTAGGCCACCGAACGCTGGTGATGGCTCGCAGGTATATCCACATGACCGGCGACCACACGCGCGGCGTGCTGGAACGCATGGCCGGTAATTTCTTGGGAGACGACGAATGACACGCAAGCGCGAGGACATCGAGAAGCACGGACGTTTGAAGAATCCCGGCCCCCTGAGTCACGGGGAGGTAGTTCTAATACAGCGCAAGACCGCGCGCGAGTTCGCGGACTGTATCGAGCGCGGCGAAACGTTTAGCGTCGTGGACGTGGTGGCCATGTTGCGCGCACGCGCCGACCAGAAATGGCGCGGGCGGCGACCGGACGGCGCACCCGCATCGCGTGAACCAGAGCGCAGCGCCATCCGTTCCGAGGCTGACAAGATCGAGGCCGGCGAACCGTTCGATGCGCAGCTAGTTGCAAATGCGCTGCGCCGATTGGCTCGCGCGCTTCCTAGCACCCCGCGGCCGACGCAAGGGCGTCCGACGAAGGTAGACCACGCAGCGATCGCACTGGAATTTGAGGCACAACGCCTGCAGCGCCCAGACGTGTCAACTTTCCAGTTGACCGGCGAGCTGGCAGAAAAGTACGGCGTCGATGAAAGCACCATCACGGCAGCCAACGTAGCGTGCGGCGATAGAGCGCGACGCCACTTCAAAGCGTTCCTGTGCGACTTCGGCGCGCGTTGGGATAAATAGGGCCGACTATTCCCCTAGAGCCGCTACCGGCCAAAATCCGACCATCTCCACACCAGCCAGCAATGGCTAACAACGGGAGATGGCAATGAATCGCAACCTAAAGTCGGTGACCCAGTTCGCCGCAGAGTCACCCTTCACCGAAGCGCAGCTGCGCTGGTGGATCTTCAACGCCAGCACGAACGGCCTGCAGTCCGCTGTGGTGCGCATCGGCCGCCGCGTGTATATCGACGTCGACGCCTTCAGCGCGTGGGTCGACCAGCAGCAGGTGGCAGCGTGAACGCCGCCGACCTCACCCCGCCGGATGCCGTGGTTACTCCCGGCCTGATCGAGGCCGCCGAACGTGGCGAGCCGGGCGCCGACGCGCGCGCATTGCGTCATTGTGACGCTTGGCTCGCTTCCGGCCAGCCGCTACCGCCTGCCCTGCGCGACTGGATGCACCGGCGCGCGTGGGCGATCGTGGGTAACGCGATGATCGTGGAGACCGGCCCATGATCACTCGTAACTGGGAAGCGATCACCGAAGCCCTGGACCTGTGCGCGCCGCACATGGATTCAGACGGCGGTATCTACGCGAACCACCGGGCCGAGGTCCAAGGCTGGACCCTCCTTGTCGATTGCTACGCCCCGGACGCCCCGGACGCCGCCGACGTCTGGATGGCCGTCCACATCATCATGGGCTTGACGCGCACCGCCGCCGACAGGGACTCGCTCAACCTTCTGCGGTTGTGGCTCACGCCCGGCTATCGCGGCCAGACCACCGCGCAACTGATCGCCCGCAGCATGGCTTGGAGTGTAGCGACGCGCGATAACCGGCAGACCGTGCTGGAGGTGCTCGGCGACCTTGCCGACGACGTGGAGCACGATGCCGACGGCCGGCCGGATGCCGACGACCTGCGCGCCGAGCTGGAGGAAGTCCGCGCCGAGCTGGCCGAGCTGAAGGCAGAGCGGATGCAGCCGACCCTATCCACGTTCGACTGGGTGCGAAACCCGACGGCATCCATGCGTTCATTCGCCCGCGCGGTGGCGTCGCTGGTGCGCCTGTATCCCATGCGCTGTAACGCGCCGCTCGATTCATTGGAAAAGGTGGCAGAGGCGCGCGCATCTATCGCCCGGACGGTGAAGCCGTGAGCCGCCGGCCCGATCCCGAAACGTGGCCCCGGCAATCGCCGGCATACCACGCCGCGAAACGCGTTGTGTACGCGCTTGCCGGACTCACGAAAGCGACGGCGACGTTAACGACGAGACGCCCGACGGTGGCGCAGGCTTTCGACTTACTGGACCGCGCCGATTCTCTGGTCCGTGCAATTGAAGTGCTGACCCTCGTTGAAGGCGAAGCAGCACCGCCGCCGAGAACTGAGGCCGCAATTGCCGCAGACGTCGCTTCGCATGGCCGGGCGATGGCCGCGATCACGTCGGGCTGGCGCTCATGCGTGCCTGACCTGTCCACGTTATCCGGCGCGCGTCGCCTGTCCACCGCCCTATGCCGATCAATCGCCGCGCTGGAAGCCATCGAGCGCCAGCACGACACCGAGGAAACCCCCGATGAATAATCTTGAGTACGCCGCGCAGCTGGCCGCGGCTGGGTGGCGCGTCCATCCCTTGCGACCCGGTAGCAAGCTGCCGATGTTGCCGGGCTGGCAGAACGCCGCGACCAATGACGCCGCAACCGTCGCCGCGTGGTGGGCAGAAACCCCAGCCGCAGGGATTGGCATTGCCACCGGTGCGCCGGTGATCGTCCTGGACGTCGACACCAACGGCAAGCCCGGCGCGAAATCACTTGCCGCGCTGATCGCCGCGCACGGCCCATTGCCGCAGACACTCACGGCGCGCACCGCCTCCTCTGGGCTTCACTACTACTTCGCCAGTTCGGAGCCGATCCGTAACAGCGCCGGCAAGGTGGGCAAGGCGCTGGACGTGCGGGGTGCTGGCGGCTACGTCGTTGCACCGCCGACCGTGGTGGACGGCTGCGCTTATCAGTGGGCGGATCTGTCCCCGATTGCAACGGCACCGGCCTGGCTTGTTGCCGCGGCGCTGGCTGCTGCGCCGGTATCCACTGCGCCAGCAGGTGAGCCGGTCGAGGTCACCGCCGAGCTACTGGAGGACCTGCGCGACGCGCTGACCGTGCTGGACGCCGACGACCGTGACCAGTGGATTAAGGCCGGCGCGGCGCTGCGGGCGCTTGGCGATGCTGGGCGCGAGTTGTGGGTCTCGTGGAGTGAGACCAGCCCGAAGCACAACGCCGACACCGACCCCGATACGTTCGAGACGATCGGCCATGATTCCACGGGACCGGCCGCTATCTTTGCCGCTGCTGCGCGTGAAGGCTGGCAGAATCCCGCGGCTATGCGACGCGCATCGGAACTGTTCGGCCGCCAGCCGCAACCAGTCGATGCACCTGCCGGGCCGACGTTGCGCCCGGTGCCGATTGCCGACGTCATGGGGGCAACGGTCGCACCGCCGCAGTTCATCGTTAACCCGCTGATCCCTGCCGGCCATCTGACGCTGTTCGGATCGCATGGCGGATCGGGCAAATCAATCCTTGCGCTGGCCATCGGCGCGCACGTCGCGGCCGGCCAGTCATGGGCAGGGCTTCCGGTACAACATCGCCCGGTGCTCTTTGTGTCGCTGGAAGATGCCGCGGAGATCGTGCGTTATCGGCTGCGCAAAATTATCGAGGGCTACCAGTTGGACCCCGCCGCGGTGCTGGCCGGGCTGACGATTCTGGACGGTAGCGCCGGGCTGTCCGCGCTGATGACAGAACATGCTGCGTTCGGCATGCGCTCACTGGTGCCGACGGCGACGCTTGGCGAACTGCGCGCCGCGGTGGGCAGCGCCGGCCTGCTGATCATCGACAACGCCAGCGACGCCTACGACGGCCCCGAGAATGATCGGCGGCAAGTGCGGACGTTTATCCGTGAGCTGGCCGGACTGGGCCGCGGCAACAATGCCGGCGTGATGCTGCTAGCTCACATCGACAAGGCCGCGGCGCGGTTCGGCTCGCAAGGCAACAGCTACAGCGGCAGCAGCGCATGGCATAACTCGGCACGCTCACGCCTCGCACTGGTCGACACGCGCACCGGCAAAGAGCTGGTGCAGGAAAAATTGAACCTGGGCGCAAAGGCCGCACCGATCCGGCTCGCTTGGACACCTTCCGGCGTGCTGATCCCCGACCGCGCCGAGTACGTCGACGGTGCAACCGGATCGGATGCGGACGCGGTGCTGGCGGCAATCACTGCCGCAGTGGCGGATGGCGTCAACGTGCCGGCCGCGCGAAGCGGTCCAGCGACGACGCAGCGCGTACTGGAAAACCTGCCGGATCTTCCGGCGACGTTGCGCGGTACGCGAGGACGCGAGGACTTTTGGGCGGCCGTTACCGACCTACAGCGAAGCGGCCGGATCGTGGTCGAGGAATATCTAAACGACTCGCGCCATCGACGGGAGAAATTTAGCGTTGCGCCAGTGCGCCAGTTAGCGCCAGTTGTAGAACCAGCGCAAACCAGCGTATCGGCGCATGGAACGCGCGCCAGTGCGCCAGTTCCGGGTGCAGGGGTACAAGGGGAATGAGAGCCGCAAATAACCAGCGCATTCCCGTCCCGGATTTAGCGGATCGCATCGCCGACTGTCTGGCGACGCTGGAAGCCACGGCGCGCGCATCGTCCATCCCTGTCACTGGCGATGGCCGAGTGAGTGAAGCCGACGCGGCCGGACTGGTGGGGCTGGCAGCCGGCACGCTCCGCAATCTGCGCGCTGGCACCTGCCCGCTGCCGTTCTACAAAGTTGCCGGCCGCGTGACCTATCGACTGGCCGACCTGGCCGAGTTCATCGAGCGCCAGCGCGCCGACGCGTGAAGTCGTTGCACGGAACCGCACGGAACCGCATAGAAGCGCACTCCACGACATAGGCGACCGCGCGCCGAATCGTCACGCTGGCAACGTCAGCGTGCGCCCCGCACGCCCCAGCTGATCGGGACGATCGCCATGCAAATGCTTGAACTGAAACTCGCCGCTGATCCGGCAGCCGCCGGCAGCTTCACCGGCTTCGCTTCCACAACCGACCTTGACCGATCCTCAGATGTGGTCGAGCCGGGCGCATGGGCGCAGACCTTGGCAGTCTGGAAGCAACGCGGGGGCCGTGTGCCGCTGTTGTATCGACACGATGAACCGATCGGCGCGATCACCACCGCCACCGCCACCGGCCGCGGGCTGGAAGTCGCCGGGCAAATCGCCATTGCAACGCCGACCGGTGCCATTGCCTACGAGCTGGCGAAGGTTGGCGGGTTGTCGCTTTCGATCGGCTTTGTGATCCCTGCAGGCGGCGCGACGGTGGTCGGCAACGTCCGGCACATCCACGCAATCGACCTTTACGAAATTTCCCTTGTACCCATCGCAGACAACCCGGCGGCCGTCGTGTCGTCGGTCAAGTCTGCGAAGGATTGCAAAACCATCCGCGAGTTCGAGCACTTGGCGCGGGAAGCGCTGGGCCTATCCGCTCGCGGAGCGAAACAACTAGCGGCCGTGGGCTGGCCGGTGTTGTACCGAGACGGTACGGCACAGCGTCGAGACGATGCGCCGCCCGGCGTGACTGCTGAACAGGTGCGGCGTGCGCTGCGCCTTTCCTAACCCTATCGAGGCAAAAAACCATGGAAAACGAAATCATCGAAGCCGTGCGCGAGCACGCGGAAAAGATCGAGGCGAAGGCCGCGGCCGATCGTCTGGAAATCAAAGCACTGAAGACTGAGCGCGACGAACAGCGGGAGCGCCTTGCCGGTATCGAGCAGGAAGTCGCCGAGATGAAGGGCCGCGGCCTGCACGGTGGCGGCAACTTCAACGCAGCGCCGAACCCGGTCCGCTCTTTCGTCGAGTCCGACGGCCTCAAGGCGTTTCTGGGCGGCCAGAACAGCACCGGTCGAATCGAGCTGAAAAACAGTTCGGTGAAGATGCTTTGCAAAGCTGTCGTGAATACCGGCCGCGGTGGCGTCGGCGATCAGGGCTACACGGTCCAGAACGATCGGGACAGCAACAACCTGTGGGGCTTCGCGGTGCGTCCGCTGACCCTGATGGAAGCATTGCGCGCCATCCCCGTCACGACCGGCAGCTATGAGTTCACGCAGCTGGATCCGTCCTACTCGAACGCCGCGGACTATCAGGCCACCGAGGGCGCGGAGAAAGCCGAGGGCGGCTTCCCGACCGTGGATGCCGTGGCAACGATCGCCACCATCGCGCACTGGATCCCGGTATCCAATCAGGTGCTGGCGGATGCGCCGAGCCTGGAAGCGCAAATCGACAACCTGCTGCGCATCGGCGTGTTCATGCGTGCCGAAAATCAGGTACTGAACGGGGTCGGTGGCACTGGCAAGATCAAGGGCATCATTCCGCAGGCGACGGTATTTGCTGCGACTGCCGATGATGCGCAGGATCGTATCGGCGAGGCCGTGACCGCGCTGGCTGCAGCAGGCTGGGCAGGTCAGCCGGCCATCATCATGAACCCGACGGACTGGGGCAAAATCACCCGCACGCGCAGCACCACCGAAGGAACGTATCTGCTGGGCTCGCCCGTCGCCCCAGCACCGCCGGTGCTCTGGAATACGCCCGTGATCCAGTCGGCATCGGTGCCGGCAGGAACTGCGATCGTGGCCGACCTGAGCCAGATGGCGTTGCTTGATCGCGAACAGGTCACGGTGCAGGCCAGCCGCGAGGCACGCTTCACGTCGAACCAGACGATCTTGCTTGGCGAGGGTCGCCTGGGCTTGGCGGTGTTCTCGCCCGGTGCGGTGCTCAAGGTGGATCTGACCCCGACCACGTAAGACAAGGCGCAGTGCGCGGTGCCGGTGCGCCAAGTTTTTGAGCCGGCCCGCCCCGTGTAGCTGGGCAGTCATGGGATGAAAACAACGCCAGCAGTTGGCGCCGGTGTAGCCCTTGTGGCGATCCTCGCCGGTGAGTCAGCAACCAGCCCCGACGGTCGCGCGATCGGCCGTCGGGGCAACCACTCCAGCCCGACGCAACGCGCTGCAGCTTGAGGCCCCCCGAGGGCGGAATCAAAGCTCCCGAGCGCGATCACGAAGACCGCGCAGGCCCCTAAATTCACGCGTCCACACTTGAGGTATTCGCCATGGTGGCCCATCGCAAACCGAGCAACGTATTGCAGCTGTCGGGCGCCTTCGCGAAGAATCCGCAGCGCACCCGTACCGACCCAACACCCCGCGGCCCGATCGGTTCAGCCCCCAAGCAGGCGCCGATTACCTTCCGCAAGGCGTGGGATTTGATCGTGAAGGCGTGTCCTGAGGGCGTGCTCGCCGATCGTGACCGCCTGGCCGTCGAGATCGCTGCATCCCTGTTCCAGCAGTTCCGCGCCGCGCCAGCAGAGTTCCCCGCGGTCAAACTTGCACGCCTGCAATCCTTGCTGGCTGATCTGGGCATGACGCCCGCGGCAGCATCGCGTGTGACGGCAGCACCGAAGCCCCAGCGCAACGACTTCGACGACTGAGTTCGAAAGAAAGCCCCCCGCATTGCTGCGAGGGGCCGGATACTCGATCACATACAGAGGTCGACCAAAATCTAGACGACTTGCAAGACATTCACGAACACGCTTAGCCACGCTGCGAATCGCATAATCTCAAAACGCTTTGTGGGAGCCTTTGCCCGCTTCCGCCGGCGGGATTTCTATTTACGATGTGCCATGATTTTTTTCCTTTTGGAGAGGGAGGGGCAAAATTGTCCCGCCCACGATTAGTCTAACTGCCGATTCCCTCGATGTAGAGCTTCCGCGATGCGACTACACGTTGCCGCGCCGAGCGCCTACGTCGCTGGCTATCATGCCGTGCGAATCTTTCCCCGTCCCGCGAGTCTGGCCCGAGCCGACCAGCGTCAGGCAACAGCCGACGCAGCACGTCAGGTGGAACCGACGACCTGGACGCATCAAATGGCAGGCGGCCAACTCACCAAGACGACCTCGCTCCCGTCGGCCTTGCGATCGACCAGCGTCCAATTCGAGAAATGCGCGGTCCCGGAACCATCGTGTTCATATGGTTGCCAAGCACTCACCGAAAGATACGTGGAATTCCGAGCCTCCAAATCGCGCACTCCGAGCTGAAAGCCGTCCCGGTTGACAATCAGTGCGCCGACTTGCGAATCGCCCTCAAGGGTCGCTCGCGGCCCAGCCGACTTGAAGCCTAACTCATGGGCTTGTATCGCTAGTGCAGTGAGGTTGTTCGCGTGCTGGGCAATTCTCAATCGTAGTAAATCCGCCCCATTGTCGAGGCATAGATAACCGCACGAACGCGACCCATCAAAGCCGTTGGTTCGCAGATACAGTCCAGAGAGCACCGAGTTTTCCGAGATCAAGTAGAACAGTTTGCCGGGCTGGATCTGATCTACCGTAGTTGTCTCGAAGTGATCGAGTGAAACGAAAGGAAGCATGATGTTGTTGTCCTTTGTTGGTGGCGGTGTCTGGATATTGGCAGCGGTGGCGATGAAAAGCTGTGGGAAAAGTCCGCCATGAATTCCAGCCGTCATCCCCATGCCGCCAACCTCTCCACGTCGCGCCCTTGGGACACTGGCGGGACACGGAAGCCGAGAATTGCTAGTAATCAGCAGCTCCAGCCAACAGATAACCCATTGAAGCTAAACGCCTTCAACTGTCGGCAACAATCACCCCCTGCGACTTAAAATCTCTCTTGTCAATTCTTTTTCCAATGAATATGTAGGTCACAAAGCTAGATGCAGCGCGCTTTTTCGGTCTTCGAGTAGGCGTTCCAAATGAACCGCCTAAGCTCTAGGTGTCACCTAGGAGTCATGCGAGCGGTAAAGTTGAAGCAATCCCGGCTTACCCGGGCGAACATCAGCTCAGCAACGAGTCAAACCAGCCCGAGTGGTGAAACTGGTAGACACAAGGGACTTAAAGCAATTTGAGCCCTCCAGGGGAAACCCTCGAGGTGAAATCCGTCAAATTCGGTGAACGCCCTGGATGCCACAAGCATTCGAGCCAATGCCGAGCCAAGCCTCCGAACCAAAGTTGGAGGAAGGTGTAGAGAGCAGACGGCGGGCACCTACGGCTTGCAAAGCTACGGTGAAGGCGTGCTCCAGACCACGAACAGCGCTTGCGCTGGCGGCGAAAGCCGAAGTGGTAAGAAAATCCCTCGACCTTGCGGTCATGCCGGTTCGATTCCGGCCTCGGGCACCATTCAGCGCCGCTCCTCACCAGGGCGGCTTTTTCGTCTGCGAAGATATGGCATCTGCACTGGTCGCACCGCTTCGGAATGGGATTCCATTTACACCTCTCGACTTCATCTGTGGACCACCGCGCTCAGCTTTCGAGGTCCTCTCCCCCGTCTTTGCCCTGCTGTCCATCATCTGGCCACCATGCAGGAGGCCAGGCCTTCCATGACGGGACCGTCAGGCAGCGCTCCAAGATCTCATCTACAGGACTGCGGCGGGACAATTCCTCGCGCACGACACGCACCCAAACAGCCGCCCGCTCGCCCAAGGGCTCACGAAGATCCGGCGCCCGCTTCTCCAATCGAGCCAGGAAAGCCTGCAACCGGCTGACGCGGGCATCCGCATCCATCATCAGGAAGGCCTGCTTCAACTGCTCGGCCGTGGCCTCCCTCTGGCATTGCTTGCGTGCCTCTAATGCAGCTGCCTTCTCTGCTTCGATTTCCCTCGCCTTCCGGTCCCGGCGCAGTTGCGGCTGCAGGCATGCCAGCTGGAAAGCCGTACGTACGATCTCGTCGACCTGGCCCTGCAGTTTTTCTCTGGATCCTTTCCACTCCCTGCGTGCCTGGTACTCCGTACCGGAGATACTGAAGGTGAAATTCCCCGAGGGTCGCATTTCGTATTCGCTCGCCCAGGACGTCTCCTTCTTCCGTGCAGCAAACTCCTTCGGGGAAAGCCGGATGCGCCTATAGCCCTCGGAAAACCTGATGGCGAGTACCTCTCCCTTGAAGTGCATCTCGACAGCAGGAGCAGTGGCGGATTGGCCAGCGTGTGCGGCAGCCTCGCCCTCACGTCGCACGATCTTCATGGCTCCGGCAGCCAGCCCGCCCAGCACTGTGGCATGGAACCGCAGGGTCCAGTCCATGGGTTCCAGGGACGCAGTGATATCAAGGCACCCCTTTCGAATCAGGCTGTATCGTCCGTGCTGCTCCCCTGGAAGCCAGTCGCCAGGATTGTCGGACCGCCATGCGCCGGACCGCCCTTGCTTCCACTTCTCGATCAACCTGGGAAGGCGGTCGCAATATCGCTGCGTGACCCTCACCAACGGATGTGTTTGCTCGAGGTCCGCGGCAAACGTAAGCGGTGGCAGGTCCCGAGCGAACGGAGCCTGCTCCTGCAGTGCTGCACTACGACGTTCTTCTGCTACCTGCTGCCGGGCAACCTCTTCCAGATCGCGGGTCGCGAGCTGCACCGCCACATCCAGTTCCGGGGCCGGCAGGGGAAGCCTCGGCGGATGCTGTCCTGCCTTGAGCTTGGCCCAGTAGCCGCGTGGAGGGACCGGGACGGCGTGCCGGCGACAGGCCTTTGCCAGGCCGACATCTGATATCCCGAGCTCGGCCGCCAGCCGGGTCATCGGCACCGACCACACCTTCTGGTACAGATCACTACGCTTCATGACTCCCCCAGATACCCACCTCGGCCGCACATATCTTGATCGCGCGATCCGTCAGACAATTGGAATCACTATCCAGCGCGCGAAGGAAGCCGCCAAGGTAATATCGAGTGAACGAATCAACGCTGGTCTTCAGATTCCCAAAGGACGCGAATGCAAGAAATCATGCGCCGCTGAGGACGGGAAGATCGCGGCGCGCGTCGGCGCAGCGTCGTGACGATATCGTCCAATACGGAGCGAGCGTACGCTTACTATCTATGGAGTGGGTGTGGGACGGAGGAAAGAGCGCCATGAAATTTTCACGACTCAACCGCTATCGAACCGGCGGCACCGGCAGTCATATGCGACTCAGCCTGCCTGTGCCACGTACTCCCGATGGTCGCACCTATCGCTTCTCACCGAATGAAACTGCACATCCCCGCCACTTTGTGCTCGGCCAAGTCGTTGCCGACATACCTTTGACGGATGCGCTGCGTGCAAGGATGAAGCTGGAGCCGCGAACGAAGCAGACGGTGTGCCCTTACAGCGGCACCGTTGCCGACGACGACGCCTTCAGGCATCCCGACGACGTCAAAGCCGCCGTGGAATTGGTCAAGCACGAAGCGGCCCAAGACGTCCAGGATGCTCTCGCTGAAATGCTCAAGAACGTCTTCAGCGGAAGATCAAGCAGAGGTCCGATCCGGATCACCGCAAGCGTCAAACAGAGCACTCCTCAACCGAAACCGCGCTTTACTCGCCAGGACCTCATGCGCGAACTGGTTTGTGACCATTGCGGTCGCGACTATGGCGTCTTCGCGATAGGTCTTTTCTGCCCGGACTGTGGCGCCCCGAATTTGAGACTTCATTTCCTGCGCGAAGTCGAACTAGTCGACGGTCAGGTGTCGCTCGCCGAAAGCGTCGGCACCGAAAACGAGGAGCTCGCCTATCGTCTCTTGGGCAATGCCCATGAAGACGTCCTCACCGCGTTCGAGGCGACGCTGAAAACAGTCTATCTCCATGGAAAGGCGAAAGTCGATACCGGTCCAGCCCCGAAAGTCGGCAACGATTTCCAGAACGTCGATAAGACACTAAAGCGGTTCGGGGAGCTCGGAATCGACCCGTTCAAAGATCTCGCGGAGCCCGAGCTCGCCGCATTGAAGCTCAACATCCAGAAGCGCCATATCATCGGTCACAACCTGGGCGTCGTGGACGACAAGTTCGCGATGCACGCGAGTGACGCCAAGGTCGGTGAGACCGTGCAGCTCGTCGGCGAGGACATCAGGCATTTTGCCGCGATCAGCCAGAAAGTCACCGACAGGCTCGACGGCTGGCTGGGCGGCTCGCCATCGCCGACGATCGATCAGTCGTCGTTGCTCCTCACTATCAAGGAGCCGACTATGAATCCGGATGATCCGAAAAACCTCATGGCACTCGATCTCCAGATCTCATTGCTCGCACGCAAGATCGGCGTCTGGGTCGCTGAGAACTGTTCCGACGGTCAGCATGACTTCGTCGATGTCGAAAAGCTTCAATCCGCCTTCAGCGAAAACACCGAAGGAGAGCTCGAGGAAGCGATCGCCGAACTTGAGATGGACGGTTTCGTAGAAGCGAGCCGCATGCTCGGTGGCGGCTTGCCGCATTTCCACCCAACACTTGACCTCTACTTGACGTTCGATGGGCCCGCGTTCGATCGCGATCCGCTCGCAGATGTGGCTCGTGTCGGCGAGCTGGCGTTGTCAGGTCCGGACAGCGTGAATGCCGAGACTATCCTTGAGCAAACCGGCTGGGAAGTGCGCCGATTCAATCCGGCGTTCGAACGTGTGGCTTCTGAGGTTCCGGATGGTCGTGTCAGCCGTGAGTTCGGAACGCTATTCACGGTACCTTACTTTCATCTGCTGCCGGAGGATCGGGTACGAGTGAAACGCTTGATCTCGCGCTTGCGCGGCTGAGCTGCGGAGCTTGGCCTCGATCCGATATAACTCAAGTCAAACTTGTAGTGTATTCATGAAGGTGCGACCCCAACGGATCTCACCTTAGATCAGCGCTCGCTTCTCCTCAAATAAAGGAGCGCTGTGCTTTCCTCCACTCGATCATCAACAAGCCGCCCAAACCCGCATGGTTAAAGGATTTGGCTGTGATCGACATAAGGCCTTTACCGTCGCTTTTACCGTCAGAAACACACGCCCTTTGCTGGCGCGGAAAATGGAGCGATCTGGGGGGCGACTCTGGCGACACCATCATCAATCGTGGTCGATCATACCGAACAAGTAGCCGAACTTCGGCCCATCACATTGGATGAATTCACAGGCGCACCCATAGACGCCTCCAGCATATGCGGAATCAGCGTTGACGCACTCCTTCAAGCATTGGAGACAGCCCGCCCGTCTAAGGTAATTCGGATAGAACCTCATCTGCCGTGAACCACTCATCTGCGATGACATGTGCCCGAACTGCAGCAGGGTCTGGAGAATAGACCACGAGAGCCAAGCTAGATAGAGCGCGACTGCAAGTCACATAGAACAAGCGCCGCGTACGATCCACGGAGGTTTCTCTGCCCTCCTGTGCATTCTTGATGTCGGCGGCCGTAGGCGCTTTTGCACCTAGCAGCTTGTCGTAGCCGAACAAGAAGCCTCGGGCCTCCCCATCATCCATGAGAACCATGACGCGCTCGAATTCCAACCCCTTCACCCCTTGATGGGTATCGAACGGAGCCTCGTGCGCGACGTATGCGGCATACGGCGCTATTTCCGAGAATGCACAGTCAAGGAACGCGACGAGTGCCGCGATCTGATCACTGACAGGATCAGCCTTTTCGTCGTCTGGTGCCCCTCCCGGCTCGGCGTGCTTGGCGGCCAATGCGGCTTTGAGACGGTCGGGGATCACGAAGAGGTTGGTTTCGGCGATGTTCGCTGCGATCGCAGCGCAGGTGGGCTCGCCGTTAGCCCATAGAACCATCAGGCTATCGATGGCAGCCTGTGCGGCACGAAGTTGTGCCAGCGGCTCGTCATTGCCCTTCAAGGTTTCCTTGCTGAGTAGCGGGGAGTTTTCCCGTACCAGCTTTGCCGTAACGAATTTATCGCCCTTCTGCTGCGCCGTGACGAGCGGCAGAACGTAATGGGTAAAGAATCGGGTCGGCGCAAAGCTGCCTTCGAGAAAGCTCGTCCGGTAGTCATCAATGGAAGCCAGCGCTTCGAACATTTTCAGGAAGCCCATCCGCTTGGCGGCCATATGATGTTCTAGCGTCAGGATTTTGCATTCGCTGGCGCTGGCCCAATTCTGATCTCCAGTTAGCCCCGCCATGTAGTTCCGGACTCTTTGCTCCAAGACAGGCTTATCCGGCACATCGACTGAGAACACAAAGAGTCTCGCCCAGCCTTCCGGCCGGTCGTCGCGCGGCTCCTGCTTGTGATTGTCAGCGCCACCGCGAATCTGATTGATGAGCCGGACAATGCGGCGGGGGCAGCGGTGGTTTAGCTTCTTTTCCGGAGTCGCCCAGCTCTTCGGTATCTCGCTTTCGATCCGCTCTTTGCCATCCGGGTAGATGCGCTGCATCGTGTCGCCAATCAAGCCCAGGCAAAAGCGATCAGCATGCGCGTTCTGCAAGACGAACAGGGCGTCAATTAGTGCCCGGCTGGTGTCTTGGCTCTCATCGATCAGCAGGAATGGGAACTTCTCGACGAACATGCGCCGCATGAGCGGCTTCGTGAGCAGGAACGTCGAAAATATCTTGATGACTTCGCTGTGGTTCAGCGAGTTACGTTCTCTATTGTCGCCGTTGGGATTGTAGGTAAAGGTCTTGATATCGGCGAGCCGCTCCAACCGACGCTGCTTAGAATCGATTTGAGCTTGACGGGCGACCGACGCCTTGGTGCCGGGCCTGCCCTTCCCTTCTTCGGCTTGAAGGTCGGCAACCTCACGTTGCAGGTTGTCTTTCAACCAAGCACGAATATCCGCGTTGAACCCTTGTATCTGCGACCAGGCGAAACTATGGATAGTGCACACCACGAATAGCGGATCGTATTCCGTGCGCCGCACAATCTCGTCACATGCCGCATTAGTGTAGGTGATTACGGCAACCTGCCGCCCGCGCATACGAAGCGTATCGCGGTAGGTCTTCGCCAAATAGTTCAGAGCGTTTACAAGTGAGCGCGTCTTACCCGAGCCTGCACCGGCAAACAGAAAGAAGCTCGTGGGCTTCTCCAAGCTCAGGAACCCAGTCAGCTCTTCTTCTACATGATCGTCGAGCGTAACGTTTGACAGCGCTCCGACAACGTTGTTCACGCCGCTATCTCCTCGGCTGCGGCGGCCGCTTCGACCGGACCTTCGCCCGCCATCTGAGCGAGCCCGAGTTCGACTTGCTTGTGCTCAAGCTGATCTGCTAGCCACAGCAAGCCATCGCGGATGTAGGCCGGGGAATTCAGCGAAAGCGGGTCTTCAATCTCAAGCAGATCGAGTGCGAATTCAGCTTTGCCCCCGCCTTCGAGCGCGGTCTTCAGTGCCCCGCTCAGGGCCGTCAGATCGGCGCTATTGGTGATGGCGGCGCGAAACTTGGCGATGAGTCCAGTTCCAGGCAATGCCTCAAACAGGTCGAGATTTGCCATCACTATCGCGTCTTCCAAGGTGTAGGAAAGCGCCTCGGCGGTAGCGCCTTTGAACGTTGCCTGGATGGGCGACTGGTAGGCAACGCGCACCGAAAAATTCTCGTCTGAGTAGGTTTTTACCTTTTCGTTCTCGGGCTTGTCGAGCAGTGGATCGAGGTCATTGATGACGGGCCACCACGTCCGCAGAGTTGCATTGCGTGTCGTGCAGCCTGCACCTCGCACCGGAGGTGCGCTGGCACCTGCCGCGTTGCAGGAGTCGATGTCGGTGATGACCAGCGTGGTGAGCCCGATCTTCTCGATCAGGCTGCGCAGCTTGTGGGCATGACTGCCACCGATTTCAAGCCAGGTGATGTAGCTCTCCGAGAGCTTCTCGAACTCCAGATGGCAGTTCACAAAATTGGGCACGAGGATGCGTTCGGCTGGCCCCTCGATCAAGACTGCGGCATCGGCAAAGAACAGGTCGCAGTGGGTAACGCGCAGGTAGCGGGTTACGAATCGCTTGGTGTCCGGATCGGCACCAAACGCATTTTCCAGGTTGACGACGCACGAGGTCGGAATCGCCTTTTGACCGCCTGGGAGGCGGCGGAAATAGCGCAGAGAATCAAACTCGCACTCGTGAGCGATGTGGCTCGAATGAGTGCTGACCACCATTTGCGTCACGAAATTATTGCTCGTGCCGAGGTCACCATGATTACGCAGAATCTTGTGCGCCTGGCGGATGAAAACCTGCTGGACCTGGGTGTGAAGATGCACTTCAGGCTCTTCGATCAGTACCAAATGCAAGGGCGGGATGATCGTGTCGTCGGAAGCCTTGTGCCTGGCCTTGCCAACACGCATCCAACTATCGCGGAAGGCCATGAGGCGGAAGACCATAGAGATGAGATTCTGGTA
The DNA here is from genome assembly GCF_050026815.1 of Rhodanobacter ginsengiterrae. Lineage (NCBI taxonomy): Bacteria > Pseudomonadati > Pseudomonadota > Gammaproteobacteria > Lysobacterales > Rhodanobacteraceae > Rhodanobacter > Rhodanobacter ginsengiterrae. Next base: position 399,109 of record NZ_JALBWO010000056.1, on the reverse strand, counting down.
GCCAAGCCCGTTGGAATCCTCCGGCAAGTACAGGTCGATGGCTTCCTCGCCGTCATGGATCGGTACGACAAACTGCACGGCAGCGTCGTGATTCAGTCCTTCAACGGGACGCAATCGTGTCGAAATGCTCAGCTTTGGGTCCGTGACACCTGGATAGCCTAGCTTGTGCATTTCCTTGAGCGGATTCTTGAAGCCATCGTTAAGCCGCAGGTTGAAGGCTTGCTGGGCTTCCTCGATCGCCTTGAGCGCAAGAAGATCTTGCGCATCTGGGTTCTCGTAAGGATCGAGATGGCGACTATAGTATTGGCGGAGCTGGACTGACAGCTTTCGCGATCCGCTGACGGTGGCGGAGGTCTCCTCGCCGTTGTCCTCGCCCGCCATACCAAAACCTCGCTGGGCGCTGATTTCGTCGATGCGAATGAGGCCACGGAACGGGTCACCGTCGATCGGCTCGCTGCCATTGAGCGCCTGCGGCTTGGCTAGTCCATACTCCGGATCGACACAGGCAGCCGGATCGAGTACGTAGGCCCTGACCGTGAAGAACGCTGTCAACCTGCGCTGCAGGAACTCGACAAGATTCTGTGGCCAGATTGCAACCTGAAAATCGGCTGCAGGCTTGCCTTGCTCCTCAGCCAGGGCGGCGCCAGCCGTCTGCAGCGTCAACGCCTGTGTCCGTGCCGTCACATATTCCTGCTGTAGTTGCGCAGCATCCTTCGGCTCCAAGCGCATCCGCACGCCTAGCCGTCCGCCATCCCAATCGAGGGTTGGCACGATCTTCTGGACGTAGTGAACTTCGTTCTCGGCGACTTGAAGCCAGACATCAAGGAACGGCAGTGCCGAGTCCCATTCGGATTCGGGCAGCGGCTGCTTCGCTACATGCGCCGCTTCCCAGGCGGTGCCCATCGCGTTGATCGCCGGCCAATGGGCGAGCGTGAAATCGTTGAAGCAAAAGCTGGATCGCTCTCGATCCACGAGGAAATAGCGTAGCACCGTGATGGCCGACGTCTTTCCGCTGTTGTTGGCTCCTACGAAAACGGTCTTTTCGGAAGATAAACCCACTCGTGTCGATAGTAGTTTTCTAAAGTTACCGATCTCGACGAACTCAATGCGCATGGCTCGCTCCCCCGCCGCAGTTGTAAATGTATTATGCAAGCTTGCCGGCCAGCACATCCGCCTGCTCGGCAAACTTCTTCGCATCGGCCTTCTGCAACTGCGCCAAGTTGTGCAGCTTCCAGCGGATGCCCGGCAGATGTTCGAGATGCGCGATGCCCAGCAGCGACCACTCCGGCGTGCCGGCAACCAGCGACAGCAGGAAGCGCCGCTCGTCGTCATCCAAGCCCTGCTGGATTTCGTGCACCATCCGTTCTCGCACAGCAAGCAGTGCGTCGAGCGGCACCGGCTCGGTCGTCATGCCTTGGAAGTTATGCGCGTAGTCGTGCCGGATGTCCCGCAGCGGCGGGAACAGCACTTCATGGATCGGTCGGTTGCTGCTGGACAGGTAGACCACGAAAGCGCGCCGGATGCCAGGCGTGATGCCCTCATGCGCAAAGAGCTGCATTACGTCGAACAAGTCGCGCGGATGCTGCCGATCCAGTGCCGCCACCAGCTTGCCGCCGTACACGTCCCCCAGCGATACCACGGGGATGTCCAGATCGGCCATCAACACATCGCGCGCAGTCGGTGTGAGCGAAGCGTGGCGCACTGGCTGCACGGTGCCGCGCATGACGAAGTTGACTTCGACTTTGACCTGAATGGCATCGCGGCGCACTAGCAACTTGGTCTCCCCCGCTACTGCCGCCGGCGCGTGTGTCTGGAACCCTCGCTTCTTCAACCGCTCGGCAGCCTGCCGGACGGCCTCGTTGATGCGCGCCAGCGCCTCGTCGCGCGGCAGCGTGTGATCGGGGAAGACCAGATCGAGATCGACCGACAAACGTGGCATGTCGCGCACAAACAGATTGATTGCCGTACCGCCCTTCAGCGCGAAGGTGTCGTCCACGAACACCAGCGGCGCCACCTGCACCAGCAGGCGCGCGGTATCGAGATAAGTCTGGTTCATGGCTTGAGCACCAGCAGGCCATCGGCCGATCGGGACACCCAAGGCCGGTCGCTACCCGTCGGCAACGTGGCCGAGTCGAGCTTGGCTGCCCAAGGCAGCGACGCCTCGCGGCTGAGTTGCAAGCACAACCGCACGGTCTTGACGCTCGTGCAGCGTTGCAGCAGTTCGCGCAACACATCGGCGCGCAGGTTGTAGGCGCTTTCGACGAGTTCGCGGGCTTCCTGCAAGGACTGGCGCAAGCCGACTTCGCTCAACAATTCCAGCAATGCACGCTCCGGCACCGACACCTGTGGCCCCCCGCTGCGCTGCTCGAACGGGCCGACGTACAGCAAGGCGTCCGGCTGCTCGTCGAACAGGCGCTTGCGGTGGTACTCGGCCGGGAAGCGTTCGGTGAACCATTCCGGCAGACGCGCTGCCATCCATCCATACAGGTGCAGCACCGGCTGTTGCGACACGTACTGGCGCACGCCGTACCAGTCCAACGCCGACTTGCCGCCCACGTGCAACCCCTCGAACCTGCGCTGCAACAGCAACAGGCTGGGATGGAGTCCCAAGGTGTCGTTCGGGCGGACGTATACCCCGCGAGCCAAGCGGGTGAGCCAACCTGTCCGGACGTAGTGGACGGCCAGGTCGGCGGAGATGCCCAGCGCCGCCAAGTCCTTCGAAGTCAGCGGCGTTCCCGGTGCCAGCCGGGTGTAGAGCGCATTTAGCTTACTTGAAGTAGTCGTAGCCATACTACGATTTTTACAACTTTTCCAAGAGCAAGTCAATTTGATATGGTGTTATCAATCGTAGTCTGGATACGATAATGACAACATACCCAAATCATCACCCCCTCGGCACAGTCGCGCGGGAAGACGGTCGGTTGTCGTCTTCCCTGCCTCGCCTGAATCCCCGATCCCCCGCGATGAACGCCTCCAGCATGTGCGGGATCAGCGTTGTCGCATCGACCGCTTCACCGTAGGTCTGCGCGTGCACCGCCGCGTAGCGGTCGAGGTCGGTCTTGAGCGTGACCGGGCACGCGAACGTCAGCTTCACGCTCTCGGTCTTGGGCAGCGGCCCCAGCCGCAGCTTCTTTGGGAATGCACTCATGGCATCGGCCCTCGCTGAATAAAGAGCGGCTGGTATGGCCGCAGCACCAGATCCTTGTTCACCATTACGTTGACCTGGAACCCCGGCCGCACCGTCAGCGTCGGCTGGATGCTCAGGTTACGGCGCGTGATCTCCTGACCGACTTGGTTGGTCGTGTCCTGCGCACTGTTGCGCAAGGCGACGACCGTGTCGCCGTTGACGTTGCCCTCATTCGAGACGGCCAGCTCGGAGCTGACGCCGAGCAACGTGGACAGCGCTGCGCCTGACAGGATGCGGCCCCAGTGCCAGTCCACGCCATCTTCCAGACCGGCGTAGCCGGCCGGGTCGACGCCGGGCAGTTTGTCCAGCGCGATCGACGAGGTATCCGGCAACACCAGCCGCAGCCAGACCAGCAGCACGCGCCGCTGCCCGAAGGCCACCTGGCTGTCGTAGCGGCCGATCAGGCGCGAGCCCTGCGGAATCAGCAGATAGTGACCGGTCGCGGTGTCGTACACCGGCTGTGTCACCTCGGCAATGATCTGCCCCGGCAGGTCGGAATTGATGCCCGTCACCAGCGCTGCTGGAATGATGGTGCCCGCCATCACCGTGTACGGCGAGACTGGCGCCTGCAAGGTGCCTGAGTTGCTGGTGGCGGCATCGCCCCCTTTAGTCAGGAACGCTTCTTTCTGACCCTGACGGTTTTGGATAGCCGTCGGATCATTGGGTTGCGCCGCCGTGGACGCCGGCCCGGCACCCATTGGATTGAACGGTCCGGCCGAAGTGTTCGGCATGGTCGGCAATGGCGCTGTCGTCGCCGCCGCGTCCGTTTTTTCCGCGACGTTGCTGGTGCGGAAGAACACCGACGAACGGGCGACTTCCTCGGCCTGGCGCTGCCGGTCGATGTTCTCGGCCGATGGTCCCGGATTGGCGTTGCCAGCCGGCAGTGGCGCGACGGATGCCGCACCCCAGTCGCCGGGCAGCGGAGGTCCGAGCTGCGGTACGCTGGCCGCCGGCGCCGGCTTCGCCAGCAGCTTCGAGTAGTTGGCCGGCAACTGGTCCAGGTCGTCGGACTTGGCGATCCGATCGACGTTGTATAGCTCCGTCTGGTCGCCCGAAGCGCGCCGGCCCTTCGATTGGAGCGCCCACATGGATGCGCCGGAGACGGCCACCGCGAGCAATGCCGCCGCAACGGCCAGTGTGCGACGATTGAGCCGCGTTACTGGACGCGGCGAAGCGCGCAACGCAATGCCCTCGAGAGCAACCTTCGGCGCGGGCGGGGCTTCGTGCTCAGTCGTGCCCATGACCCGCTCCCGCGGCGATGCCGTCAGTGCGCTCGATGCGCACTACGGCCGCCCTACTCCCATCTTTGCCACCGAGCCGCAGCTCGGCCGCGCCGAACAGTCGATCCACGATGTCGTAAGGCGCGTGGAATCGGTAGTTCACCAACTCGCCCTTGCCGTCCGGGCCCACCACGAATAGCGGCGGCAATTCTCCCTGCGCGATGCCGGCGGGAAACTGGATATACACGTGCTGTCCATCATCGAAGGCACGTACCGGCTTCCACGGTGGGCTGTCGCCCGTGATCGCGTAGCGGAAGTGCAACTGGTCGAGCGACAAGCCCGAAGCGGCGGGCGCTTGCGTATCGGCCGCCTGCGCCTGGGCCTGCAACGCCAACATCTGATCCTTCGGGTACTGCCACGACACGGACGCCATCCACGCCTTCGCGGTAGATGTGAGTTCGAGCAGATAGGTGCGCCGGCTCGTCGTGATGACGAGGTTGGTCGTGATCCCCACTCGTACCGGTTTGACCATGACGGCCACTCGCCGATCCGTCCCGCTGCCGCTGGCCGTATCGCCCACGATCCACTGCACCGTGTCGCCGGCCGCGACCGTCACCAGCTCCTCGCCCGGCTGCAAGCTGATGACCGTCACTCGGCCAGGGCTCGCATAGACCTGATACAGCGCACCATCGGAGAACGGCCAAACCTGGATCGCGTTGATGTAACCCTCGCGCGTGGGCACCACGCTCGCCTCGGCATTGGCCTGCTCAACGCGCGCCTTCGCATCGGTCGATTCGGGTGCCGGCTTGGCATCGGCGGCTGTCGGCAACGGTTTCATCTGGTCCAGCAACGGCAGGGGCTTGGGCACTTCCACCACCGCGACCGGCTTTGCCGGCTCGGGTAACGGCTCGGCCTTCACGGACTCATCCAGTGAAATAGCCGGCGGCGGTTTGCCCTGCGTGGCGCAGCCGGCGAGTCCGCCCAGTAGGCCGAGGAAAGCAAAAGTGGTGATGGCGTGTTTCATGGCTTCTTCGCTCCTTCCGGCGTGTCCAGATCGCGGCTCCAGGACAGCCCGTTGATGTAGATACCGAGGGGGTTACGGCGCACCTGCTGCTCGGTGCGCGGCCTCTGCATGACGAGGGTGAGCATCGCGGTCCAGTACTCGATGCCCGTGGGCGTGCCCTGGTGGTAGTGCTGCTCGGTCCAGCGCACCTGGAACGAGGCATCGCTGACCCGCACCACGCTGGTCACGTCCACAGATACGGAATCCTGGCCGACGTGGGCGAACGGATCGTGAGCACGCGCGTAGTCGTTCAAAGTCGCCGCACCGCGGTCGGTGGTGTAGCCGTAGGCTTCGAGCCAGTTCTTCCGCACTACCACCGGGTCGGTCGACAGCGAGCGCACGTCGGTGATGAAGTGCGCCAGGTGAAAGGCGATCTGCGCGTCGGTCGGCTTGTACGGTGTCACGGCCGCACCGACCGCACGCACCTGTCCTGCATGATCGACCTCGACTACGTAGGGCGTGACGCGCGACTGGCCGGACTGCCAAATCAGTCCAGCCGCCATCAGCAAGGCGAGCCCCAAGCAGCCGAAGGCCATCAGCCGCCAGTTCTTCGCCTGCACGCGGGCGCTGCCGAGCCGTTCATCCCAGACCTGCGCGGCGGCCTGGTAAGGCGTCGCAGGCGCGGGGGTATCGCTGTAGCGCACGCCAGATTGTTTGAAACGCATCGTTCGCCTCCCTTACTCGTTCGAGGAATCGTGCAGCTCGGGGGCTGCGCCACCGCCGCCGTGGTCGGCCGAGCGCACCACGTGCGCGGCGGTCGAGGCACCGTGCGCGGCGCGCTGACGGCGTTGCAGCCGCTGCGCCCAGTCAGGCGCCCTGTCGTTAGATGTGGGTGATGTGGCGGCAGCCGCCGGTGTACCGGATGCTCCGCCAGCGGGTGAACTTGAAGCAGGCGTAGCACCGACCGCCGAGGCGACACGATTCCGCACGGCACGAGCGCCAGCCGCCATGCGCTGCCCAGCGGCTTGTGCGCCGCTGCGCGCGACGTTGGCCATGCCGGCGCCGAAGGCTCGCGCCCCGGTCGTGCCCGACGCCGCCGTGCCGGCGCGATACGCCGTGGCACCGCCGCTGGCCGCGCGCACAGTGCCCACTGCCCCGCGCGCGGCCAGGCGTGTGCCGGCAGCGACGGCGGCACCGCCCGTCGCAACGGCTGCGCCGCTGGCGACGGCCAAGCCCGCAGCACCGAGTGCTGTGCCGGCCGCCGCCCCGGCACCGAGCTGCGGTGCACCGGACACCAGTCCCGTAGCAATACCTGGCCCGAAGATACCTAAGCCCAGCATCGTGAGCGAAGCCAGCATGATGGCGAGTACGTGGTTCAACGACGGATCGGCGCCGGTCGGCGTCTGGAACTGTCCGAAGATCGTCGAGCCGATGCCGACGATCACGGCCAGCACCAACACCTTGACGCCCGAGGACACCACGTTGCCGAGCACCTTCTCGGCGAGGAACGCGGTCTTGTTCCAGAGCGCGAACGGCACCAGCACGAAGCCGGCCAGCGTGGTCAGCTTGAACTCGATCAGCGTCACGAAAAGCTGCACCGCCAGAATGAAGAAGCTGATGACCACGACGATCCACGCGAGCAGCAGCACCACGATCATGTCGAGGTTGCTGAAGACAGCCGTAAACCCGTGGGACATCGTGCCGAGCTGTTGCAGGATCGGCTGGCCGGCCTGGACGCCGATCTGGGCGAGACGTCCGGGCTGCAGGAAGTTGTTGATGCTGACGGTCGAGCCGGCGGCGAGCAGCCCGAGACCCGCAAACGAACGGAACACGATGCCGGCCAGCGTGTTGAAGTTGCCGATGATATAGGCGAAGGCGCCGATATAGAGCGTCTTGCGGATGAGCTTGGCCAGCACTTCCTCGCCGCCCATCGCCCAGAACAGACCCGCCAGCGTCATGTCGATGACGATCAGCGTGGCGGAGAGATACGCCACCTCGCCGTGCAGCAACCCGAAGCCCGAGTCGATGTACTGCGAGAAGACTGCCAAGAAATGGTCGATGACGGAGAGATCGTTCATGGCTGTGTTCCGTCGTCGGGCTGGTCGAAACTCGCCGGAATCGGCGGCAGCGAGGCCAGCGTTTGGTATTCATCGGGGCCGCCGAGACCGAGGAAGAAGCGCCGCGCATACGCCGCCTCCACGATCCGGCAAGTCGCTTCGCCGACCTGCGCGCGAGCCACCGCGCATCGGTGGTGCAACGGCCTCAATCGCTGCGGATCGTGGGCCAACGCCTCCACCGTCAACACTGGGGTGTACCGGCCGCAGGCGGCTAGCACCACGACGACGGACAGGACGAGTGCGCGCGTCATGGCCTCAGTTGCCGTAGAAGTTCACGGGCTGCGGGGTGTATTGAGGGCCATTGCCGATGAAACGCGAACGCACCTGCTCGGCCTGCGCTTCGTCGGCCACCGCGCGTGCCTGGTCCAGCGCGGTTGCGCGATCCTGCGACACGGTGAGCTGCTGGGCCTGGATCGCTTGGCGTGCGATCAGCGCGAGCAACTGGTTGGTGGCCTGGCTGGCCTGCAAGGCACCGACCGCACCCTGACTCTGCGTGACCAGCCCGCTCAAGACGTTTTGGTCCGACAGCAGGTTCTGAGCGGCTTGCGACTGCATCTGCGTCGCGGTCTGCAACGCCTGCACCGAGGCCTGCCAGCGCGCTTGCGCGTCCTGCACCATCTGGGTATGGCCGGTACCGGCGCCGTAGGATGACGGATACAGCCGGTTGAACGTCGTCTGCGACTGCGCGACGTTGAAGGTCAGTCCCTGCGCCTGCGTGATCAACTGGTTGGTGCTCACCAGCGTGGTGAGCAACTGCGACAGCGAGTTGTAGTTGAGGCTGGTGAGATTGCGGCCCTGGTTGAGCAGCATCGTTGCCTCGTTCTGCAACTGCTGGATCTGGTTGTCGATCTGTTGCAGCTCACGCGCGGCGGTGAGCAGGTTCTGCGAGTAGTTCGCGACGTCGAACACCGCCCACTGTGCGAAGCTCGCGGATGAACACGTGAACAACAAGGCCGCAGCGGCGGCCAGCCAGGTCTTCTTCATGGCCAAATCTCCGATGACGTGGGGAACGAGGGAATGAGGTCGGCAGCCCAATCGAGGCCGGCGTGGCGTAGCCAAGCGCCAGTGAACTCCGGCGCACCGGCGTCGAGTAGTACGCGGTCGATGGCGTGCTGGTCCTGGGGCATCGAGGCGCCGGCGAAGGCCAGTGCGATAGGCCCGAGGTCGAGGTCGAACAGGCGATTGCCAAGCCGCGACTGGTAGTAGTAGTCGCGCTTGGGCTCGGCGGTGGCGACGATCTCGATCTGCCGGCTGTTCAGTCCGAAACCTTCGTAGATCGTGCGGATCTGCGGCTCGGTTGCCTGTGGGTTGGGCAGGAAGATGCGGCTCGCGCAGCTCTCGATGATCGCGGGCGCGATGCTCGAATCCTTGATGTCGGCCAGCGACTGCGTGGCGAAGACAACGCTGACGTTCTTCTTGCGCAACGTCTTGAGCCACTGGCGGATGCGCGCGGCGAACACCGGGTCATCCAGGAACAGCCAGGACTCGTCGAGGATCAGCAGCGTCGGCGCACCGTCGAACCGCTCCTCGAAGCGCGCAAAGAGGTAATGCAGCACGGCCAGCACCGCGGCCTTGCTGTGCATCAGCTCCTCCATCTCGAAGCCTTGCACGTCGGCGCGGCCCAAACGGTCGTGATCGGCATCAAGCAACTTGCCGTGGGCGCCGCCGAGCACATAGGGTGCGAGTGCCTGGCGCAGCGCGTTCGATTGCAACAGCACCGACAAGCCGGTCATCGTGCGTTGTTCCATCGGCGCGCCAGCGAGACTCCCCAGCGCCGACCAGATGGCCGCCTTCTCGTCGGGACCGATGGCCACGCCTTCGTGCGACAGGCGGCCTTCGATCCACTCGCTCGCCCAGGTGCTATAGCTCTCTTGGTCGATGCGTGCGAGCGGCTGGAACGCGATCGTGCCATCCGTGCCGAGGTCGTAGTGCTCCCCACCGAGACCCAGAATGGTGGCGCGCATCGAGCGGCCCATGTCGAACGCGAAGATGCGCGAGCCGCGATAGCGCCGGAACTGCATCGCCAACACGGCCAGCAACACCGACTTGCCCATGCCGGTGGGTCCGACCACCAACGTATGGCCCACGTCGCCAATGTGCGTCACCAACCGGAACGGCGTAGCGCCATCGGTACGCGTAACGATCAGCGGCGGGCCATCGAGATGGGCGTTTTTCTCCTGTCCCGCCCACACCGCCGACACCGGCATCAGATGCGCGAGGTTCAACGTCGAGATGATCGGCTGACGCACGTTGGCATAGGCATGGCCCGGAATCGAGGACAGCCACGCTTCCACCGCATTGAGCATTTCGGGAATCGTCACGAAGCCGCGGCCCTGGATGGCACGCTCGACCATGCGCAGCTTTTCGTCGGCGGCTGCCGCGTCGGCATCCATCACGGTGACGGTCGTGGTCACGTAACCGAAGGCCACCTGGTCGCTGCCAAGCTCCTGCAGGGCGGCGTCGGCATCACTCGCCTTGTTGCTGGCGTCGGTATCGACCAGCGGCGATTCCTGCTGGAAGATTGTTTCGCGCAAGAGCGCGACGACGTTCTTGCGCTTGGCGAACCACTGCCGGCGCAACCGGCCCAACTCTTTCTCGGCCTCGGCCTTGTCCAGGCACAAGAAGCGTGTGGACCAGCGGTAGGCAAAGCCCAGGCGGTTGAGATCATCGAGCATCCCCGGCCAGGTCGTCGTCGGGAAGCCTCGCACTGTCACCACACGCACATGCTGGTCGCCCAGCATCGGCGACAGGCCACCCACGAGTGCCGTGTCAGCCAGCAGCGCGTCCAGGTGAAACGGCACCTCGGGCACGCCGATGGCATAGCAGCGCGTCGAAATGCAGCCGTGCAGGTAGGTCAACGTCTCGCTGTCGTCCAGCCAAGCAATTTCCGGCATCACGCCATCAAGCAGGTCGAACACGCGGCCGGTTTCGGCGACGAAAGCGTTCAGCCGTTCGCGCCAGTCCACGCCGCGGGTCGGCGTGTTCTCGTAGAGCAGCTTGCCGGCCCGTGCCCGAGATTCTTCGGGCGGCAGGTACAGCAGTGTCAGGTAATAGGCGCTCTCGAAGTGGCTGCCGGTTTCCTCGAACGCGGCGCGGCGTTCTTCGTCCACCAGCCAGGACAGCGGTTCGGGAAATTCCGAGTGCGGGTAGTCCGCGGCCGGCCGGCGTTCGGCCTCGATGAATAGCGCCCAGCCCGAGCCCAGCCGGCGCAGTGCATTGTTCAAGCGCGCGGTCGTGGCGATCAGTTCACCCAGCGTCGCACTGTCCAAGTCCGGCCCGCGAAAACGTGCGGTGCGCTGGAAGGCGCCGTCCTTGTCGAGCACCACGCCCGGCGCGACGAGCCCCGCCCACGGCAGCCAGTCCGCGAGCAGCGCGGGACGTTGGCGGTATTCGGCAAGGTGCAACATCGTATCGACCTCACACGTCCAGCAGCGGCTTGTGCTTGAGGTGCCGCGCGAAGACGGGCATGAACTGCGGATCGACTTTCGCTCCCCACACGGCGAGCGAATGACCGATCAGCCACAGCGCGATGCCAGGAATCCACAGTTGCAGGCCCAGCCCCACGGCGGCGGCCAGCGTGCCGTTGGCAATGGCCACCGTGCGCGGCGCGCCGCCCATCAGGATCGGTTCGGTCAGCGACCGATGTAGCGGCACCTCGAAGCCGGTGGCGGTGGACTCGTTCATGCCACCACCGCGCCGCCGGAGAAGCTGAAGAACGACAGGAAGAAGCTCGACGCGGCGAATGCGATCGACAGTCCGAACACGATCTGGATCAGTCGCCGGAAGCCGCCACTGCTGTCGCCGAAGGCGAGCGTGAGGCCCGTCACGATGATGATGATGACCGCGATGATCTTGGCGACCGGTCCCTGGATCGAATCGAGGATGGATTGCAGCGGCGCTTCCCACGGCATGTTCGAGCCGGCCGCGTGCGCGGCTGTCACCGCCAGGCACATCAGCAGGAGCAGCAGCCAAGGCAACGCTCTACGGAAAAGCGGATCGTCGTAAAGGCGGGTTCGCGTCATGACGGGACTCCTGGTGTGGCGGGAGAGGAAGGCTGGGAAGAAGGCGGCGCATCCAGCACGGTGTCGAGCCGGTAACCACGCTCGTCGAAATCGACGACGCGAGCGATGTCCTGGATGCGCCGGGCACGGCCGCGCCCGGCGATGAAGACGACGACGTTGACCGCCTCGGCGATCAGCGCGCGCGGTGGGGTCACGGCGACTTCGAGAATCAGTTGCTCCAGGCGCAGCAGCGCGCCGTGCGCCGAGCCTGCATGGACGGTGGCGATGCCACCCGGGTGGCCCGTGCCCCACACCTTGACCAGATCGAGGGCTTCGCCGCCGCGCACCTCGCCGACGATCACGCGGTCGGGACGCAGGCGCATCGTGGCGCGCACGAGTTCCGTCATCGACACGACACCCGGTAACGTGCGCAGCGGCACGTGGTCGCGCGCTGTGCATTGCAACTCGACGGTGTCTTCGAGCACCAGCACGCGGTCGCCGGTGGCGGCGATCTCCGCGAGCAAGGCATTGGCCAGCGTGGTCTTGCCGCTGCTGGTGCCCCCGGCGATCAGGATGTTCTGGCGCTCGCGCACGGCGCACACAAGGAAGCCCGCTTGCGCGGCCGTCATCATCCCGGCGGTGACGTAGCATTCGAGCGGAATCACGCCGACCGCACGTTTGCGCAGCGCGAAGGCTGGCCCCGGTGCCGCCGGCGGCAGAATGCCCTCAAAGCGTTCGCCGGTCTCGGGCAGCTCCGCCGACAGCAGCGGCTTGCCGGCATGCACTTCGGCGCGCACATGGGCAGCGACCAGCCGGATGATGCGCTCACCGTCGGCAGCGGAAAGCTGCACGTCAGTCGGTGTGCGCCCGCTGGACAGTCGGTCGATCCACAACGAGCCGTCCGGATTGAGCAGGATCTCCACCACGTCCGGGTCTTCCAACGCGGCGGCGATCAGCGGCCCCATCGCCGTGCGCAGCATGCGCACACGCCGATCCAGCGACCGGGCGGCCGGTGTCAGCAGATCGTGTGGTTGCGCGCTCATGACGCCTCTCCCGAGGCCGGCGCGTCCGCATAGGCGGCGGCAGCGTCGCGCCGTACCGTGTCGGGCTGGATTTCCTCCACCAGCTCACGCACAAGGCTGTGTCCGCGCAGCAGGTGGCGACCCAGCTGTTCGATGAACTGCGCGAAGCGCGCCTTGCCTTGGGCGCGCGCCGCGTCCTGGTGCGCCTCCGGCACCGGGGTACTCACGGTCAGGAAGTAGCGGATGAACAGTGCCAGCGTTTCGATCTGGATGGACTGGTCGCGCTCCAGGCGCTCGAACTGGCGGGTGAGCCGGTCCAGCCGTTTGGCGATCGCCGCCTCGCGCTGGTCGCCCGCGTCCGGCGACAGCCAGGACGCCAGCGCCGCCGCGACGATGGACGACTTCGAGACGCCTTTTTTGGTGGCCAGCTCATCGAGCCGCCGTGCGTGCTCGGGCGGGATGAAGAGATTGAGACGGTATTGGCTCATAGCGGTATCCCGTCCGCCGGATCGAGCGTGGCCAGCCGCGCCGCACGTTGCAGGCGTGGATCGAGCTGGGCGGGAACCGGCAATGGCAGGTCATCGTCATCGAGCATCGCCAGGTCGTCGGCCATCCTGTCGGGCGCCGGGGCATAGATCACCTCGTCGGCCAGCTCGGTTTGGTGCCGCAGGCCGCCGTCGTCGGTCGTGCCTTCAGGCAGCGTGATCGTTGCGGCAGGCGCACTCGGCATCACGGGGATAGGCAGCGCGCTCCAGTCGTCAGCGCGCCGCGTCGGTGCATCGACATAAGGGCCGCTCGCCAACACCGGCGGCGCAAGCACGCGGCGCTTGAAGTTGGCATCGGTGTAGTAGCGCAGCTTCTTCGCGCGGATCGGTGCATGGCCTGAGACCATCACCACGGCATCGTCGGGCGGGAGTTGCATCACTTCGCCGGGCGTCAACAGCGGGCGCGCTGTCTCTTGGCGCGACACCATCAAGTGGCCTAGCCACGGCGCCAGGCGATGGCCGGCATAGTTGCGTTGTGCGCGCAATTCGGTCGCGGTGCCCAGCGTCTCGGAAATGCGCTTAGCGGTGCGTTCGTCGTTCGTAGCGAACGTCACGCGCACATGGCAGTTGTCCAGGATCGAGTGATTGACGCCATACGCCTTGTCGATCTGGTTCAGGCTCTGCGCGATCAGGAAACTGCGGATGCCGTAGCCGGCCATGAAGGCCAGTGCGGACTCGAAGAAGTCGAGTCGGCCGAGCGCCGGGAACTCATCGAGCATCAGCAACAGCCGGTGCCGGCGTGCGATACCGTCCGAGCCGTCCAGCGATTCGGTCAGCCGTCGGCCGATCTGGTTGAGGATCAGCCGGATCAGCGGTTTGGTGCGGCTGATATCGGACGGCGGTACCACCAAGTACAGCGACACCGGATGTTCGGCCGAGATCAGGTCGGCGATGCGCCAGTCGCAGCGCGCGGTGACTTCGGCCACCGTGGGATCGCGGTAGAGACCCAGGAACGACATCGCGGTGGACAACACGCCCGAACGCTCGTTGTCGCTCTTGTTGAGCACTTCACGCGCGGCGGAGGCGACGACCGGATGCGGCGCCTCGGTCAGGTGCTTCGTCGTCATCATCCGATGCAGCGTCAGCTCGAACGGACACGCCGGATCGGAGAGGAAGTTGGCGACACCGCGCAGCGTCTTGTCGGTGCCCGCATAGAGCACGTGCAGGATCGCGCCGACCAGCAGCGCGTGACTGGTCTTCTCCCAATGATTGCGTCGCTCCAGCGCGCCTTCGGGATCGACCAGGATGTCGGCGATGTTCTGCACATCACGTACTTCATGCACGCCGCGCCGTACTTCCAGCAGCGGGTTGTAGGCCGCAGAGCGCGCATCGGTGGGGTTGAACAGCAGACAGTGCGAGAAGCGCGCGCGCCAGCCGGCGGTGAGCTGCCAGTTCTCGCCCTTGATGTCGTGGACCACGACCGAGGCCGGCCAGGTGAGCAGCGTCGGCACCACCAGGCCCACGCCCTTGCCCGAGCGCGTCGGCGCGAAGGTCAGGACATGCTCGGGGCCGTCGTGCCGCAGGTAGCGATCACGATGGAGGCCGAGAAAGACGCCAGCGGTTCCGGTCAATCCGGCCTTGCGGATTTCCTTAGCCTCGGCCCAGCGCGCCGAGCCGTAGGTGGTGACGCGCCGCGACTGCCGCGCGCGCCGCACCGACATGCCGATGGCGACGAACGCGGCAGTGAAGCCGCTCGCCGCGGCGATGGCGCCGCCCTTGAGGAACAGGCGCGGCGCATAAGCGTCGTACCAGTACCACCACTCGAACAGCCGCCACGGGTGATAGAAAGGCATGCCAAACAGGTCGAACCAGGGCGCGCCGAGGCGTAGCTGATAGCCCAGGTGTGCGGCAGTCCATTGGGTCGCAGCCCATGTTCCCGCGACCACGATACTGATCACCACCAGTACCTGGCCGAACAGCACACTGGTTCCGTTCATGCCGGCCTCCGACTTGCTTCGTCGTCATTGCGGCAGGACATGCCGCGACCCGGAGCTTCGGTGCCTTGGTCAGTGTCGGTCAAAGACCGTTATCGCGATAGCGAAGATCGAAAACGCAAAATTTCCAGCAGGGGAAACGTACAGCGCGTCACAGGGTTTGTGCGCGCACGACGGCGTAGCCAGCAACATGTCGACATCATGTGCTGCTTTGCCAACGATTCAGAACTTCGGCGCTTTCTTGGGCGGGGTGTACTTCGGACCGTTGCCCATGAACAAACGATGCCGCGCTTCAGAGGCGGCATTGCATTCAACCACGCCCATCTTCGCGTAGTCGTTCGCGCACTGCTGTTCGACTGCACGCAATCGGTCGGGATGCGCCACCAACGAATCCACCGTATCGGTGGGCGCGGCCCCGCTGCACGCCGCGAGCGTGACAGTCATCAACACCACGCCGATCTTGTTCATGGGGCTTTCTCCTGCACATGAGGCCAGGCCATTGAGGCGCTTTACGGTTTGTCGCCTGGCAAAGGGGTTTGATCGGATCTAACTCGATCGATGAAATGGCGCAATGGCTCTGACGGCTCACCGTCCGGGTGCAACAGATACGTCGTCAACATGACGGCACGGCCGGCCAACGGTCGCGTGACGATCTCGGGATGGCGAAAGTCCTCAATGTGGGTCGCGTTGGTGAGACCGATGCCGTAGCCTGCGGCAACCAGTGCGATCAGCATATCGCGCGTCGTTACGCGATCGGCCACGATCGGCTCGGCATCCACGGTGCGCAGCACGCGCTCGATCTGCCGTGCACAGCCTTCACAGGCTTCGGGTTGACAGAGCACCAGCGGATAGCGCAGTAGCTCCTCTAGTGGAATCCGCTTGTGCACCAACAAGGGATGACGCGCTGGCACGGCTGCCACCAGCGGATCGTGCCACACCGGCTCGGCGAGGATGCCGTCGCCTACCTCGTCCGACTGAGCAAAGCCCGCATCGTAAAGATCGCTGCGCAGTCCCTTGACTTGCTGCGCGAACGGCGTCTGGAACAAGCGGGTCTCCACTTCCGGTTCCTCCGCCCGACATTGGGCCAGGAGTGCGGCCAGGCGCGATGGGACGATGCCGTCGGACACGGCGATGCGCAGCGTGCCGTGGTAGCCGTTCGCGGCCGCCTTCACATTGCCCCGGGCCTGGTCGAGAGCGGCGAAGACGCGGCGCACGTCTTTGAGAAAAACCTGACCGGCCCAGGTCAGGCGAGTGCTGCGCGTGGTGCGCTCGAACAATTGCACGCCCAGGTCGAACTCGAGTTCCTTGATCGCGCGCGATAGTGGCGATTGCTCAATATGAAGTCGATCTGCCGCGCGAGCAAAGTGGAGCTCTTCGGCAACAGCTAGAAAGCGGCGCATATGACGAAGTTCCACGGAACAATCTCCTAATTGATAGTGCCAAATGGCCGTTTCGGACCAACGCGAGCATCGGGAGGTTCGGCCGGGATTCTGGAAATTTCCGCAAAAAAGAACAATAAGCCCTTGATCCTACAAGGCAAATTTGATGTCTTTAGCCATGGCGCTCTGGTAGCGATCCAAGTCCAATGAGTAATGGCCTAGCCGGTTGATATGCTCGCGCCGGTACGGCGAAATGCTGTCAACCGTGGATACTGGTAACCGTTGACCGGCGTTCCGGCCAACTTTGACCAAGCCGCCGGTACTTACCAGTAGAACCGCTGGCAACGGCAGCTACCGGCCAAGAACGGCCCCTGGTCCCGTCACTTGAATTTTCTTTTGCGCAACGAAAGCGGCGGCAGCTGCGCCTGCTCGGCAAGGGCTGCGAACAGCGAAAACTGGCCAATTGAATGTTTCGATCTATTTCATCCCGGCTGGTCGAAAATTTGCGTGCCGGCAATGCTCTCCGCAAAGCTCGAACCGAAAAGACGAGCTGGGGTGTCGAATCCTGCCCGCTGCTCACCTCCGAGCACACGTCTCACCGCCTCCACTGCCGAAAGCGGCGTGTAGGAGTAGCCGTTGACCGTCTCGATCATGGAGCGCGCGACGCCACCGTCGGCGCCTGTTACCTCCACAATTGCGCGTGCACGCTGGTCGTCACGCTCCTCGCGGCTCGGACCGTCCGGCAGCTTGGACAAGTCGCCTTCCGGAAATGCACTGCCGGTAACGTTCACGAACATGGCAATGTTGGGAATGCCCGTCGAATGCCATGCCGTGATCAGATCGCCAAAGGATAGTGGTGCGCAGGTCACGAGTCCTTCGCCGAAGTCAAACAGCCCTGACTTGGCGTCGGGCGTGGGAGCAAGCACGCCATCCACGCGCGCCATCAGGCCGGCACCGATGATCTCGCCGGCACTTATCGCCGATCCGCGCGACATCGACCCTGCTACCTGCAGCGCGATCCGCAGGGATACAGGGTTCTCGACGCGGCGAGATACATGCATGGCAAGGCAGTCGGTCGGGACGACGTCCCAACCTATGCCGGGCATCAACATGACCCCGGCCATCTCGGCATCCTTGCTGAGTCGTTCCGCCAGCCGATAGGTATCGATCTCCGCTGTGATGTCCAAATAGTGAACACCTGATGCAATGCAGGCCCGCATCAGCGGCTGCGCCGTACGAACGAAAGGTCCGGCGCAATTCAGCACGACGCGGAGGCCATTCAATACATGCATCAGCACGGTCGCGTCATCGAGTTCAAAAGCTCGACACGGCACATCCAGTTCCTTGGCGAACGTCGCCAATTTCTCGCGGTCCCTTCCAGCGATGACAAAGTCCAGCCCTGCAGCTTTGGCCTGGCGAGCGACCATGCGCCCGGTGTAGCCGGTCGCACCGTAAATGAGGAGTTTGCTCATGGCTTCGAGTGCTGCCAGCTCTTGTAGACGAACTCCAGGCTGTAGCCATCCGGGTCCAGCACGTTGGCCGCGTAGTAGCGCGGGTCGTAGTGAAGTCGCGCGCCTGGTGCCCCGTTGTCGGTAGCGCCAGCGGCCATGGCGGCGGCATAAGCCGCATCGATCTCGGCTGTGCTCGCGCCAATGAAACCCACATGCACTGCCCGTCCTTCGACCGTGCCTGCCCGCAGCCAGAAAAACACCCGTCCCTTGGCCCCGAAGCCCTTGAGGTCGGGATGCCCCGGAGGGCCGTCCTTGCCGGCGTAGTCGTGTTGACGGGTGATACCGAGGGGCGCGAGTACCGCCGTGTAGAAGGCGATCGAGCGATCGACGTCACTTACAGAGAGAAAAATATGATCGAGCATCATCAAGCTCCGCTGATTCAGATGTTGTAGCCACCGGCGACTTCGATATTCTGAGCGTTGATCCAGCCACTATCCGCAGCCAGCAGACTCGCGATCACCCGACCGACATCGTCAGGCGCACCGATCCGGCCGAGTGCGGTCTGGCCGGCGAGCATGGTCACAAACTCCGGACTCTGATCAAACGCGCCGCTGGTCATGTCGGTGCGGATCGCGCCGGGAGAGATCGAATTCGCGCGAATGCCGCGCGGGCCAAATTCCTTGGCCATGTAGCGCGTCAGCACCTCCAGCCCACCCTTGAATGCCGCATAGGGCGCCGCACCCGGCGTCGCCACGCGGGTCGTCGCACTGGTCATGTTGACGATGTGGCCGCCATCAGCCATCAACGGCAACAGCGCCTGGGTCAGGAAGAACGGACCCTTGAGGTGCACATTCAACAGGCCATCGAATTCGGCCTCGGTGACTGTCTCGATCGCGTTGAAGAGTCCGTAGCCCGCGTTGTTGATCAGCGCGTCGAAGCGATCCCGGCCCCAGGTTGATTTCAGCGCCGCCGCGACATCGTCACGAAAGCCGGCAAAGGATGCGACCTTGCTTACATCCAGCCCCATCGCCACGGCCTTTCCGCCTTCCGCTTCGATTTCGCGAACGACTTCCTGCGCTCCTGCCGCGTGGCTGTTGTAGGTGATGATGACGCCGAAACCGCGCTTCGCCGCCTGGACTGCAGTGCTGGCCCCGATGCCCCGGCTTGCGCCGGTGATGATGACTACGCTCATGTTTTTTGCCGTTTGGTAAGTGGTACATGCATGATCGGTCGCCAGCCGTCTGCGGCTCTGCCCGTTCCTGCCTCAAGCCTGCCTATTCCTGCTTTTCTGCTTGCGGAATTGCTCGTACTGCGATCAGATGCCGTCCATGGAAGAACAACTGAAAGAACTACGAGCACTGGCAGCGAACGCGAAAAACCGCCTGACCGAGACCGGCATTCCTCGCGTCGCCATGGTGCAGGGCAAGATTCCGGAACACGAGCTGGCCGCCGTCTACGACCCGATGGTCAACCTGATTCTTCAGGGCAGTAAATCGATGACCATCGGCGATCGCACCCTGCATTACTGCCCAGCCAACTATTTCGTCATGTCCGTCGACCTGCCGGCGGTCGGCACGGTGTGGCCGGCGGCATCCGGCGAACCCTACCTGGCCGTGGCCTTGACCCTGCAGCCTGTGGTCGTCGCTACCCTGATTGCCGACTTGCCCGAAATCGTTCACAGCGAGCGATCGGAAACCGGATTCTCGGTCGCCGCCGTAACCCCGGAGTTGATGGGCGCCTGGGTCCGCATGCTGCGCTTGATGGAACGTCCCGCTGACATTCCGGCATTGGCGCCCGTCTACGAGCGCGAGATTCTTTATCGCGTACTGCAAGGTCCGCAAGGCTGGATGCTGCGTGACCTTGCCATGCCCGACACCGCGCTGGCTCGGGTAAGCCTCGCGATCCAACTGATCCGCCGCGACTTCGCCCAGCCCTTGCGTGTCGAGACGCTTGCGCGGGCAGCCGCGATGAGTCCCAGCGCTTTCCATCGCAACTTCAAGTCCGTGACCTCACTCAGCCCCGTGCAGTATCAGAAGCAAATCCGCCTGCTGAAGGCGCGTTCATTGATGATCGGCGCTGGCCGCAACGTCACGTCGGCGGCCTTCGAAGTAGGCTACGAAAGCGCCACGCAGTTCAGCCGCGAATACGCGCGGGCCTTCGGCCTGCCACCGATGAGTGACACGGCCCGAATCATG
The DNA here is from genome assembly GCF_050026815.1 of Rhodanobacter ginsengiterrae. Classification (NCBI taxonomy): domain Bacteria; kingdom Pseudomonadati; phylum Pseudomonadota; class Gammaproteobacteria; order Lysobacterales; family Rhodanobacteraceae; genus Rhodanobacter; species Rhodanobacter ginsengiterrae. Next base: position 379,055 of record NZ_JALBWO010000056.1, on the reverse strand, counting down.
ACGGCGGCAACCCAAACGAACTCTGGTTGAAATAGGGGCCGGGTCGAATCCGGAACTCGCGAACCTCGATCAGCGCACCCTCGATCACATGGAGAAGCTGGTCCCGACGGACTTAGCCGCCGTCCTCGCGCTGCGGATGACACCACTTTCCTACGGGCGCACCTCGGCTAATTTGCGATCCGCAACAGCGCTATTTTCAGGGCCTTCCGGGATGGCCTGCGCGGATCGCGGATCGATGCTTCGCCAAGCGACGAGCGCAGCGACGACGGCAATGATGGCTCCTGCGATGAATGCTGCTGGGAAACCCGATGCAAACCGATCAGGAACGGCAGCGAGAGCATAGATCGACGTGATGACCGCAATCCCGAGCGCGCCGCCTATCTGTTGATCCATCTGCAACAGACCCGAGGCGGTGCCCGCATGCTCTGCCGGCACCCCGTGCATGATCGCCACCGTACCCGGAGCAAAAATGAAGGCGATCCCTACCGCGTGTACCAGCAGTGGGATCAACACGCCTGGAAAATAGCTGCCATCGTCTGCGAGCAGAGCAAACCCCACCAAGCTGACCGCTACGATCAGACTCCCGCTCACGAGCAGCGTGCGGCTCCCGAACCTCGCGATTAACCGAGGTGCGAACCGGCTGATTGCAGAGACAGCCACGGTGAGCGGTAGATAACCAAGACCTGCGCCAAGAGACGTCCATCCGAGCACACGTTGAAGATATTGCACCAGCATGAACAGCAGCGCGAAATGCATTCCGACGATCAACGCCATCACTGTCAGCGCGGCGGCGCGGGAACGGTCCTGCAACAAAGCGAGATCGAGCAGAGGCGCCTGATGGCGCTTCTCTGTCAGGAAAAAAACCATGAACAAGATAGCTGCGCCGGCGAAAGAACCAAGCGTACTGACCGTCGTCCACCCATTTTCCGCGGCACTGATAAACCCGTAAACCAGTGCGATCGATCCAACTGTGGCGGTAATCGCACCAACGATATCAAGGCGCGCTGTCTTTGGATGGGTTTCGGCAACGAGACGGCCGATGGCCATCACCACGAGGGCACCCACCGGCACGTTGATGAGAAGCGCCCAGCGCCAGGACAGGAAGTCGGTGAGGATTCCACCCAGGATCAGACCCGCGGACGCGCCGGTCGCTGAGACGGCTATGAAAAGCGACAAACCTCGAGTTCGCTCCTCTTCGTCACGTGCCATTACCATCACCAGCGCCAGTGCGCTGGGCCCTGCCAGTGCAGCGCCAACACCCTGAACCAGGCGGGCGATGATCAGAATGGCAGGCGACTGTGCCAATCCGCCAAACAGCGAAGCAACAACGAAGATGATGAGTCCGGACCTGAAAGCACGAACCTGCCCCATCATGTCGCCCAGCCTGCCTCCAAGCAGGAGCAGGCCGCCAAAAGCCACACCGAAGGCATTGGGTACCCAGGTCAATCCTGCTGAACTGAAGCCCAGATCCTGCTGAATTCGTGGCAGCGCTACCACGACGATCATCAAATCCATCGCGAGCATGAGCTGCGCTGCGAGGACAATCCATAGCGCGAGCGCGCGTCGACGCGACGCGGGAGGGTTGCCCCCACGGGTTAGGCTTGGCATGGTGATATTTCCCGATGGCTTGTTAGCGGCCGCGATCCGCATGAACGCGGGAAACCGTCGCCCTGATGTTCAGTCGGCGACGGTTTTCGAACTTGGAGGCGCAGCCCCGACCTTGATTCAGACGCCGCGCGCGCCGCCCGTGGCCCGGATGGATTCGCCACTGATCCAGTGCGCGTCATCCGAGGCCAGGAAGACTGCTGTCGGAGCAATATCTTCGGGCTCTCCGAAGCGGCCGAGCGGTGTTTCGGCAAGCAGCCTTGCGCCAAGTTCGCCCGCGAAATTGCCATCGGTGGCAGGCGTATTCGTATAACCGGGCATGATCGCGTTCACCCGGATACCGCGTGGCCCGAGTTCGCGAGCCAACGCGTATGTCATCGTGTCGACAGCACCCTTGGTCGCGGAATAGACGCTGGCACCGGCAGATGGATGGGTGCTGAGGATCGAACTGATGTTGACGATGCTGCCACCGGCATCGCCAAAATGCTTCACGGCTTCCCGGATCGCCAGAAATGAGCCCAGCACATTCACATTGAACTGTTTGTGGAAAGCCTCCTCTGTCAGATCTGTGACCATCTCGAAGACCGCGACGCCCGCATTGTTCACGAGCACGTCCACCTTGCCGTAATCGGCCGCTACCGTGTCGAACAGGCGAATGACATTGGCCGACCTGGACATGTCCGCTTGCACTGCGACCGCCTTGCCACCTGCTGCCTCGATTGAGGCAACCACGGCGTCGGCGCCATCCTTGCCGGTCGCATAATTCACGACGACGATAGCGCCTTCAGCACCAAATGCCTTGGCGATGCCCGCTCCGATGCCGCTAGAGGCTCCGGTCACGACGGCAACTTTTCCGTTCAATTTCATCGGGTAGTCCTTCTCTAAATAGCCATTTCGTGTAGAGATGCGATGTTGCACTCTCAAGATCATGATATGGCGGCAGGGGTTCCGGACCCATGCCAATTACTCTCCTGTTTTTGCCTATTCTTCTCGCATGAGCTTGCCTTGCGGCGTTGATGACGCCATCTTTGCGTCATGACAATGGTGATGGATGAGTTGCGCAGCATCACGATGCGCGCAGGAAGCAGTTGGACCGATACCGGCCTGCCGCGCGTGGCGATGGTGAGAGCGGAGGCCTGCGCAGATCAGGTGTATGAGCCGATGCTCCATCTGGTTTTGCAGGGCTCAAAGAGCCTGTCGGTTGGCAATCAATTTTTGCGCTTTGAGCAAGGGAGCTATTTCGTCGTACCCGTTGATTTGCCAGCCACTGGTGAAATCCAGTCGGACGGGCCAGGGCAGCCCTATCTGGCCGTGAGCCTCACGCTCGATCCTGCAATGATCGCGGCGATGCTCGTTGAGATGCACGACACCGGGACGACGCCCAGCCCTAGCGGTTTCTCCGTTTCGGCCGCCACGCCTGAACTGATTGATGCCTGGCTACGTCTGATGAGGCTGATCGATCGTCCCGAAGAAGCGGCACTCCTTGCGCCTTTGATCGAGCGCGAGATTCTTTTCCGGGTATTGCTAGGCCCCCAAGGTGGCAAGCTTCGTGAAATCGCCAGCGCCGATAGTCGGCTCGCGCAGGTTCGGCCGGCTATTGGGTGGATCCGGGACAACTACGCCGAACCCATTCGCGCTGAACCGCTCGCCGCCATGAGCGGCATGAGCGTTGCTGCTTTCTATCGGCACTTCAAAGCAGTCACATCCATGGCCCCCATCCAGTACCAGAAGCGACTTCGGCTGCTGACGGCTCGGCGCTTGATGCTATTCGAGGCCCAGGACGCCGGATCGGTGGCCTATTCGGTAGGCTATGAAAGTGCATCGCAATTCAGCCGTGAATATGCGCGCATGTTCGGAATGCCCCCTGCACGGGACGCAGCTCGGTACAAGGTATCGATCCCCGTCAACGACGAAGCCTCGATCCAGCATGCCATCACCGACGCTTGACCAACCCAGTGACCGGATGCTGGCGGCGGTTTAGGGATGTATTGCGGCAGCCGCGCCCGACCTCGTTGGGCTAGGCTTCGGAAAAACTATCGAGGCCAAGCTTATTGCCGTCCGGGTCGCGGTTGTATCTGTGGACAGCATCGTCAGCTCCTTGGGCTCGCGAATCGGCTTGGTGTCACTGGTCTTGTCGATTGCCAGACGCCGGACATGTTGGAGCGTGAGCAGGATGCCGTTCTGCGTACTGAGTCGGTCCCATTGCCCCCGCGAGATCTCGTGCCGGAATGTTGAAAGCGGCAGACGCATCCTGTGCCTGGGTGGTGGTCAACGTGCCTTCGTTCATCGCGGGCATGAACTCGCTGCCGAGCTTGGTCATCGGCACGACCGCGGTGAGCAGCAGCACACCAGCCAGCACCAGAGTCGCTTTCGGATAACGCAGCACCGCTTCGAGGATCGGCCGATAGCCATGCATCAAGCCGCGGTTGAGTGGGTTGTCGCGCTCGGCACGGATGCGTCCGCGGATCAAATAACCCATCAGCACCGGCACCAGCGTCACCGCCAGCCCGGCCGCTGCAGCCATCGCGTAGGTCTTGTTGAAGGCCAGCGGCTTGAAAAGCTTCCCTTCCTGTCCCTGCAACGTCACCCATGACCACTGGCTGATGTGCCAAGTCGCCAATGATGAGGCTATCCAACCGTAGGGCCTCGCATTCGACCAATCTCCCAACTCACGTTCGAGCCGCGCACCGTTACTGCAATCTGCTGCCCCATCCGCTGTTCAATAACCGGCTTCCACGGAACCAGGCTGAATCCCATGCCGTCGTTCAGCATCGCGTAGCGCCCGCTGGCCAGCAGCACGCTGCGCCGATAGATACCGGCCACGCGCTGCCCGTCGGTCACCGGCCGATGCTCCAGGCCGGTTTCGGCCGCGATGTCACGCGCGGTCTTCGCCAACTCACGGCTGCGCAGCGTCGCCAGTAGGTTGCGCGCCACAATCACTCGCTGCCCGCGCCGTTCAGCTAACCCCTGTTCCACCAGGAAGTCAGTACGTTGACGCAGCGCGTCCCCCACCTCTCCACCAAAGCCCATGTCGCCCAACCCCTTGCCGCCACCAATTACCTGCTGGTCCAGCCAGGTGGCACCGATCACGCGGGTCTGTCGCTCAATGGGCAGGTGTGACTTCAGTTCGACCGCGACGCCACCGCCCAGGCGCTGGCTGTCGTATTGGCGGCCCCGCTCGGGTAGATCATTCGGCACCTTCCATAGCCCCTCGGCCACACGCTCCACGATGCCGGCGCGGCGCAGGGCTTCGAGCCGGCGCACGTGCGCGGCCACCACTTCGTGCGGATCGCGGTCGGGCGTGGCCAGGCTTTGGGCGACGGCCAGATGCTGGTCGGTGCGGTAGAAACCATCGACGGCCAGTGCGGCGATGGTCTTATCCGAGGCGCGCGCAACGGCGCTCCCCTTGACCTCGACGATGCTGCCGGTCGTGTACTGCTCCAGTTCCGACCGCGGCGGCAGCGTCACGTAGTGCGCTTTGCCGTCCGTGCCATCCACCACCAGATAACCCTTGTCGTACAGCTCGTCAGCCAACCCTTTGGCGGCGACCCGTCCGACGATGGCGCTGCCATCCCCGCCCGGCTCGAATACGGCCAGCTCACGTTGCGTGCCACCCATCGCCCGTTGCATGGTGCGTATGATGTCGCCGCGCTCGCCCATCGCCCGCAGGGTCGGCTCGGCCTCGACGTGGATCACCCATGCGCCGGTTTGCGGTTGGCTCGCCAGGCCCATGCGCTGCAAGTGTTGCAGGCGGCCGATCAACATCTCGCGCGGGCGGTGTAGCCTCGGCTCGTTGAGACGTTCGACGTGCACCTGGCCATCGACGGCTTCGCGCTGCAAGGTACGGTCCAAGCTGGTCCAGCGCTCCTGTTCGACTTCCCGCGCGAGCGTGCGCTGGATCTCCTGTTCGGTACGTGGCCCCAGCCATTCGGTGGCGAGTTCGGCAGCACGCTCGCGCAGGCCGCGGGTCAGGTACGCCTGCGCGATGATGAGATCGCGGCCAGTGTCGTCCTTACCGCGCAACACGATGTGGGTGTGCGGGTTGTCGGTGTTCCAGTGATCGACCGCCACCCAATCCAGCCGCGTACCCAGGTCGGCTTCCATGCGGGTCATCAGGTGGCGCGTATAGGTGTGCAGATCGCCCAACTCGGCGCCATCTTCGGGCGACACGATGAAACGGAACTGGTGCCGGTCGCCGCGCCCGCGTTCCTCGAATGCGGTCAGGTCGGCTTCGTCGGTCGCCGCGCCGTATGCCCTGCCCGGCTCACCGTCGCGGCCCACGCCCTCGCGCTCGATGTAATGCAGGTGCGTGACGGTCGAGCGCGCGCCGGCCTGCTTTAGGTACACCAAGCGCACCTTGACGGTGGCACGTCGCGAGTTGGCGGGCAGCGACTGCCCGGTGAACCGGGCTGCCACATGGCCGCGCCCCAGCCGGGAGCCGGGTGTCTTGCCGCGCCGGCCGCCGCTGGCGTTGGCCGCCTTGCTCACATGATGCAACACCTGGTTGATGAAAGCGTCGCCGCGGTGCTTCGGCGCGCCGGGGCGGAGGCGGAAACGATCGTCACCGTCCGAGCGGCCACGTCGGCTCACCGGCAAGCTCCATCCATGGCCATCGCGTCAGCGAGTGGCAGGCACGCGATATCTCCTGAACCAGCCTGAACTTGCGCCGACTCGCGGCACGGTGCCGCACACCGGCGCGTGCCGCGCCACCCCCACGTGCAGACAGGCTTTTGGACCGGCCGCGTGCGGGTCCCTTCAATCTTGCCCTGCATCTTTCCCCGGCCTGACGGCACGGGGACGCGATGCCCCGGCGGCGCTGCGCGATGCGCAGCCTGCACGCCGGCGAGCGCCTGCCATGCCATCGGCATGGCGCGCTCGGGGCAAGCCGTCTGCACGGGGGAAAACACGTCGGTATGTCGCAGCGGATACCGTGCGAAGCGCGGCGCGGATACGCTCGCGCTGCACGCACGGCGACGCTGCCGCGACACGGCATAACGCCGGTCCACATGCACGAGGTCGAGCGGCGTCATAACCGCTTCTCCAGCCAGACCGGATGCGCCACTCCGAGCACGGTATCGGCGCGCACCGGCCCGAAATACCGGCTGTCGAACGACGCCGGGTTGGTTGTACTGAGTAGGAACAGCTCGCCAGGGCGAAGACGCCGGCAGGACAGCCAGGCGCGCAGCGGCCGGCCCCTGCCATCGGTGCGCAGCACGCTGGCCACCGGCACGCCGTCGATGCGCACGATGCCTTCGTTGATGCACACCTGCTGCGGCGCAACGGCAGCGATCGGCTTGAGCAGCGGGATGCGCAATGGCAAGTAGCCGCGCCTCGCCGCCAGCGCGGCGGCGTTGGCCGGCAACGGAACCAGCACGATGTTGCCGACGTGCATCGCAGGCGGCAGCGAGCCGGCATGGCGTGCGAGCGGATCGACGCGATACCAGCCGACCGCCACGCTGTCGGATGGGTTGTAGACCAGACGCGGCAACGGCGACACGAAAGACGCCCAGGCCAGCGAAGCGAGGCCGCCGGCGGACAGTACCGCCAGCACGAGGCGAGCGCGCCGGCGCGAGTGAGGACGTGGCGCAGTGTCGGTGGTGGGAATGACCGTCATAACAACGCCCTCCCGGCCAGCCAGGCAGCGTGCCGCGCAGCGGAGTACAGCGGTAGCGGCCCACGCGCAGCGAGCCGGTTGCCCAACGTGCGCCAGTACGCGGGCGAAACCGCGTTCGGCGCGATGCTCAGCGCCTCGATGGCATCGATGCACGACAGCGCGGCCTGCACCTGCCGTTCGCCCTCGGCGTGTAGCAGCAGGCGCGCACCGGGCTGCACACCGAGAATGCGCTGCGCGGCATCCAGTGGCGTGCACGCCTGCATCACCATGAGCTGCCAGCGCGTCGTGCCGTAGTCGTTGGATTCCCAGCGGATGCGACCGAAGATCGCCGCCGGCAGGAACACCGCCACCTGCCGCCAGCGGTCCAGTCGCACGGTGTGGGCAGGTTCGCCAAAGCGCAGATAGAGGTTGATCCGATGTGCGAAGTAAGCAAGCGAAACACGGGTCAGTGGTGTGCCGCAGCTCTGGCTGGCGGGCACGGCGAATGACGGCGCAGACGTCTGCGCAGCGGCGTGAGTATTCATGACGTGTGCTTCGGGAACTCGCGCTCCAGTAGCGCGCGCAGCAGCTCGGCCACCGTCACGCCCTGCGTGAACGCCGAGACCTTGATGCGTGCGCGCAGCGCAGGCGTGATATCGAGCGTCAGTCGTGCGGTGTAGAGGTCGCCTTTCTGAAGGTCGGCGCCGTCGCCCTGGCGAATCCACGCCTCGGCGTGCGGGTTCATTGGCGGACGTGCGCCAATGGCGATGCGCTTGCCGCGTGCGTGGTTCATGACGACCACCGCAGCAGTTCGTCGGTCAGTGCCGTAATCTCGCGTGCGGCGGCGCTGTCGGGCGCCAGCTCGCGCGCAAGCTGCCCGGCCGCCACGCTGTCGGCGAAGACGATGCGCTGACGGATTTCCGATTGCAGCGATGGCAGCGGCTGTTCTGCAAGTGCACTGCGCGCCTCGCGACCGATGACGGTGGTGCTGACGCGCCGGTTGATGACGAAGGCCGCATGCAGCGCCGGCCGGAACACCTGTGCCTCGCGGACCAGCGCCACCATCTCGGCACTCGCCCACAGGTCGTAGGGACTCGGTTGCACCGGCACCAGCACACGGTCCGCTGCCAGCAGCGCCGAGCGCGCCAGCGCGGCGATGCGCGGCGGGCCGTCGATGACAACGTGATCGCTGCGGCGTGCCAGCTCCGGCGCCTCCTGGTGCAGCGTCTCGCGTGCGAGGCCCACGGCGCTGAACAACCGCGGCAGACCCTGCTGACTGCGTCGCTGGGTCCAGTCCAGCGCCGAGCCCTGCGGATCGGCATCGAGCAGGATGACCTGCAGGCCGCGCAGCGCCAGTTCGCCGGCGATGTGCGTGGCGAGCGTGGTCTTGCCGACACCGCCTTTCTGGTTGAGCAGAGCGACGATCATGGGACAGTTCTCCATGACGGAAAACGACTCGTTGATCGACCTGCGAAACGCGACTGCTTGGGCCGTTGCTTTTGCGTTTCGGCAGTTGTCCACTGCAACGGCGTGGCGCTATTACCTGTTAGTGTTTTTAGGTTAGATAAGTTAGAGACCACGCAAATCCGCGTGGTGACTGGGCTTGCGGCCGATTTTGTTGCCTGATAGCACGAGGATGTGTTGCCTGATAGCACGATACTTTGGTTGTCTGATAGCACGAGGCCATTCACCGCTTGTTCCCGAGTTATCCCCGTGCTGTGTACGGCACGGGCCGAAAGGTCAGCAGCTCCGCTTTGCGGTCGGACATCCACTCGATGCCCAGCACGTAGCCGGGCAAGGATTGTTTCGCCACCAGCGCACGCAGGTCGGCCGCGAAGTCGTAGAACCGAGCCATGCTGCCGGATTTGCGATACAGGTACGCGAAGTCGAACTGCCAGCCACCGGCCTGGCGTCCACCGTGTTTGCGCACGAGGCGATACAGCCAGCGTTCGATGCCGCCAGTGAGCCGGAAGTATGCCGGGTCGATGGTCAACACCAGGGCGGCGTCGAGCACGCCGGCGTAGAACCAGTCCGGCAGGATCAGTTCGACGCCGAGCGGCATGCCCTTGGCGTTCGCCCGCTCCTTCCACTCGTTGATCCATGAGAACCGATGCAGGCGCCGCCCGGTGGTCTCGCGGATCGAGGTGGCCACCGTCGTCGATTGCAGGCGATCCAGCGCGGCCTTGAGGCGCTGGTAATCGCGCAGCGACGTACCGCGCCCGATGAAACGCAGGATCTCGTAAGGCGTGGCCTGCATCAGGCGCGAGGTCGGGATGCCGGCGTCGCGGGCTTCCACGACCTGGCTCGCGGCCCAGATCAGGATGTCGGCGTCCCAGATCGTGGCGATGCCGTGCTCCTGCGTACCCTCCACGCGCACGATCACGCGTCCGGAGCGAAAGTCGATCGGAGCGATGCGCCGCGACTTGGCCAGCGAGAAGAACGGAAACGCCATCAGGTCCTGGCTGTCGCGCGGCGCCATGTCTCCCGGCAACGCGCGGAACAACGCCAGCTGTTCGCGTGCGGGTCCGGACATGGCGATGGCCGCCCACGCACCGCCGGTCAGCGCGCACGGCTGTCGGCCGAGTGACGCTCGGCGTACTCGGGATCGGACGTGGCCTCGAAGCTGCGCGCATCGGCCCAGGCATCAAGGTCGGCGACGGCATACATGACGCGTCGGCCGAACTTGCGAAAGCGCGGGCCGCCGCCCAGCACGCGCTGCTTCTCCAGCGTACGCGGCGACAGCCGCAGGTGGTCGGCGGCTTCTTCGTTGGTCAGGTAGCGCGGCGGCTGGGTGGTTGCGGCGGGTTGCGGGGCAACGGCATGGGCGGCATAGGGCCGCACGGGAGTGGGTCGCATGTGGGAAGCCTCCATCGATTGGGAGCACCGGCGGCGACAGTGCGGCCGGATGGAGGCAGTCTCGGAAAAGCGGCGGGTTGCGCAGAGGGTCGTTTTGCAGCGCAGGCAAAATGACCCTCCCCAGGTCATTCGAGTTGTGCGAGGCGGCGATAGCCGCCGTGCATCAGCGTCTGGCCCCGGCGTACCAGGCGACGCACGCGCGAGCGCAGGCCGCCGTCGGCGTACCAGCTTTCGGCGACCGTATCGACACCGAAAAGTCCCGCCGCCGTTTCGCGCAAGGACGCGCCCGCCAGGGTCGCGTCGAGCGCCTGCAGGGTGTGCAGTTCCAGCAGCGCGGCAGGCGTGGGACGGCTGCGAGCCAATGCCGAAGGCGCGACGCTACCAATGGCGGCCCGTTGTTCCAGCCACGCCGTCAACACGCGCTGGAGCGTGCCGACCGAGGCGCTGGCGCGGAGGACATGGACGTAGGCCATGCCGTCCGCAAGGCCCGGTGCCAGCGCTAGCCGCAGGCAGCTACCGGGCCAACGCGCCAGCAGCATGAGACGCTTACCGTCGTGGAGCAGGCATTTGTGGCCGGGAATGCGCCAGAAGGCGAAGACGACGGCACCCGGCGGCGGATCGACCTCTGGATAGAGCTGGAGCACGCTGTCGTGGTCGGGGAACCAGGCGGGATGCGCATCGCGCGCATCCCTCGCCGGGTCTTCGAGCAGGCGCAGGCCCCAGGCGTGCGCCGCATCGGATCGGCGACGATGGCGCAGCCATTCGCGCCGATAGTCGGGGTTCCTGCGCAGGTACTCCCAGGCCAGCGCAGGGCCGTCGAGGTGCAGCACGTAGAGATACGCGGCGATGGGATACCAAGGCTCGGCGCTTCGATCGGCCATGATGCACGCTCCCCTCATTGAGCAGGAACATCGCCACGGTCGTCGCTGTGCAGGGACTACGGCATCACTTCAAGGCGTCATCAGGCACGAGGTAAAGTAACCAGCAGCGTCAAGTCCGATAGGCTCCGGCATCTTGCATGTGCAGTCCGAATCGTGACGGCGCTGCATGCGCGAATCGCACGCAGCACGGAACACCCTGCCGCAAGCCGCGTCCCACATCGTGACTTTTTCGGTCAGGCAGACCACCACGCCACGCAAGAGTGGCGTTTCAGACAATCCGGGTATCGAACCAGACCAAGAAAGAAAGGAAGCAACGCGCGATCAGTCGGGAATCGAACCGTCAAGCTGTGCCAGCCGCACATACCCGGACAGCGGCCGTGCTGCGTGGAAATACAGGTCGCGCAGGATGGGCCGCCCGAGCGGCCCGACGATAGCGGCCAGATCCGACAGTTTCACCACGCCCAGCGCGGGCATCCCGATGCCAAGATCGATCAACCCCCAAGCTGTATTGCCGTCGGTGGGGTCAAGCGCGGCCAGCAGCCAGGTCGCGTGCGCGTCCGGCGTGAACAGTCGTACCACCGGCATCGGGTCGATGGGCTGGCCAGCAGCGCGTGCCTCGCCGACGGCGAGCAGTTGCGTGCGTTGTTCGTCGGTAACGAGCGGCTGGATCATGGTCAGGAATCCCACGAAACCAACGATGCGTGGATACGCTTTACCGCCAAGACGCGGAAGTGTCGAAGCGGATGTGTGTTTCCGTGCGGAGGCGCGAAGGCGCAAGCCATCGAATCCGTACATGCACGGAAACGTCGATGCGCAATGGTGCATATCAGGAAAGACACGGAAGCGGCTCTCCGGTTCTGTCGAAATCCGTCAAAGCGGATTTCAGTAACACGGCAACAGGCTAAATTGCCGCCAATGAGTTAAAGATAACGTGGTTTTAATTGTCCCTCGACCGGACGCTTCTGTCCATGCAGAAGCGCCCCGTCCAACCCGGCCGACCGGCCGGCGCCACCACCTTCGATGCCGAACTGGCCCGGGCGTTCGGCGCGGCGGTGCGCGCATTGCGGACGGAGCGCGGCGTCGCCCAGGAATTGCTGGCGAACCAGGCCGGGATCGAGCGTTCCCATTTGGGAAAGATCGAGCGCGGCGAGCACATGCCCACGCTGGCGATCATCTTCAAGATCGCCAGCGCGCTGGAGTGCAGCACGGCGGCGCTGATGAGTGCGACGGAAAGCCAACTCGCGGCATCCGGCGCGTAGCTTTTGCCGTGCTGCCTCTGGCAGCACGGCGCCCCGCCGCAAGGGGCAGGGCGCCGTGGTGGCGGTTAGTCCGCCTGTTGTGGTTTGCTGCGCGACCAGATCAGGTCGTGCGTGCCGTCCTCGCTTTCGATCAGGCGAGCATAAACGGTTGCCGGGAACGAAGGATCGTCGAGGGTCACGGACACGTAGGGCCGTTCGGCCTTGCTGACTTTCTTCCACGCTGCGCCGATGTCATGGCCGGCCGCCTGCACGCGGAAGTCGGGGGCGTTCTCGCTGTCGCCCTTGTCGTTGGGAACCAGCTTGACCTTGACGTTGAGCGTCAGGGTGCGGAGCGTGCCGGTGAGGCCGTCTTTGTCTGCGGTGAAGGTACCGATGTTAGCCATGATGTTTCTCCTTTCGGGTTGAACAAGGTCGCGCCAGTGCGTCCTTGTTGTGAGCCGGCCGGCGGGGGATGGGCTGGCCGCACCGCGCAGCGGTCGCAACAACGTGGAGAACCTGGAAGCGCAAAGAATTTGCTGCGCGAGGAAGCCGCGTAGCGGCGGGGAAATTGTTTGCGCTGGAAGGTTGCGGCCATGAAGCCCAAGGCGCAGCCGCGCCCCCGCCAGGATTCACGACAAGCCAAGGACGCACGGGCCGCCTGTCCTGGATGGAGATATGGCTGACTCGGCATCCCCGTGTGACCGCTTCACCGGCTCGTGCCCTGACGTGGAAGGCCAACACCCCAACGACGGGCGAGAACGCTCCTTGCCGCAGCTTGCGGCGACGTGCTTGAGGCGTGGCGTGGAAGCTCCATAGGGCAAGGCTGGGCGGCGTGTCGGTGAACCGACCTTCGTGGCGTACAGGCGGCGGACCGCCAGCGTCGAGGACGGCACGCTTTGGCACAACCTGCCGCAGCAAGCTGGGGCGTAGCCCCACAAGCTCCGCCTATTGCGGCGGGGCGCCATCAAAACCTTGCCCGCGCCAGCGGGCACCGACTGGCCGTACCGCGCGCAAGGCTGTTGCGCGCCCGCCCCGTCGCCGCCTGGTCGAAGGCGGCGACGGGGCGATTTTGCCGTGGACGTTGAATCCGGGCGCGGTAGACCTGCCGCGCCCGGTTCGAGAAAAGCCCCGGCGCATCGCGCCGCTTTCAGCTCAGCGAGAGCAAGATCGTGTGGAAGAACCCCGACGGATGGTTGCGGCCATCGGATTGAGGGTCTCGATGATATGAGTCAGGCTGCGCCAGCGCCCCTGACGACAACCCACGCACGCGACCGGTCAGACGAGCCATGCACACGGCCGCGGGACAAGGTTCAGCGAAACTACATCAGTCCACGGGCGGCCATCGACACCGGCTCGCCGCTGCCGATCACCAGATGATCGAGCACGCGCACACCAACCAGCTGCAAGGCATCACGCAGCTCGTGGGTAATGGCGCGATCGGCAGCGCTGGGTTCGGCCACGCCCGAGGGGTGGTTATGGCTGAAGATCACGGCGGCCGCGTTGACTTTGAGGGCTTCGCGCACCACTTCGCGCGGGTGCACGCTGGCGCCATCGATGGTGCCGCGAAACAACTCGGCAAACGCCAGCACGCGGTGCCGGTTGTCCAAAAACAGACAGCCGAAAACTTCATACGGCAGGTGGCGCAGGCGCGCGCGCAGGTAATCGCCACTGTCGCGGGGATTGCCCAGACTCGGCCGCTGTGCCAGTTGTTCGTACATGCAGCGCCGGGACAACTCCACCGCTGCGGCCACGCGTGCGCGTTGTGCTTCACTCATGCCCGCCTCCCCATACACCACGGCCTGCAGGCTGCCCGCCTCGCACACCATGCGGCGGAAAGCGTCCACCTGTGTTGCGTGGGGAGCGCCGGCGACCACGGCCAGCAGTTCCACATCGGACAAAGCATTCACGCCCCGATCGCTCAAGCGGCCCAGCAGCGAATCATCGGCATACGGTTTGCGAGTAGTCATCACGTTTTCCCTTTGGGTTCGGTAGCGCCGAAAGCGCAGCGCCCGGTACGGGCGCGTCAGCTTTCGAACGGGAACCGGGCCTGCCGGCGCCGTGGCGGTGTCAAGGGACGTGCCCGCAGGGCGCGTAGGAAGCCGACTGGCGCGGGCAGGAGCCGCAGGCGACAACCCGGGTCGGCGACTGGCCCTTGACACGGGAAGCCACGGCAGAGGCGACAGGGGGAGCCGCCGGCTTCGCCGGTGGGGGACAAAGCGGGCCAACTCGGCCCGCGTCCCGCGTGGACGCGCACACGCGCGACGTAGGCCGCGCAGGCTGACGTAGCCAGCCGAGCGGTCACTATCGGCGCAGGCGCAGCTTGGAAGCCCGTCAGGGCGCACCAAGCTGCCCTGTCCACGCCTCAACGCAATGCGCCTCTCCCTTTGCTTCCGGCACTGGCCGGCCGCGGCCGCAGCCCTTGGGGCGCCTACGGCGTGGCGGTCAGGTGAAGAAAAGGGGGTGAGGTTTCTAGTGCTGGTTGTTTGCGGTAACGCCTGGCGCAAACGCCAGAAAGGGCAAAACGCCGGCCCTGCCCTCCTTCACCACGGCAATTAACCAGCTTCGCCAGCGAAACTGACTATCGCCAGCAGCCAAACTGCCCACTGGCGAGCCGCCAGTAGAATCTGGTCCGCTGTCGCCGGTAGATAACGACCGCGTGCGTCGTGCACCAGCAGTGAGGATTCGGAAGGGGAAGAAAAGTGCGACATGATCGTGCTCCGGTTGCTCGGGCGGCATTGCCCGGAACCGGTGCCCTCACGGCGCGGCGCAAGCAATCAGGGGCGAAGACGGCCAGGCCGCAAGCGTGCTGGCACGCGCAGCCCTTGACGGCGTGAACGCCGTTCTACCGTGAAGGGAAACAGCAAGACCGCCACCACTACGCCACAACGCCGGCAAGCGGAGCGCGCAGGCCCGCCAAGGGCCGGAGACGTCAGGGATCAAAGCCGAATGGCCGCGACTCGGCACAAGGCGCGGGGCGCAGCCCGCGAGCCCGACGGCGGCACGCCGGGACGCTCCCACGTTTCTGCGACACCCATCCAATAATGGGGCTTGACAAACTATATCTAGTGTATTGACCTGATTTTCATACGCACATATAGTGTTAGCACTCTCGTCGGCAGAGTGCTAACCCGTTCACGCTGCCCACCGTTCCTGAACAAGGAGTATCCCGTGGCAGACGTGCATAAAGTCATTTTTTATCCGGTGGGCAATGGGGACACCACCCAGATCGTCCTATCCGGTGGTCGTCGCGTTCTGTTCGACTTTTGTCACCGCGACAAGGCCGAAGATGCTGACACTCCGGAGATCGACCTCAAAGCTCGCCTCAAGGAGGACTTGGAGGCCGTCGATCACGACTATTTCGACGTTGTCGCTTTCACCCACGCGGACTTGGATCACATCCAGGGCAGCACCGACTTCTTCGAACTTCAGCACGCCAAGAGGTACCAGGGCGAAGGTCGAATCAAGATTCAGGAGCTTTGGGTGCCCGCCGCCATGCTGCTGGAAGAAGCCGACAAGGATCACCAGCAAGAAGAGTCGGTCTTGCTCCGGCAGGAGGCCCGGCACCGGCTGCTCGAAGGCAAGGACATTCTGGTGTTCTCGAAACCACAGCTGCTGATGGACTGGCTGGAGCCTCTACTGAAAGAGCGAGGAGAAGCAGCTACGGCGCGCGATCACCTTTTCATTGACGCCGGGACCCTCGTCCCGGGGTTCACGCTCGCCAACGATGGCGTCGAGTTCTTCTGCCATTCCCCCTTCATCAAGCATTGCGACGACGGCGACATCATCCGTAACCGCGCCTCGCTGGTATTCAACGTGCGTTTCCGGGCAGACGGCGCGCACTACGACTATCTGGAGGTGGGCGATGCCACGTGGGAGGAAATGGAGGACATCGTTGGTACCACGAAGTACCACAAGAACGAGGATCGCCTTGCCTGGGATCTCTACAACATTCCGCACCATTGCAGCTATCTGGCCCTCAACGAAGAGGGTCAAAAAGGCGACAAGGAGACCGAGCCGAAACCACTGGTCAAGGAACTGTTGCTGCAAGGGAAGCGCGATGCCTACATCGTTAGTTGCAGCAAGCCCATTCCCGACATCAGGGAATCCTACGAGCAAGTGCAGCCACCGCACATCCAGGCTCGCAACGCCTACGAACGCTATTTGAGGGAAGTGGGCGGACGCAAGTTTCTGGTGACGATGGAGGAACCGAACGCCAACAGGCCCGAGCCGATCGTTTTCGAGATTGCGAGTGGCGGCGTGACGTGGAAGCGCTCGGCATCCATCGGCGCGCCGGCCATCATCGTTTCGACTCCGCCGCGCGCAGGCTGGCGAGCGGGATGATGGCTGAGGCGTACCACGAACTCGCGAACGTCGTAGAGATCAAGGAAGCCAGCGAACTAACCATTCCCCGTGCGAAGGCGCTGCTCGATGCAATTCAGCGTCAGCGCGACTATTCGCTCGTCCAAATCCTTCGCCATCCAGTTGAGGGCAACCCCACGCGTGAATGCCTTGTCGTGGAGGTCGAGTGCGATGACGTACCGCCAAAGAACCCGACTGGCATCCAATATCGCGAGCGCCTGGCACTATGTGTGCCAGATGACGCCAAGAAACTGATCGAGGTTCTTGCATTGCGCCAGGACTTTCCCGTCCTGATGCACCAGAACCAAGGGGTGCCAGGCGCGCCAGCAAGTCTCTGCCTGTACTTCGAGCCGGCTGCGGCGGTGATGCGCACCTGGACGCCGCAAGCATTTCTCCGACGCATCCAGTGGTGGCTGGAAAAAAGTGCCCGAGGAGAACTGCATCCGGCAGACCAGCCGGTGGAGCACCTGTTCTTCGCGAGCAAGTACGAACTTGTCCTGCCGTGGAATCTGGATAGGTTGCGGCAGAATCCGGGCCAACAGTTCGTCGTCGTCCGCCAGGAAGAACGTCCAGACGAAGGATTCACCTGCTTTTTGGTGCCCGTCGCACCAAACATTCCGCAGGCCAAGACCGCCAAGCATATTGAACTGATCTTGCCGCCCATCGTTCACGGCTTCATCGAGCGCGATCCGGTGACACTGGGGGAGTTGGACGATCTTCTGACGCGACGCAATGTGGACCTCATTGGCCCTTTGCGCGCGGGTCTACAGGCTGGGATCGGCCAAGCAGGGGCCACTGCTTCGAGCAACGACACGGGAACCGTTATTCTCTTGCATATCCCGATCCGTCGCGCGGCCGACGCCGAGCCGGATGGGAGCATTCGCCGCGCGTTCTTCGTGCCAGTCAACACGCTCGAACTCGGTGTCGCCTGTGGCGCGCTGCTGGTACATGAAAAGCGGTATTACCAAGACCTGCTGAATCAGCAGCCGTCCACGGCATGGCGTGACCAACTCCTGCTGCCGATGGACGTGCTGATACAGAACGACGGTGCCGCCGCGCGACGTCAGTCCGGCATCACGGAAGAAGGTCCAACGGGGGTATTGGTCGGCGCCGGCTCTCTCGGTAGCGCGTTGCTGAACCTGTGGGGTCGCAGCGGTTGGGGACGTTGGACCGTCATCGACAAGGACCACATCAAGCCGCATAACCTTTCCCGTCATGTGGCCTACGCACAGCACATCGGCGAAACCAAGGCTGCGGTCGCCGCTGATTTGCATGCCGCAGTGATGCAAGGAGCCACCCAAATCACCCCCATCGTGGCTGACGCTTGTGACCTTGGACAGGAGCCTGTTGCACAGGCGCTCACCGGTGCGACCTTGGTCGTCGATGCCTCGACCATCCTTGAATACCCGCGGGCCACGAGCGCCGTCGATGCCTTGCCACGGCACTTCTCCGTCTTTGTCACACCCGATGGCAATGCGGCCGTGTTGCTTGCCGAGGATGCAAAGCGCATGCAGCGACTTCGCACGTTGGAGGCGCAGTATTACCGCGCGCTGATCGAGCAGGACTGGGGCAAAAACCATCTTGCGGGGCATACCGGCACGTTCTGGAGCGGAGCGAGTTGTCGCGACATTTCACTGGTGATGCCGTACTCGCGCATTCTGGGACATTCGAGCACGCTGGCCGAGCAGGTTCAGGCTGCTGCGGTAAGCGAGGACGCCCTGATTCGCGTTTGGCAGCGTGATCCGGTGTGCGGCGCCATTGAGGTACACGATGTGCCTGTGAGGCCAGAACAGCGCCTTGGGCCTGGCGAGCTCGGCCTGTACATCGACGAAGGTGCCGTACAACAGTTGCGCCAATGGCGTCAGCAGGGTTTTCCCAACGAAACGGGTGGCGTGCTGCTTGGCTACTACGATTTCAACATCAAGGCCGTAGTTGTCGTCGCCGGGCTTCCTGCTCCCTCGGACAGCAAGGCCAGTCCAGCCTTTTTCGAACGGGGCATCGCGGGGCTCGCCGAAGCCGTCAAGGATGCTTCTGAACGAACTGCCGGCATGGTTCGCTATATCGGCGAATGGCACAGCCATCCGCCAGGGCATTCGGCTTCACCAAGCCGGGACGATTTTGTACAGCTCGTTCACCTGGCGCTCGGCATGGCCGACGATGGGTTGCCGGCCGTGCAGCTCATCGTGGGTGAGAAGGACGTTCAAATCCTCCAAGGGATGGTGCGCTGACATGCCTGGCGAAATGATCCTCAAGATGTGGGACGTGCAACATGGAGCATGCGCGATGCTCACGCATCGCTCACCTCTTGGTGTGGAAGGGCATCTGGCAATGATTGACTCAGGGGATAACGGCGCTACTGGCTGGAAGCCGAGCACCTACATTCGGCATTACCTCCAGCGCAACGTGCTGGATTACCTGTTCGTCACGAACGCCGATCTCGATCACATCAGCGACCTGGATAACCTCTGGCAGGAGGGCATTGCAGTCTCGTCCTTCATCAGAAATCGCAGCGTTACGCCTGACGTGCTGCGAATCATCAAAGAAGCTGGCGGTCCGGTTACCGAGGACATCAAGCGATACCTGGATATTCATGCCGGCTATGTCCACCCGGTGGATGCCCCGTTCGATCAGTACATGGGCGGCATAACATTCCGAGCCTTCTGGAACTCCACGCCGCGTTTCTATGACACCAACAACCTGAGTATGGCGGTGTTTTTCAAGTACGGGGCGTTCAAGATTCTGTTCCCGGGTGATCTCGAAGAAGACGGTTGGCTTGCGCTGCTCGAACAGCCGGCATTCCGAGCCGAGCTGATTGACACCACCATCCTTGTCGCTTCTCATCATGGGCGGGAGAACGGCTATTGTGCTGAGGCATTCAACTACTGTCACCCGCAGGCGATAGTCATGTCAGACAAGGCCATCGTCCACGATACGCAACGGATGACCCAGATCTATCGGCAACGTGTCATCGACCACTGGCCAAACGGCGTCATCGTCGCGACTACGGGAAAAAATCGGCGCGTGCTGACAACACGACGCGATGGCACGATTCAAATTCGAGTCGATGACCGCAACTTCACTATTGAAACCGAGCATCGCGGATGAAAGACACCAAAGACTACAGCAGCAAAACGCTCAAGGGCCGCAATCTGGCGTGGCTGGTGGCGACGCTCGTCTTGGATTGTCTGGTTCTCTTGGTCTGGGCATTTCATACGACAGTGGAAGATTTGACGCCGACTCGACTGGCGGTGATTCGTGGCAGCTTGACCACGTTGCTACCGATTCCTGCCTTGATCCTCTCATCGCTCATTTCCGCAAACGTCAAGGCCATCCTCGTTTTTTGGCGCATCAAGTACCCGCTCCCAGGCTCCAGGGCGTTTTCGGTACACGCGCCGGCAGATCATCGGATTGACCTGGCGACACTCAAGAAGCATGTCGGCGAGTTTCCGGTTGGCGCACGGGACCAGAACGCCAAGTGGTACGGCCTCTACAAGCAAGTCGATTCCGACCCCTCGGTCGCGGATAGCCACAAGAATTACTTGCTGTTCCGCGACATCGCGGCGATGTCGCTGATTCTCGTTCTTGCGGTTCCCGCCGTGATGTATTTCAACGGTATCGACCCGTCACGCATTTTGATATGCGTAGTCTGGTTCCTCGGTCAGTACCTGGTTGCAGCATTTGCCGCGAGAAACACAGGATTTCGATTTGTACAGAATGTCCTTGCTATGCACGCAAGCAGGAAGGTCGGCAACTCAAGAACTACGAAAGCAAACGTACCCTAGCTACGGCGGATCTGCGGATACGAACAAGCGTCAGATGATGGCCTGGAGTCCCTTGTCGGCAATGACGTTGAGCAGTTTGAGTGCCGGGCCGGCGGGCCGAGTGTCACCTTGCTCCCACTTGCGCACGGTCGACGCCGTGGTATGCAGGTGATGCGCAAATACCGGCTGGCTGAACTTCAAGGCTTCGCGTAGGTGCTTGATGTCGGCAGCACTGAACTCCCGCACCGGCGGCGGGCAAATCGCGTCGAACTCGCGCATCGTCACCTTGCTGATCGCACCCACTTCGTGGAGCGCGGCCAGGTCGTCACGCAGCGATTCAATGATCTTGCTCACAATGCACCTCCAATAACACGCCTGACTGCAACGCCTTCGACAAGTCTTCCGCAGACAGATCCAGAAATACCTTGCCGGCGAATTGCAGCGCCTTCTTCTCGTCTTGCGTGATGTTCGCCTTGTCGCTTTTCGGGAACCCATGCAGGAACACATAGCGGCTGCCAATCCGGGCCGACAGCAGCGTGCGGTAGCCGCCGCTCTTGCCGCCACCGGGACGGGCCACCCGCTTCTTGTAAAGGTGGCCGCCCAAATCCGCGTCGATCAGACCACGTTCCATCTCCTTGACCGCCTTGCACAAGGCGGTATCGGGCAGCTTCTCGCCTGCCTGCCACCGCGCAAAATCCTTCCGCTTGAGGATGAGCGTCATCTTGACCTCCAAACTATACCCGAAACGGGTACACTTTTCCAGACCCCGACGCGGTGCCTACGCGGGGAACGTGGCCGGCCCGATTGTCGTGTCGCCGTCACGACAATCGGGACCGACGAGATGGGATGCTGGCTGCTGCTCACACGGCCACCTGCTCCGGTTCCCGGCATGCACCGATAATCAACTTGCGGCGGCTCGCCACCAGTTCGGCGGCCTTGCGCACCGGATCGTCCTCGGTGTGGACGTAGCGCATGAACATCGCCACAGTCTTGTGCGCGGTCAACGCCATGCCGACCTTGACCGGGATGCCAGAGTTAGCAATGTCGGTGGCCGAACGGTGGCGGATGCCGTGAGTACCGACCCTCGGCACACCGGCCCTGTCAAGGAAGCGCCGCCACGCCTGGTCGTAGGAGCCGGGACTCAACGGTTTGCGGTGATCCCTAATCGCAGGGCAGACATAGGGCGAGTCGCCGTAGTGCGGCGCATTCGACAGCAGCCACCGGGCTTCCTCACTCATGGGCTTGGACATATCGCCGGTCTTGCTGTCCGGCCAGACCACGCGACTGTTGGGCAGGTCGAGCCAATCCCATTGCAATAACAGAATCTCCGACATACGGGCGGCAAACTCGAATTGCAGCCGGACAGCCAGCAGGTAGATGGGATTCTCCAGGCATTCGATTTCGGCTCGTTCTAGATAGGCAAACAGGTTGACCATCTGTTCGTCGGTGATGAGCCGAGTCGAGCCTTTCTCCGGGTACTTGGGCACATGGCGACAGGGGTTCGAGCCATCGGGACGGTAACCCCAAAGCTCCGCCAGGTTGAACATCTTGCGGACGCAGCACAGCACACGGTTGGCTTGGGTGGGTGACTTCTCCAGGCGCTTCATCAACGCGGTGATGTCGTGGCGCGTGACCTCATGAGCCTTCTTGCTGCCGAAGGCCGGGACGATGTAGCTGTCGATATGGTACTGGTAGGTCTTTTGCGTGCTCGGCTTGTTGTGCGGCTTGGAGTGGTCCTCCATGAATCGGACGCAAAGTTCCTCGACCGTCGGTGCCCTCCGGGCTTCCGATTTCTCGTGGCTTGGGTCGCCGCCGCGCCGAACTTCTGCCAGCCAGTCCCGGGCCAGCGATCGAGCCTGCTCGACGGTCAGTTCACCGAACAATCCAAGCGATGGCTTGCGCCGCACGCCCGAATTTGTGCGGTAATGGAGCATGAACACCTTCCTCCCGGTTGGTGTAACTTTGCAGAGAAAGCCGGGGACGAGCGTATCCCGGAGTTCAACGTCGGAGGGCTGCGGCTGCGCGGCTTCAACCGCGGTCTTGGTGAGTTTGATCTTGGCCATTGGGTGCTCCTGAAAATCCCCGATTTCCAGGAGCCGGCTAGGAGCCAAGCGAACGGGAACCGGGGCGGTTTGCATCGCGCACCGGCATATCATCCAAGGCGTTGACCCGAGGGGAAACCCGCTACAGCAAGCTGTATCCAAGCCGAGAGGTGTCCGGTGCAGGATTCATCCTGCCGCTTAAAATCCCTCACCCTCACGGGTATCCCGGTTCGATTCCGGGTCCGGGCACCAGGCATGTACCCATGCCTGATCGCCGCACAAAAAAAGTGCGGCAGACAAGGCCGCCGCACTTTTGAGACAACAGACGCTGGGTAACTAACAGGGGCTTATCAGGCCGCTGCATCCTTGAGCTTCTTCAGCGGGCGGATCTTGACCTTGACCGAAGCCGGCTTGGCCGCGAACCACTGCTCTTCCTTGGTGAACGGGTTGATGCCCTTGCGCTTGGGCTTGGCCGGCACGCTGACCGAAGTGATCTTCAGCAAGCCGGGCAGCTGGAACGAGCCCACGCCCTTCTTGTGCACGGAACCTGCAACCGCGCCTTCCAGCGCGGCGAGCACCGCACGGACGTCCTTGGCGACAACGCCGCTGGCTTCCACGATGTGCGCGACCAGGCTGGTCTTGTTCAGCGCTTCCTTGATCGGCTTCGGAGCGGCCGGTGCGGCTTTCGCCTTCGGTGCCGGCTTGCTCTTGGCCGCTGCTTTCTGTGCCTTTGCCATGAATTTCCCCCTCGTCTAGATGTGATGGATTGTTTGAGTGCCTCACGGCACGCTGAATGTAGGGGAATTTAAGGGTTCCGCCAACGGGTCTCGCACAAAAATCTGCAATTACCGCGGGAAATTCGCACGTCTGACCTGGTGCGGACCACTTTCCGGCGGGTATGGCGTACGCTACGCGCCAGGGATCCGTCGGCCTGAAGCGGATTGGGGGAGTCATATGGAAGCGGCGGCGATGCATCCCGGCTTTGGCTATTTCACGGCCTCGCTGCTGGCGATCGCTGCCCTGGCCTACGGTGCCGCCGTGCAATTTCTGGTGATCGGCGTGCGCCAGCGTCACGACTTCACCCACCTTGCCTTCGCTGTTCTGGCGGCGTGCCTGGCCACGCTGGCGCTCGGCAATGTCCTGATGAACGTCGCCACCTCGCTGGCTCCCGCCGTTCGCGGCCTGCGCATCATTACCGGTGCAGCCATCCTGGCCTTGCCGGCACTGATGGTCTTCGTCGGCTGCTACACCGGCAAACCGGCCACCCGGCATGTCTTGATGGCGGTCTGCCTCGCCGCACTGGCCATGTTCGCATTCAATCTCGTCGAGCCCTACACCGTATTCGACACGGAGTTGCACGAAGGCCCGACGCTGGTGCTGCCGTGGGGAGAGTCGCTGTTCACCCTTGACGGCACGCGTTCCCTCGCGGGTGATGGCTTCCGCTGGGCGAGCTATGTGATTTTCATGTGGGCGCTGTACAGCGCGGCACGGCAATACCTGGACGGCCAGCGCCTGCGCGGCGCGATGCTGGGTGTGTGCCTGCTGGTGCAATTCATTGCCTTGCTGTGGGGTGCCATCGTGGTCAGCACGCTGGGCAGGCCCTACCCATCGCTGGACGCGTTCGCCTTCCTGTCCTTCGTCATGTTGATGGCTGTTTCGCTGGCCAGCCAGTTGCACGGACATGCGCTGCAACTGGAGCGCACGGCCAGCGAATTGCGCGCCGAGGCGGACATCCGTCGCGAAACCGAGCTCGACCTGCGCCACGCCGCCTACCACGATGCGTTGACCGGGTTGCCCAACCGGCTGCGGGCGCTGTATTCCCTCGCCGACCTGATCGCCGATGCGACGCAGTCGCGCCAGTACGGCGCGGTGCTGATGATCGACCTCGACAACTTCAAGACCATCAACGACTCGCTGGGTCATCACGTCGGCGACCGGGTGCTGGAGAGCATCGCCGACAGCCTGCTCGCCGTGGCGCCCGCCGCATCCACCGTGGCCCGTCTTGGCGGGGACGAATTCGTCGTGCTGCTGGGCGCCTCCGATGCCGATGCCGAAGGCGCGGCAGCGCGCGCGATGGGCCTGGCCGAAGGCATGCTGCGGCGACTGGCTGCGCCGCTGGCGATCGACAACCGCATTCTCGGCGTGGGTGCCAGCATCGGCGTGGCGGTATTTCCCGAGGAAGGCCATGGCCCCGCCGATGTCGTTCGCTGTGCGGACATCGCCCTGTATCGCGCCAAGTCCGGCGGTCGCAATGCGGCACGCTTGTTCCTGCCGCACATGCAGCGCGACGCCGATGCACGCCTGGAGCTGGAGCGCGGACTGCGCACGGCGCTGGAACAGCAGGACTTCTCGCTGCACTTCCAGCCGCAGGTGGACATGCATGGAACGCTGGTGGGCGCCGAGGCATTGCTGCGCTGGAGCCACGCCAGACTCGGTCAGATTTCACCGGCCAGTTTCATTCCGATCGCCGAGGAGACCGGCCTGGTGCACGCCATCGGCGCGTGGGTGATCGAGCGTACCTGCCAGCACATTCGCCAGTGGCGAGAGTTGGGTCTCGATTTCGGCGGGCGCATCTCGATCAATATCAGCCCCTGGCAAATTGCCCATCCGCAATTCGTCTCGAACATCGCCGCGCAAGTGGCGGCGGCAGACCTCGAGCCTTCGGTGCTCACCCTCGAGCTGACCGAGAGTGCCCTGCTCGGCGATTTCGACGCGGCACTGCACACCCTGCAGCAACTTTCCGCGATCGGGTTCCGACTGGCTCTCGACGATTTCGGCACCGGCTACTCTTCGCTTGCCTACCTGCAGCAACTGCCGCTGGACGAACTGAAGATCGATCGCTCTTTCATCGGCACGCTGCAGCCGACCATCGCCGATCCGCTGGCGGCATTCGTGATCGACGTGGGCCGTCGCCTCGGCATGACCACGATTGCCGAAGGCGTGGAAACGGCGGAACAGGAAAACGTACTGCGCGAACTGGGCTGCGATCTCATGCAGGGATATCTCATCTGCAGGCCCCTGGCTGCTGACGACTTCCAGCGCTGGGCAGAGCGCCGAGCGCCGGCCGACAGTCCCATCAGCGAAGTGGCGGCCACGACTTGCTGATACTCCAGTCAGCATGCCAGCCGCGCCACTTCTTCGTGCAAGCAGAAATTCTGCGTCCAACAAAAAAACCCGCCAAAGGCGGGTTTCAGGGCTGAGGACAGCCAATCGGGCAATGGAGGCCTAGGTCGGAATCGAACCGGCGTACGCGGATTTGCAGTCCGCTGCATGACCACTCTGCCACCAGGCCATTGCTTCGTGAGTGCGATCGTGATGATCGCAGGTTGTCTCGAAAAAACAAAACCCCGGAAAACCGAGGTTCTGCGTTGAAACTGGAGCGGGAAACGAGACTCGAACTCGCGACCCCGACCTTGGCAAGGTCGTGCTCTACCAACTGAGCTATTCCCGCATCTGAGCCGCGAATCATACCAGAACAGATTTGCTTGTGAATAGCCTCGGCGGCAAATTCGGCAAGGGATTTCATCCGGGTTCCGAAATGCCGAGGCCCCGAACATGTCGGGGCCTCGATTTCGAACTGGAGCGGGAAACGAGACTCGAACTCGCGACCCCGACCTTGGCAAGGTCGTGCTCTACCAACTGAGCTATTCCCGCATTGGAGCCGCGCATTCTAATACGTGATTGCGGATCGTCAAGCCCGGACTTGGTCCGGCATGCGCTGACGCTCAGGGATTCTCATTGCCGCCCGCCGACGGATTCTGCAGATCGCTGCTGAGCAGCGGCCACGCGGCGCGCAGATAGGTCACGCCGGACCAGATGGTCAGCACGCCGGCAATCACCAGCAGCGCCTCGCCGATGTGGTACAGCCGCAAGGCCTCGGCAGCCTTCTCGTGCTGCACGATCAACACCACCAGGGCGACCATCTGCATGACGGTCTTCAACTTGCCGATGAAGGCGACTTTCACCGTGGCGCGCATGCCGATCCCGGCCATCCACTCGCGCAACGCCGAAACGCTGATCTCGCGGCCCACGATCACCGCAGCGGTCACCGCCATCAGGATGCCCGGCCAGCCACCGCGATGCGACTCGACCAGCAGGAACAGGGTGACCGCCACCATCAGCTTGTCGGCGACCGGATCGAGGAACGCGCCGAACGCCGAGGTAAGATTCATCCGCCGGGCCAGATAGCCGTCCAGCCAGTCGGTGAATGCGGCCAGCACGAAGACGATCGCCGCGGTGATGTTGTGGCCCCTGAACGGCAGATAGAAGACCACCACCATCACCGGCAGCAATGCCACGCGGAACAGGGTCAGCCAGGTCGGCAGGTTGATGCGCATGATGGGTCCGAATGATTTGCTGCAGTTTCGCACGCCCGCACGCTACTGCCGAGTGAACAGGTTTGCCGGAGTTCAGCCATGCAGGCTCGCGTAGATCCGCTCCGCCAGCCCGCGATCGATGCCTTTCACCTGCATCAACTCCTCGACGCCGGCGCCCTCGATGCCCTGCATACCGCCAAACGCCTTCAGCAGCGCCGAACGCCGCCGTGCGCCGACGCCGGGCACGTCCTCCAGCACGCTGCGCTCGCGCGCCTTCTCGCGACGTTTGCGATGACCGCTGATGGCGAAGCGATGCGCCTCGTCGCGCACCGCCGCCACCAGATGCAGCGCCGGCGAGGACGAACCCGGATGCAGCTCGCGACCCGGGCTTCCCGGTTCGAGCCGGGCCAGCACCAGGGTTTCCTCGCCTGCGCGACGACCGGGGCCTTTCGCCACGCCGACCACCTCGATGCCGACGACGCCCAGTTCATTCAGCACATCCAGCGCCTGCGCCACCTGACCGCCGCCGCCATCGATCAGCAGCAGATCAGGGCGCACGCCCTCGCCTTCCGCCACCTTGCGGAAGCGCCGGGTCAGTGCCTGATGCATCGCCGCGTAGTCGTCGCCGGGCGTGATGCCGGCGATGTTGAAGCGGCGATAATGCGATTTCTCCGGCCCTTCCGGACCGAACACCACACACGAGGCAACGGTCAACTCGCCCATCGTGTGGCTGATGTCGAAGCACTCGATGCGCCGCGGCGGTGCTTCCAGCCCGAGCAGCTTCTGCAGGTCATCGAAGCGCGTACCCAGGGTTTGCCGGCTGGCCAGTCGCGCCGTCAACGAAGCCTGCGCGTTGCGCTCGGCCATCTGCAGGAATTGCGCGCGATCGCCGCGCACGCTGGATTTCAGCTCCACCGCGCGGCCGGCGTGCTGGCTCAGCAGCTCGACCAGGATGTCGCGATCGGCCGGCGCTTCACCCAGGATCAGTTCCCGCGGCACCGGTCGGTCGAGGTAGTACTGCGCGATGAACTGCGCCAGCACATCGGCCGGCTCGGCATCCAGCGGCAGTCGCGGGAAGAACTCGCGCGTGCCCAGGCTGATGCCGTTGCGGAAGAACAGCACGCTGATGCAGGCCATGCCCGCTTCGATGCGGCAGGCGATCACGTCCATGTCCGCGCTGGCGCCCTGCACGTGGTGCTGCGCCTGCAGCTGGCGCAGGGCTCCGACCTGATCACGCAGTTTCGCCGCTCGTTCGAACTGCAGTGCCTTGCTGGCCTGCTCCATCGCCTCGGCCAGTTCGTCGATCACCGCATTGCTGCGACCTTCCAGGAACATTTCGGCGTGGCGCACGTCGCTGCGGTAGTCCTCGACACTGATCAGCGCCACGCACGGCGCGCTGCAGCGACCGATCTGGTACTGCAGGCAGGGCCGCGTGCGGTTGCGGAAATAGCTGTCCTCGCACTGGCGCACCTTGAACAGCTTCTGCATCAGGCTGAGGCTTTCGCGCACGGCGTAGGTGCTCGGATAAGGTCCGAAGAAACGGCCCGGCAGGTTCTTCGCACCACGATGGAAGGCCAGCCGCGGATAGTCCTCACCCGTGGAAAGGTAGATATACGGGTAGCTCTTGTCGTCGCGCAGCAGGATGTTGTAGCGCGGCTTGAGCGACTTGATCAGCTGCGATTCCAGCAGCAGCGCCTCGCCTTCGGTGCGCGTCACGGTGATCTCGACGCGGGCGATCTGCGCCACCATAGCGGCGATGCGCGGCTCCATCCGGGGTTTCAGGAAGTAGCTGCCAACGCGCTTCTTCAGGTTGCCGGCCTTGCCCACGTAGAGCAGCTCGCCAGCCGCATCGATGTGGCGATAGACGCCGGGCGCGGAAGTGAGTGTGTGAACGAAGGCCTTGCCGTCGAAGGGGGGCGATTGCGCGGGTTGCATGGGACGATTCTAGTTGGCGGCGCCCCCGATATGGTGGCTCAGTGCTGCGTGCGCAACCATTGCTCGGCACGTTCCAGATCAGCCTCGGTGTCAATGCCGGGCGGGAACGGCTCCGGCGTCAGCCGCACGGCAATAGCATGGCCGTGCTCAAGCACGCGGAGCTGTTCCAGCGACTCGGTCTGCTCCAGCGGTGTGCGCGACAGCCGCGTGTAGCGACCGAGGAAGCTGGCACGGTAGGCGTAGATGCCGATGTGCCGCAGGAACGGCAGGCCCGATGGCAGCGTGTTGCGGTCGCCGGCAAAAGCCTCACGCGCCCACGGCATCGGCGCGCGGCTGAAGTAGAGCGCGTGTCCGTTGGCCGCGCGCACCAGTTTCACCACGTTCGGATCGAACAGCTCCTCGGCGTCGATGATCGGTGTGGCCAGGGTTGCCATCGGCGCATCGTCGCCGGCCAGCGCCTGCGCCACCGCGCGGATGCCGGCCGCCGGCGCGAAGGGCTCGTCGCCCTGCAGGTTCACCACGACGCTGTCGTCGCTCCAGCCATAGTGCTGCGCACACTCGGCCAGCCGGTCGCTGCCCGAGGCATGGTCGGCCCGGGTCATGCAGATGTCGATGCCGGGCTGCCCCGCCAGCGTGTCGGCAATGCGCTGGTCGTCCACCGCCACCACCACCTGGCTGGCACCCGCCTGCAGTGCGCGCTGGGCCACCCGCACCACCATCGGCACACCGCCGATC
The DNA here is from genome assembly GCF_050026815.1 of Rhodanobacter ginsengiterrae. NCBI lineage: Bacteria > Pseudomonadati > Pseudomonadota > Gammaproteobacteria > Lysobacterales > Rhodanobacteraceae > Rhodanobacter > Rhodanobacter ginsengiterrae. Next base: position 349,734 of record NZ_JALBWO010000056.1, on the reverse strand, counting down.
TCCCGCAATGGCTTGCCCGGCAGGCGGGTGGAGCCGTAACGGGCGGGAATGGCGACGATGAAGGGAGCTACGGCATTCGACATGGACGGAGTCTTCGAACGGGGGATGGGTGATATCGCCACGATACAGGCAGCGGCGACGACGGATCAGCCGGCGTCGCGCAAGTTGAAACCGCAACCGTTGGCCAGCGCCGGAAAATCCGGGAACGACGTGGCTACATGGCTGCAATCGTTGATCCGCACGGGCGCCGTCGCCACCAGCCCGGCCACGGCGAAGCTCATCGCGATGCGATGATCGAGATGGCTTTCCACCGTACCGCCATCCAGCCGGCCGCCATGGATGATCGCGCCATCGGGGGTTTCCTCGATGCGCGCGCCAAGCGCACGCAAGCCGGTGGCCATCGTCGCGATACGGTCCGATTCCTTCACCCGCAGTTCGGCCGCGCCACGAATGACGGTGTGGCCACTGGCCACCGCCGCGGCGATGAACAGTGCGGGAAACTCGTCGATCATGTCCGGCACGATCGTCTCGGGCAGCTCCACGCCGTGCAGCGGCGCGTGGCGCACCCGCAGATCACCCACCGGTTCGCCACCGGCTTCACGCTCATGTTCGATCGTGATGTCCGCCCCCATCAAGCGCAGCGCCTGCAGCAGACCGGTACGACGCGGATTGAGCCCCACCCCCGGCAAGCGAATTTCGGAACCGGGCACGATGCTCGCCGCCACCAAAAAGAACGCGGCCGAGGAAAAGTCGGCGGGCACCTCGACATCGGTGGCGCGCAGGGCATGGCCGCCTTGCAGTCGTGCGCGCCCCGGCGCAAACGCGATCGGCCAGCCGAAAGCGGCGAGCATGCGCTCGGTGTAGTCGCGGGTCGGATGCGGCTCGATGATCTCGGTTTCGCCCGCGGCATACAGGCCAGCCAGCAACAGCGCGGATTTCACCTGGGCGCTGGCTACCGGCAGTTCGTAGCGGATGCCGCGCAATGGCTGGCCGCCATGCACCTGCAGCGGTGGCAGGCCGTCGCGGGTGTCGATGCGGGCGCCCATCAGCGCCAACGGATCGGTCACCCGGCGCATCGGCCGCTTCGACAACGAAGCATCGCCGATCAGGCGGCTGTCGAACGCCTGCCCTGCCAACAATCCGGCCAGCAGCCGCATGCCGGTACCGGCATTGCCGCAATCCAGCGGCTGCGCCGTACCCCGCAGCCCGTGCAGGCCCACGCCGCAAACCACGCGCTCGCCGGCCGAGGGCGTGTCGATGCGCACGCCAAGCTGCGCCAGCACCGCCGCCGTGGCGCGGGTGTCCTCGCCCTCGAGAAAGCCGCAGATGCGCGAGTTGCCCTCGGCGATCGCCGCCAGCATCAGCGCACGGTGGGAGACCGATTTGTCGCCTGGTACGCTCACCTGTCCATGCAGCGCCCGGCCCGCCTGGCTGCGCCAGTCCAGTCGACCGCTCAAGGCAGCGCCACCGGGTAGGAGCCCAGCACGCGCACGGTGGCGGCCGTGGTGCCAATGTCCTGCACCGCCGCCTGCAACGCGCCTTCCTCGATATGCCCGGAGACGTCGATGAAGAATGCGTACTGCCACTTGCCGGTGTGCGCCGGTCGCGACTCGATCCGGTTCAGGCTGACGCCATGCTTCGCGAACGGGCTGAGTACGTCGTACAGCGCGCCCGGCTTGTCGTTCACCGTGATCAGCAGCGAGGTACGGTCGTTGCCCGAGGGCGGGAACAGCGAACGGCCGATCACCAGGAAGCGGGTGGTGTTGTCGGCGCGATCCTCGATCGCCTGTGCCACGGTCTTCAGGCGGTAGACCTTGCCTGCGGTTTCGCCGGCGATGGCCGCGACATCGTCGGCATGCAGCGCCAGCCGGGCCGCTTCGGCATTGCTCGACACCGCGATGCACTCGACGTCCGGCAGGTTGATGCGCAGCCAGGTCTTGCACTGCTGCAGCGATTGCGCATGGGCGTAGATCCGGCGCACGTCTTCCAGCTTTCCGCTCAACGAATGCAGGCACTGGTGCACGCGCAACTCGATCTCGCCGCAGATGGTGGCCTCGGAGGTGAGGAACATGTCAAGCGTCACCTGGATCATGCCCTGCCCCGAATTTTCCACCGGCACCACGCCGAAGTCGGCGTGGCCGGCAGCGACTTCCTGGAATACTTCCTCGATGCTGCCCAGCGGCAGGCCGTAGGCGGCGTGGCCGAAATGCTTGCGCACCGCCTGCTCGCTGAAAGTGCCTTCCGGACCGAGAAAACCGATCTTCAGCGGATCTTCCTGGGCCAGGCACGAGGACATGATCTCGCGGAACAACCGCACCATCTCGGTATCGGACAACGGCCCATCGTTGCGGTCGACCACCATGCGCAAGACATGGGCCTCGCGTTCGGGTCGGTAGTAGTCGATCGCCGAGAGACCCTCGCCCTTCACTTTCGCCACCGTGCGCGCGTGGTTTGCACGCTCGGAGATCAGCTGCTGGATCTGCCGGTCGATGCCGTCGATGCGTTCGCGCATCTCGCCCAACGGAGTCTTCGGCGGCGTGAGGGTCGGGTCGGTGTCGCCGGGATCGGTCATGCGTTGACTGCCTGGGTGGATGGACGTCCAAATCATGGACGTCCGGATGATGGAACAGCATCGTGCCTGAAAAATCGCTCCGCTGCCCGGTCAACCGTGCCGACGGGCGAAATCGCCCATGAAATCGACCAGGACTTCGACCGCCGCCAGCGGAACCGCGTTGTACAAGGAGGCGCGCATGCCACCTAGCGCCTTGTGTCCCTTCAATGCAAGCAGGCCGGCAGCCTCGGACTCCTGCACGAAGACGGCGTCCAGCGCCGTGTCATGCAGGTCGAAACGCACGTTCATGCGCGATCGCGCCGAGGGATCGACCGGATTCCGGTAATAGCCATTCGAGCCGTCGATGGTGCGGTAGAGCAAGCCCGCCTTCGCGCGGTTGCGTTCGGCCATCGCCTCGACACCGCCCTGCTCCCGCAACCACTGGAAGGTCAGCCCGGCCAGGTACCAGCCCCAGGTGTTCGGCGTATTGAGCATCGAGTCGGCGGCCGCGTGTTCGGCGTAGCGGAAGATCCGCGCCATCGGCCGGCCGGCCCGCTGCAGCAGGTCGCGGCGGATGATCATCACCACCAGGCCGGACGGGCCGATGTTCTTCTGCGCGCCAGCGTAGATCAGCCCGAAGCGGCTGACGTCGAGTGGCTCGGACAGGATATTCGATGACAGGTCCGCGACCAGCGGCACCGCGCCAACCTCGGGTACGTCGTGGAACTCGACGCCATGGATCGTCTCGTTCGGTGTGTAGTGCACATAGGCGGCATGCGGGTCGAGTCGCCAGCCGTCGCGCGGCGGCAGCTTCAGGTAGTCGTCGGCCGCGCTGTCGGCCGCCACGTTCACCTGCACATACGGGCGGGCTTCGCCAACCGCCTTGGCGCTCCAGTGTCCGCTGACGATGTAGTCGGCGCTGTCATCCGGACCGGCCAGGTTCATCGGAATCTGCGCAAAGTGCTGGGTGGCGCCGCCCTGCAGGAACAGCACGGCGTAGTCGGCCGGTATCTGCATCAGTTCGCGCAGGTCGACTTCCGCCTGAGCTGCCATCGCGATGAAGCGCTTGCCGCGGTGGGACTGTTCCATCACCGACGCGCCACTGCCGTTCCAGTCCAGCAGTTCGCGCTGCGCACGTTCAAGTACCGCCGGTGGCAAGGCGGCCGGACCGGCGCTGAAGTTCCAGACTCTGCTCACGTGCGTTTGCATCCTGTCGGAGTGTGTTTCACGCATTATGGCGCGGCGCAACATGGGGTGGTCAAGCTCAGGTATTCACGGGTCTGCCACAAATTGCCTGCGAAGCTTTATGCCATGCTTCAGGGGCGCGGGGGCGACGGCGAAACCAGCATGTCGGGAGGCCGAAACAGCCCGGCAAACAGGCCACAGGTCGCGATCAGAGGCACAAGGCATTGGCAAGAAAACTTCGTTCAGGCGGATCGTGGCTCGGGCAGGCCAGGTTCGTGCTCGTCCTGTTGGCCCTGCTGGCTGTGACAGGCTGCGCCCAGCTCAACACACTCAAGTCGAAGGTCAATGGAAGTCCGACCACGACACGCGAGGCGCCATCCGCCCAACCCGATGCCCGGCAGCAACTGTCGTTCACCGCGATCGTCAACAAGCTGCAACTGGGCCGCTACCGTGAAGGCGAACACGACCTGCGGCAATACCTGCGGCAGCACCCGGGCGACCGCCCGGCACAGGCCATGTTGCGCCAGCTGGTGGCCGACCCCGAACAGACGCTCGGCTCCCGTTCGCAGCCCCACGTGGTGCAGGCGGGTGACTCCTACAGCACCCTGGCTGCCCGCTATCTGGGTGATCCCGGAGCATTCCTGATCCTGGCCCGCTACAACGGATCGACCAATCCATCGATGTTGCGCGCGGGCGAAACGATACAGCTGCCGCTGTCCGCCTCGGCTGCATCGGTTGGCGACTCGCAGCTGCCGGCTCCAGTCACCGAGTCGCCAACGGCAAAGGCGGAACGATTGCAAAGGGAGAGCATGTCGCTGCTGGATCAGGGGCAGCACGACCAGGCGCTGACGCGCCTCGGTGAAGCCCTGTCCATCAAACCCGGGCTGAAACCGGAAGGACTGCAGGCTGCGGCGCTGCGCAAACAACTGCTTGCTTCCTACCACGAACAGGCCATCGTGCTGTACCGCGACCAGCAGTTGGACCCGGCCATCGCACTGTGGAACCGCATCCTGGCGATTGACCCGAACTACGAGCCGGCAGTCATCTATCGGGCGCGGGCGCTCGAACTCGAACGTCGACTGAAACAGATGTGAACTCCGCCGTGCTTCAGCGCGGCGACCGGACAGACGAAAAGCGCAGGTGGCTCAGCCGGCCTCTTCATCGACGGCGGACGGCGTGATGATTTGCGTCGGTTGTGTCGCGTCATCCGCCACGGCAGACAGGGAGGACGGCTCTGCAAGAGGATGCCGCGTCTGCAAGGCGCCGTTCATCAGGTTGAAAGCGCCGAACAGTCGGCCCAGTTCGTCCCTCCGCTCAAGCCGGATGCGGTAGCGAAAATCCCCCCGGGCAACCCGGAGCAAGGCATCGCCCAGCATGTCCAGCAGGGCCAGTGGTCGCCGGAACAACCAGTAGGCGGCACCGACCACGGCGACGAGCGTCAGCACGAGGACGGCCGTGATCACCCACAACGTGGTCTTCTGTGCCGCGCGCAACGGTTCATTGCTGACGCCCAGGCGCAGCTCACCGACGGTCTTGGTCTGGTAGCTGACGGGGATGTCGAACAACAGCATCTCGTGGGGATGCGTACCGTCCACGATCCCGCCGCGATAGCTTTCGATGCCATCCGATTGCGCCAGGTCCGGTTGCTTGCTCGGGGAAGGCAGTTTCTGCCCGACCTCCGCCTGGCGCGTGCTGGCAATGATGTCGCCCTGTCGGTCAGCGATGGCGAGATAGTGGATCTGCTGGTTGCGCGCGACATCCGCCACCAGCGCACGGGTGGCGGCCTGATCGCCCAGCAGCAGGTTCTCCGCCGACTCACCGGCGATCACGCGTCCCAGCGAGCGACCGAAATCCAGGGCCAGCCCCGTTATGGCGGTGTTTTGCCGGGCATGGATGGCAGCCAGCCCCAGCAGCAGCACCAGGCACAAGGTGACGCCCAGGGCACCGGCCCAACGCAGTCGCAGCGAGATGATGCGGCTGGCCACGGGTCTTTCGCGCATCCGCTCGTGCTCGCGACGTGCCGCGCGCAGATCGTCAATGATTTCGGTTCCGCGCTGATAACGTGCCTGGGCGACCGGCGCCAGCAGGGTACGCACGATATCGATCAGCATCGACGGCGTGGCTGGATCGACCGGTTCCACTGAAGGATGCGGGTTGCGCTGTCGTTCCCTGATCAAATGGCGCAGGTCTCCGCTTCCCGACCAGGGCAGTTTGCCGGTGACCAGCCAGCAAAGCACCACGCCGAAAGAGAACAGGTCGCTGCGTGCGTCGGCCGGCTCGCCGCGCAGGCGCTCCGGAGCCATGTAGGCCGGCGTGCCGCCGATCTCCCCGGAATCGCCGCCGGCATCCTGCGCCCGCCGACGGTCGGCGATGCCGAAGTCGCTGATCTTGGCGTACTGCCATCCCTCGGCCAGCATGATGTTTTCCGGCTTGATGTCATGGTGGATGACACCCTGGGCATGGGCATAGTCGAGTGCCGAGGCGATCTGGATGGCCAGCTCGATGATCAGCGGCAGCGGCGGCAGCCCCTCCTTCGCGACCCGGCTGGCCAGCGTCTCGCCAGAGAGGCGCTCCATTGCGATGTAGGCGTGACCATCGTCGGTCTCGCCTACATCGAAAATCGTGACGATGTGGGGATGGGTCAGGTTGCCTGCGGCGCGGGCCTCGATCTGGAATCGTTGCCTGTAGCCCGGGTCGGAAGCCACCTCCCGATGCAGGCACTTGATCGCCACCTGCCGTTCGATCCCGGGATCGAAGCCGGCATAGACGACCGCCATGGCACCTTCGCCGAGGATCCCGTCGATGCGATAGCGGCCGAGGGTCCGGGGCCAGGCACCTTCGCTCATCGCGACCGCATCAGCGCAGCCACCAGACCAGCGCGGCCAGGCCGACCAGCACGATCAACCCGATGATCGCCAGGCGAACAAACCGCCGCGGGCTGGATGAGCCGAAGTCATGGGTCAGAAACACCAATTCGACCTCGCCGAGGCGAACGCGATCGCCGTGCCTCAGGACCATCTGATGGATCCGCTTGTCATTCACGAATGTACCGTTGGTCGACAACGTGTTCATGAGCACGCAATGTCCTTGCTGGTTCGTGATCCACGCATGCGAAGAGGAAACGCTCGGGGCAGTTACAACAATATCGTTGCTGGCAAGCCGGCCGATCGTCTGACGGCCTGGATGAATGGAAAACCTCTGTCCGCCGAGCTCCGGACTGATGCCCTCCAGCACCGGCTTGTGCGCGCTGGGCCGCCCATCGGAGGCCTGGTCTGCCTCGGACGCAAGTTGACGCAAATCCTCCTGGGCGAAGAATCGCGTTCCCTGCGGACCGGAGTCACGCTTTCCGGAGGCAGCAGGCGACAAGGGGCGAGGAATATCCATGCGGTGTTTCAACTTTGGACCTGTCCGGCATTGTAACTGACCGTAGCAGGGCGGCCCTGCATCATGCCTCGAAGGTCGGGCCCGATGCATGAAACCTGTCTTGCTTCGAGTCGGCTCAGAAGCGGATCAGCAACACCAGCGCGATGCCCAGCGCCAGCACGGCAGCGGTGACGATCAGCCACCACACCTCGCTGGTGGGGCCCGCCGATTCCTCCGGCAGATGCTGCGGCCAGGCCGCGGCCATCACGATCTCCGGCTCCGGTTCCATGCCCGGGCCGTCGATGCTGAAGCGGTGCATCGCCGCGCCGATCTGGTCGCCGGGCCGCAAGGCCAGCTTGTGCACGGCTACTCCATTGACCCGCAGCGGATGGCGCTCGCAGGCGCGAAGGCTCTCCACCCACAGCTGGCCACCTTCCCAGAAGATCCGCAGCAGCACCACGTCGCCCTGCGGAAGTTCGAGCGGGCACACCGCGGAGGAGCCAAGCTCAAGGCCGTTCTGCAAGGACATGACCCGACCCGACAGCGGCCCGGCAACAGCACGCAGCGCCACCGTGCAGCGCCCCTGTTCGGTCACCTGCAGCGCGCTGCGCTGAGTGGGGTCCTCGTTGGCACGCAGCAACATGCGGCAGTCGCCGACACTGATCACGTCACCGGCGCGCAGCAGCGCCTGCTCGCGCACCGGCCGGGCATTCACGTAGATGCGATCGGCCGACGGCATCACCTCAAGTACCCAGCCACGGCGATCCTGGTGGATTCGCAAATGCTCCGGCGCCGCCTGGCCGGAGGCCAGCACGAGATCGTTGTGGGCAGCGCTGCCGATCCGCAACAACGCCTGCGTCCAGTGAAAATCCTCACGGGCCGCATTGGGAAATTCGATACGCATGGATGAACCGGTCGAAGGACCGCGAAACTCTATCATGCGGCCCCATGCCGTTAAGATGCCGGTTCAGACAGTCCAGGATTCCGGAACCCGCCATGCCCAAGATTGATATCCGCCGCCCGCACCAGCTTTCGATCGCCGAGGCCCGTTCCGTGGTGGAACAGGTTGCCGCGCGCATGAAGGAAAAGTTCGGCATGGACGGACGCTGGCAGGATGACACGCTGCTGTTTTCCCGCCCCGGCGTCAGCGGCTCGATCGCGGTCGGCAGCGACGCGATCCAGGTCAAGGCCGAGCTGGGCCTGATGCTGGCTCCGCTCAAGGGCATGGTCGAGCAGGAGATCCGGCGCAAGCTGGACGAGCATTTCAGCTGATCCGCCTCCGTTCAGCGCTTGCTTGATGATTCTTTAACCAAACGCTCTTTCGTGGCATAATCGTCGGCTTACGCGGCCACGATGGCTGCGCGTGAACCCCGGAACACATGGCCAAAGACGACGTCATCGAAATGGAAGGCACGGTCCAGGAGACCTTGCCGAACACCATGTTTCGCGTACAACTTGAGAATGGGCACGTCATCATCGCCCACATCTCCGGTCGCATGCGCAAGCACTACATCCGCATTCTCACGGGCGACAAGGTCAAGATCGAAATGACCCCGTACGACCTGAGCAAGGGGCGCATCACCTACCGCATGAAGTAAGGCGGTGGCGCGATGCTGCCGAAACGCAGCAGAAACGTGGTGAAGTGCACTACATGACAAAGGCGGCGCAATGCGCCGCCTTTGCTTTGCCCGCTGTTCGGGTTTGCGCCCTACTCGACCACGGCCGGCAGCGGTTCGGCCGCCTTGCAGTCGACCTTCAGCTCGCCATCGACCACGCTGAGGCGTACCACGCCACCCTCGGCCAGGCTGCCGAACAGCAGCTCGTCGGCCAGTGCACGCTTCACCTTTTCCTGGATCACCCGCGCCATCGGCCGCGCCCCCATCTGCGGGTCGAAACCATGCTCGGCCAGCCAGCGCCGCGCATCGCCACCCACGTCCAGGCTCACCCGCTTCTCACTCAGCTGGCTCTCCAGTTCGATCAGGAACTTGTCGACCACGCGCAGGATGTGCTCGAAATCGAGCGCGCCAAACTGGATGATCGCGTCCAGCCGGTTGCGGAATTCCGGCGTGAAGATGCGGCGGATCACTTCCATCGCGTCGGACTCATGCTTCTGCTCGACGAAGCCCATGCTGCGCCGTGAAGCGATCGCCGCGCCGGCATTGGTCGTCATCACTACCACCACGTTCTTGAAGTTCGCTTCGCGACCGTTGGTATCAGTGAGCACGCCGCGGTCCATCACCTGCAACAGGATGTTGAACACATCCGGATGGGCCTTCTCGATCTCGTCCAGCAGCAACACCGCGTGCGGATGCTTGGTGACCGCTTCGGTCAGCAAACCGCCCTGATCGAAACCGACGTAGCCCGGAGGCGCACCAACCAGCCGCGACACCGAGTGCCCTTCCATGTATTCGGACATGTCGAAGCGAATCATCTCGATGCCCAGTTGCATGGCCAGCTGCTTGGTCACTTCGGTCTTGCCCACACCGGTCGGACCGGCAAGCAGGAAGCAGCCGATCGGCTTGGACGGGTCGGCCAGGCCGGAACGGGCCATCTTGATCGATGCGGCCAGCGCCTCGATCGCCGGATCCTGGCCGAACACGACCATCTTGAGGTTGCGCTCGAGGTTGCGCAGCACGTCGCGATCCGACGCAGACACCTGCTTGGCCGGAATCCGCGCCATCTTGGCGATGATGTACTCGACTTCGCTGACGTCGACCGTGCCGGTGCGCTGGTCCTCGGGCAGCAGCCGCTGGCGAGCGCCGGCCTCGTCGATCACGTCGATCGCCTTGTCCGGCAGCAGCCGGTCGGGAATGTGCTTGACCGACAGGTCCACCGCCGCCTTCAACGCCTCGTTGGTGTAGGCCACATGGTGATGTTCCTCGAAGCGCGAGCGCAGGCCCTTGAGGATCTCGATGCTGTCGGCCACGGTCGGCTCGACCACGTCGATCTTCTGGAAGCGTCGGGCCAGCGCGCGATCCTTCTCGAACACGCCGCGATACTCCTGGAACGTGGTCGAGCCGATGCAGCGCAGCTCGCCTGACGCCAGCATCGGCTTGATCAGGTTCGACGCATCCATGGTGCCGCCCGAGGCCGAGCCGGCACCGATGATGGTGTGGATCTCGTCGATGAACAGGATCGCGCCCGGCTGCTTCTTCAGCTGGGCAATCACCCCTTTCAGGCGCTTCTCGAAATCGCCGCGGTACTTGGTGCCGGCCACCAGCGCGCCCAGGTCCAGCGACCAGATGGTGGCGTCTTCCAGTACCTCGGGCACTTCGCCATCGACGATGCGCTTGGCCAGGCCCTCGGCCAGCGCGGTCTTGCCCACGCCGGCCTCGCCCACGTACAGCGGATTGTTCTTGCGCCGGCGGCACAGCACCTGGATCGTGCGCTCGATCTCGTCGGCACGGCCGATCAGCGGATCGATCTTGCCTTCCAGCGCCAGCTCGTTGAGATTGCTGGCAAACTCGTGCAGCGGGTTGCCCTTCGGCTCGCCACCCTCCTCGCCCTCGCGCTCGCCACCGGATACACCGGCGGCCGGCTCGTCGCCGATCTTGGCGATGCCGTGCGAGATGTAGTTGACCACGTCGAGGCGGGTGATCTCCTGCTGGTGCATGAAATACACCGCGTGCGAGTCCTTCTCGCCGAAGATCGCCACCAGCACGTTGGCGCCGGTCACCTCCTTCCGACCCGAGGATTGCACGTGATACACGGCGCGCTGCAGCACGCGCTGGAAGCCCAGCGTGGGTTGCGTGTCGCGCTCGTCGCCGGTGGGCAATACCGGCACGGTTTCGCCGATGATGCGCTCCAGGTCGGCCGACAGCCTGGGCAAATCCACCCCGCAGGCGCGCAGGGCGCCGAGCGCCGACTGGTTTTCGGTCAGGGCAAGCAACAGGTGCTCGACCGTCATGAACTCATGGCGTTGTTCGCGGGCCTGCTTGTAGCAATGGCCGATGGTGACTTCCAGATCCTTGCTGAACATTCGGATCGTCTCCGCTTGCAGTGGGAGCGGCCTTCAACGCCGCAATGAGCACGAAATGGGGTCGCTCAGAGCTTTTCCATAGTGCACAACAACGGGTGCTGATGGGAGCGTGAATATTCGTTGACGTGAGTGACCTTGGTTTCCGCCACCTCGCGGGTAAATACGCCGCAGACGCCGCGCCCGCGGGTATGAACGTGCAGCATCACCTGCACCGCCTGTTCCTGGTCGAGGTTGAAAAAGCTGCGCAGCACCTCGACCACGAAATCCATCGGAGTGAAATCGTCGTTCAGCAACAGCACCTGGAACAGCGGCGGCCGCGCCACCTCCGGTTTTGCGGTTTCCAGCGCCAGGCCGCGGCCGCTGTCGTGCTGATGTTCGGGTTCGTGGGCCATGTTGGTCAGGATCTTTTCTCTGGTACGAAGTATACGCCGCGGTGGATGCAGCTCCCCCGCAAGGGTCAGTCAGCAGAGGTGATGGCACAATGGGCACTTTTCCAGTGCACCTTGCCCAAGTCCATGGCCGATGTCTCCTGCAGCACCGAAGTCTGGCGTCCACACGTCACCGTAGCCTGCGTGGTGGCTGATGGTGACCGCTATCTGATGGTAGAGGAGGAAGTCGCCGGGCGACTGGCCTACAACCAGCCGGCCGGCCACCTGGATGACGGCGAGAGCCTGCTGGCGGCCGCCTGTCGCGAGACCCTGGAGGAAACCGGCTGGACGGTCGAGCTGCAGCACCTGATCGGCGTGCATCAGTGGCGCAGCACCGAGCACGGCGACGCGGTGGTCCGCTTCAGTTTCGCCGCCCGCCCGGTCAGCCACCACCCCGATCGTCCGCTGGACAGCGACATCCGCCGCGCGTTGTGGCTGAGCCGGGCGCAGATCGCTGCGCTGGGTGATCGACTGCGCAGCCCGATGATCCTGCAGAGCATCGACCTGTGGCTCGGCGGTCAACGCCTGCCGCTGGACAGCTTGAGCTGCCTGTCTGCCGGCGAAGCCTCATGAAGGTGATGCTGGGCATTTCCGGCGGCGTCGATTCCTCGGTAGCCGCGCTGCTGCTGCAACAGGCCGGCTACCAGGTCGAAGGCCTCTTCATGCAGAACTGGGAGGAGGACGACCGCTCCGGCCCCTGCACCACCGACGCCGACCGCAAGGACGCCGTAGCCGTGTGCGGGCGTCTGGACATCCCGTTCCATGCGCGCAATTTCGCCAGCGAATACTGGGACGGCGTGTTCGAACACTTTCTTGCCGAGTATCGCGCCGGACGCACGCCGAATCCCGACGTGCTGTGCAACCGGGAGATCAAGTTCAAGACCTTCCTCGATGAGGCCCGTGCGCTCGGTGCCGACAAGATCGCCACCGGCCATTACGCCCGGGTCGACTGCCGGAATGGCCGTTACCGCCTGCTACGCGCAGTGGACACAGCCAAGGACCAGAGCTATTTCCTGCATGCGCTCGGTCAGGACCAGCTGGCCGCCACGCTGTTTCCGCTGGGCGAGTTGCAGAAATCGCGGGTACGCGAACTGGCGCGCGAGGCCAACCTGCCCACCCACGCCAAGAAGGACTCGACCGGCATCTGCTTCATCGGCGAGCGCGACTTTCGCGGCTTCCTGTCGCAATACATCCCCGCCCGGCGCGGCGAGATGCGCAGCCCGGGCGGCGAATTGATCGGCGAGCACGCGGGCGTGATGTATTACACCCTGGGTCAGCGCAACGGACTCGGCATCGGTGGCCGCCATGGTGCAGGCAGCGAACCGTGGTACGTGGTCGGCAAGGATGTGGCCGCCAACGTGCTGTATGTCGCCCAGGGCGGCGAAAACCGCTGGCTGCACTCGCGGCGGCTGCTTTCGGAAACGCCGACCTGGGTCGATGGCACGGCACCTTCCGCCCACTTCCGCTGCACGGCGCGCACCCGTTACCGCCAGTCCGATCAGGCCTGCTCGGTCAGCGTGATCGAGCATGGCCTTGAGATAAGCTTCGACGAAGCCCAACGAGCCGTCACCCCCGGACAGTCGGTCGTCCTCTACGATGGCGAGGTCTGCCTCGGCGGCGCGGTGATCGCCGCCACCGATGCGGCTTATGGCGGCTTGCTGCCCGCTTTCGCCGCTTCTTCCCCGTCCCCCGCAAGAGAATCTCCACCCCGTGCTTGAAACCTTTTCCATGACCGAAGAGCGCGTGCTCGCCCTCGCCGGCCTCTTCCAGGCCTGTGCCCTGGCCCAGCAACTGGCCAATGACGGGCGCTGCGACGAAGCTGCGATGGAGGCCAGCGTGGCCAGCGTCTTCCGCATCGATGCGCCCTCGGTGATCGGCGTGTACGGCGACACCTCGAATGTGCGGCTGGGCTTGCGCACGCTGATTGCCCAGCTCGACGAAACCGGCCGGGACATGGCAGTGACCCGCATGACGGTCACCGTGATGCGTCTTGAGCGCAGCCTGGCGGCACGCGCGGACCTGCTGGAAAAATTGCAGCAGGGAATCCTTTCCGCGCAGCGGCAGGTCGAGCACTTCGGCCAGGACTCCAGCCAGGTCAACCAGCGGCTGGCCGAGCTGTATGCGTCGACGCTTTCGATCCTCAAGCCGCGGGTGATGGTCAGCGGCAATCCGCAGCAACTGCAGGTGCCCAGCGTGGTCGAGAAGGTGCGCACCAACCTGCTCGCCGCGGTGCGTTCGGCCGTGCTCTGGCGACAGCTTGGTGGCCGTCAGTGGCAGCTGCTGCTGTATCGCCGCCAGTGCAGCATGCTGGCACGCGGCCTGCTGACCGGCGCCACGCTGGATCGTCGCTGACGAAATTCCGATCGGCAGGCAAGCAAACGGCGGGCAAAAGCCCGCCGTTTTCCTTCCCTGGGTGGAACTCCCTTGCGATAACCCGTCAAACGCTATCCGGTAATCGAAGTATGCCCGGGCAATGTGACAGTCTTAGAACGCCACCTGGCCGAAAACACCGATTTCGTCGGTCTTCACATTCTGCACGTGCGGCGGGATCGGAGCGGACACCGACTTGTCGCCCTTTTCATGCTTGTAGACGACCGCCAGCTGGAATCCCTTGGTGACATCGAACTGGACGCCGGCGTTGTAGTAGGTGTCCTTCGCGTTGCGATCCAGGTCCTTGCTCAACTTGGCCGAATCGTAGCGGGCGAACAGGCTGACCTTGTCGGCCACCGGCACGCTGCCCCAGACCGAGTAGCCGTCGGCCTTGTCGGCCAGCGGGCTGAGCACGTTGTTCCAGTTCTTGGCGGTGAAATATTCCGCGCCGAGGCGGAACGCCTTGCTCGCATAGGCCACCATCAGGTCGCCACGCTGCGCGGTGTTCTGCGCGCTGACAGTCTGGGTCTCCTTGCCCAGATGGCCGCTGTAGCCGCCCACCGCCACGATCATGCCCTCGAACGGCACGAAACCGACGCGACCTTCCACGTCGACGCCCTTGCTGCGGCTCGGGTTCTTGTAGCCATTGCCATTGACCACCGAGACCGCGTAGTTGAGCGATTTGTTGGCCCCGATGTCGCCGCCCAGGTGCAGGCCCCAGTCAGCCGAGTTGGCGTAGTGCAGACGGTCGGTCAGCGTGTTCTCGACATAACGGAAGCCGTAGGCGTTCTCGACGAAGGGAATCCATGGCATGTCGGCCGAACCGACCCGGAACACCGCCGCCTGGCTGAACTTGCCCTGCACGTAGGCCTTCTTGACGAACAGGTTGGTCTCGCCGTCGCTGCTGACGTAATTGAAGTCGGTGGTCAGGTTGGCCGACCAGATGTCGTTGAACTTGTGGTCGATGCCGAGATAGAAGCGCTTGACGTCCAGGCCGGTGCCCGAGGCATTGGTCTTGCCGGAGTCGCTGTTCTTCTGGCTGATGTTGCTGAAGTCGAAATACATCTTGCCCGACAGGGACGTGTTGTTGATCGCCTTTTCCAGCGCGGCGATCTTGCTGTCGGAGGCCGCCGTCACCGTGGTCGCCTTGTCCACGGCCTGACCGTTGCTGACGTTGATCTCGGACTGGGCATCGGTGCGCTGCTCCAGCGAATCCACCTTCGCCTGCAGTGCGGCCAACTGCGCCTTCAGCAGCTCGATTTCCGCGTTGCTGGTGGCCTGGGCAGCAGTCGTCCTGGACTTGGCCGGGGCCGCGGCGACGGTGAAGCTGGTAACGCCCAAGCCGGCGGCAATCGCCACCGCAATCAATTTCGAACGCATGTCATTACTCCGCAAGTTGGTGGGAAACATCTCAACCGCCCCCTCGATCCGATGGCCGGCTAGCGATTAGTTAACAAGTGTGCCGAGGCATTTTTACGGTTGCATGCATCTTTCATGACACCTTCGAGACAGTGTCGCAAGGCGCCGCCCGCGCGGACTCATGGGAGCCGCAGATCACCTCGCGCGAAGCGGCTGATATGCTTCGCGCATGGAAATATCGAGCAACAGCACAGCACCACGCATGGCCGAGCGATTTCGCGGTTTCTTGCCGGTGGTGGTCGACGTGGAAACCGGCGGCTTCGATGCCGGACAGGATGCCCTGCTGGAAATCGCCGCGATCCCCCTGGGCATGGACAGCGACGGTTTCCTGCAACTGCAGCCCACCGTCTCGACCCACGTGGAGCCGTTTCCCGGCGCCAACCTTGATCCGCGCTCGCTGGAAATCACCGGCATCGATCCGTACAACCCCCTGCGCGGCGCACTCGCCGAGCGCCTGGCGCTGGATCACATCTTCCATGTGGTGCGTGAGGCAGTGCGCGAAGCTGGCTGCCAGCGGGCGATCCTGGTGGGCCACAATGCCGCGTTCGACCTGGGCTTCCTGAACCAGGCGGTGCGTCGCTGTGGTCACAAGCGCAACCCGTTCCACCCGTTCAGTTGTTTCGACACCGTCAGTTTCGGCGGCCTTGCCTATGGCCAGACCGTATTGAGCAAGGCGGTGCTGGCCGCCGGCCACGCGTTCGACAGCCGCGAGGCGCATTCGGCGGTGTATGACGCCGAGCGCACCGCCGAGCTGTTCTGCAGCGTGGTCAACCGCTGGCGCCAGCTGGAACTGTTCGAACAGGCCCATGCTGCGCTCGATCTGGCCTGAGACGATCGCCGGGGTTTCGCCTGGCGGGCCGGGGCAAAACCGGGTGTTGCAAGGAGTCACCAGATGACAAATCGACCCGCCGTCATCTGTTTGCAACATTCATTTCATCCAATGGCAACACGAAGGGCCTGAAATGGCGGGGTACCATCCGACTTCCCTCCCAAAGGAGCTACCGTGTTGACCACTAGCAAATCCTCTAACCGGCCCGCCCGCTTCGCTGCCGTCGCCGCCCTTGCCGTGGCATCGACCTTCGGCGTTGCCGCGCACGCCACCGATATCACCGGTGCCGGATCCAGCTTCGTCTACCCGGTCATGTCCAAGTGGTCGGCGGCCTATGCCGAGAAGACCGGCAATCACCTCAACTACCAGTCGGTGGGTTCCGGCGCCGGCATTGCGCAGATCAAGGAAGGCACCATCGACTTCGGCGCGTCCGATGCACCGATGAAGGGTGAAGACCTGCAGAAGTACGGCCTGGGCCAGTTCCCGATCGTGGTCGGCGGCATCGTGCCGGTGGTCAACATCGTTGGCGTACAGGCTGACCAGATCAAGCTTGACGGCGCCACGCTCGCCGACATCTTCCTGGGCAAGATCACCAACTGGAACGACCCGAAGATCGCCGCACTGAACGCCGGCCTCAGCCTGCCCGCCGGCAAGATCACCGTGGTGCATCGTTCGGACGGCTCGGGCACCACGTTCAACTTCACCAACTACTTGTCCAAGGTGAACCCGGAGTGGGCCGGCAAGGTCAAGTTCGGCACGGCGGTGGAATGGCCGACCGGCGTGGGCGGCAAGGGCAATGAAGGCGTGTCGCAGTACGTGCGCCAGATCAAGGGCTCGATCGGCTACGTCGAATACGCCTATGCGGTGAAGAACAAGCTGGCCTGGATCGACCTGAAGAATGCCAGCGGCAACTACATGAAGCCGAGCGCCGATGGCTTCGCCGCTGCCGCCGCCACGGCCGATTGGGCCAGCGCCAAGGACTTCAACCTGATCATGACCAATGCACCGGGCGCGCAGGCATGGCCGATCACGGCCACCACCTGGATGATCATGTACAAGACGCCGAAGAACGCCGCCAACAGCAAGGTGGCCTTCGACTTCTTCAAGTGGTCACTGGAGAATGGCCAGCAGGCTGCCAGCCAGCTGGACTATGTGCCTCTGCCGGCCGCCCTGGTCAGCCGGATCGAGGCTTATTGGGCCTCCGAGTTCAAGCATTGATGGCTTGACTCGATCGGGACTGTCCCCTTCCCGTTCGCCCGCGGATTCGCTCCGCGGGCGAACGGTCATTCGAGCTTCCGCTGTCCGCACCGCAGAGTTGCCATGCCCGTTGCCACCACCGACATTCTCGAACAGCGAAGCCGTCGCGATGCGCGCAACGAGCGCCTGTTTCGCTGGACGCTGAAAGGCTGCGCCCTGATCGTGCTGGCGGCCCTGCTGGGTGCCGCTGGCGCCACGTTGTGGGGCGGCCGCGAGGCGTTCAGCACGTTTGGCTGGCATTTCCTGGTCAGTTCGGAATGGGATCCCGGCAATGACGTCTACGGCGCCGTGGTGCCCGTCTACGGCACGCTTGCCACCTCGTTCATCGCCCTGCTGATTGCCGTCCCGATCAGCTTCGGCATCGCGGTCTACCTCTCCGAGGTGGCGCCGGCCTGGTTGCGCACGCCGGTAGCTTCGGCGATCGAGCTGCTGGCCGGCATTCCGTCGATCATCTATGGCATGTGGGGCCTGTTCGTCTTCGCCCCGTATTTCGCCAACCATATCAAGCCCTGGCTGACCAGCAACCTGGGCAACAAGCCTGACGACGGCAAGCTGTCGTGGGTGGCCGAACACGTGCCGTTCGTGGGCAAGCTGTTCGGCAGCGACTACCCGTTTGGCGCCAGCATCCTGGTTGCCGGCATCGTGCTGGCGATCATGATCATTCCCTTCATTTCATCGGTGATGCGCGAAGTGTTCCAGACCGTGCCCACACGCCTGAAGGAGTCGGCGTACGCGCTGGGTTCCAGCACCTGGGAAGTATCGTGGGATATCGTGTTGCCCTATACACGGTCGGCCGTGATCGGCGGCATCTTCCTCGGCCTGGGCCGCGCGCTGGGCGAGACCATGGCGGTGACGTTCGTGCTCGGCAATGCGATGCAGCTGTCCGCCTCGCTGCTGGACCCGGGCACCTCGATCGCCTCGACCATCGCCAATCAATTCAGTGAGGCCTCCGGCCTGCAGAAATCCTCGCTGATGGCGCTGGCCTTCCTGTTGTTCGTGGTCACCTTCATCGTGCTGCTGATCGCGCGACTGATGCTGCGACGGCTGGCCAGCAAGGAGGGGCGCTGATGAACTCGCCCTATGTGCGCCGTCGCCTCACCAACGCGCTGGCGATGGTGCTCAGCACGCTGGCCACCGTGATCGGCCTGGCATTCCTGGTCTGGATCCTGTGGGAAACCCTGCGCCAGGGCCTCACGGCGCTGGACCTGAAGCTGTTCACCAAGATCACCGCCTACGGCGAGGATGGCGGGCTGGCCAACGCGATGGTCGGCAGCCTGATCATCAATTTCATCGGTATCGGCATTGCCACGCCGATCGGCGTGCTGGCCGGTACCTGGCTGGCCGAGTACGCCAACCGCACCAAGCTGGGCGAGTCGATCCGCTTCCTCAACGACATCCTGCTGTCGGCGCCGTCGATCGTGATGGGCCTGTTCGTCTATACCATCATCGTGCTGCCGAGCACCGCCCTCACCCGGGGCTCCACCACCTTTTCCGGCTTTGCCGGCGGCGTGGCACTGGCGCTGATCGCGCTGCCGGTGATCGTGCGCACCACCGACGAGATGCTGCGACTGGTGCCCTCGACCCTGCGCGAGGCGGCCCTGTCGCTGGGCGTGCCGCAGTGGAAGCTGACCTTGCAGATCCTGATTCGTGCGGCCAGGTCGGGCATCATCACCGGCGTGCTGCTCGCGCTGGCGCGCATCAGCGGTGAAACCGCGCCGCTGCTGTTCACCGCATTCGGCAACAACTACATGACGTTCAATCCGATCGAAAAGATGTCCAGCCTGCCGCAGATCATTTATCAGTACGCCAACGATCCTGGCGACACGATGCATGCGCTGGCCTGGGCCGGGGCCTTCGTGATCACCATGTTCGTACTGCTGCTGAGCCTGGCCTCCCGCCTGATCCTGTCCCGCACCAAGGTGTCCCATGACTGATTCCGCCCTCGCCATGAACCCGGCGTCCGCGGTAGCCACCTCGGCTGTCGCACCCAAGCTCACCGTGCGCGACCTGCACTTCTACTACAACGGATTCCATGCGCTGAAAGGCATCAACATGGACATCCCGGAAAAGAAGGTCACCGCGATCATCGGCCCGTCCGGTTGCGGCAAATCCACCCTGCTGCGCATCTTCAACCGCATCTACGCGATCTATCCCAAGCTGGAGGCGAAGGGCGAGATCATGCTGGATGGCGACAACATCCTCGACCCGCGCTACTCGATGAACCGCCTGCGCAGCAAGATCGGCATGGTGTTCCAGAAGCCGGTGCCGTTCCCGATGACGATCTTCGAGAACGTGGCCTACGGCATCCGCCATCACGAAAAGCTGTCGCGCAAGGACATGGAAGGGCGCGTCGAGCAAGCCCTGCGCAACGCGGCGCTGTGGGACGAGGTGAAGGACAAGCTCAAGCAGAATGCGCTGGGCCTCTCCGGCGGCCAGCAGCAGCGGCTGTGCATTGCGCGAGCGATCGCGTTGAAGCCCGAGGTGCTGCTGCTGGACGAACCCACCTCCGCGCTGGATCCTATCGCCACCGGCCGTATCGAACAGCTGGTGGAAGAACTGAAAAGCCAGTTCACCATCGTCATCGTCACCCACAACATGCAGCAGGCCGCGCGTGTCTCCGACCAGACCGCCTTCATGTACATGGGCGAGCTGATCGAATTCGACCAGACCGAGAAGATCTTCACCAAGCCTGGCAAGAAGCAGACCGAGGATTACATTACCGGAAGGTTTGGCTGATCGAACCGGGATTCGGGATCGGGGATTCGAAAGAGCCCACCCCGCCAGTCCCGAAACCAGTACAGCAGCCGACACCTCCGCGCCTTTCCGAATCCCCCATCACGAATCCCGAATCCCATGAACGAAAGCCACATCATCAAGAGTTACGACGGCGAACTGACCCGGCTCACCGGCGAGATCGTGCGCATGGGCGAACTGTCGGTGACCCAGCTGGAGGCCGCCATCGACGTGCTGGAGCGCCGCGACGAACGCGCCGCCCAGCGCGTGGTCGGCAACGACGAGGCGATCGACCAGCTGGAGCAGGAAATCGGCCATGACGTGGTGCGCCTGCTGGCGCTGCGCGCACCGATGGCCGGCGACCTGCGCAACGTGTACGCCGCGCTGCGCATCGCCTCGGACATCGAACGCATCGGCGACTATGCCGCCAATGTGGCGAAGCGCTCCATCCCGCTGTCGATGGTGGCGCCGGTGGCGCCGGTCGGCGGCTTGCGCCATCTGGCCGAACTGGCTGCCGATGAAGTGCGTGACGTGCTGCGGGCCTACAACGACCGCAACGCCGATGCGGCCTACCAGGTATGGAAGAACGACGTGGTGCTGGACGAAGCCTATACCGGCTACTTCCGCCAGTTGCTCACCTACATGATGGAAGATCCGCGCAACATCACCCCGTGCACCCACCTGCTGTTCATGGCCAAGAACATCGAACGCATCGGCGACCACGCCACCAACATCGCCGAGAACGTGTGGTTTCAGGTCACCGGCGAGCAACTGGACAAGCAGCGCAGCAAGCGCGACCTCACCTCGAGCCCGGAAATCACCAAGCTGGGCGAATGATCCGGAGCCCTAGCTGCCCCAGGAAATTCGGAACCGTCGCCGCAGGAGCGCATCCTGTGCGCGATGCTCTTCGCGTCACGGCATGAATGAAGAGCCGTCGCGCACAGGGTGCGCTCCTACGGGCTTGCGCTGAGCTTGAGGCCGACGATGCCCATCACGATCAGCGCGACGCACAGCAGCCGCGACAAGGTCGCCGGATCGCCGAACAGCACGATACCCAGCGCCACCGCACCGACCGCGCCAATGCCGGTCCAGATGGCGTAAGCGGTGCCGATCGGCAGCGTCTTCACCGCCATCGCCAGCAACACGATGCTCACCGCCATCGCCACCAGCGTACCGACGCTGGGCCACAACCGGCTGAAGCCGTCGGTGTACTTCAGGCCGATGGCCCACACGATCTCGAACAAGCCGGCCAGCAGCAGATAGATCCACGCCATGGCGGCGCTCCTCTGTCGATGCAGGGCCGTCCCCGCGATGAAACAGGCGCGAGGTCGTCCCCGCACCGGGCGAGCCACCGTTACGGCAGCTCGCTTGTCTCGTGGCGCCGCTTCACCCCGCGCACGACGCCGTAGCTGCCGATCAACAGCCAGGCTACCTGCATGATGAAGGCAGCCAGGTTGAAGTTGCCGAAACCCAGCGACAGCATCACGCCGATCGCGCCGAAAATGTTCATCGACTGGTAGATCAGGCCGTTGCCCTGCAGCTTGCGTTCCTGCAGCAGGAAGAACGCCAGCAGCACCAGCGCCACGCCGATATAGCCGGCCCAGTCGTACCAGAACAGATTCATCGTTTCACGCTCCGCTGGCGCAACGCCTCGAACAGCACCACGCCGGTGGCGACCGAGACGTTGAGGCTTTCCATCATGCCGGGCATCGGGATCTTCGCCACGAAATCGCACAGTTCGCGGGTGAGCCGACGGATGCCCTCGCCCTCACTGCCCAGCACGATGGCGACCGGCCCCTTGAAGTCGACGCCATAGACGGTGGTGTCGGTATCGCCGGCCAGGCCGGTGATCCATACACCGGCATCCTTCAGTTCGCGCAGCGTGCGGGCCAGGTTGGTCACCGCGATCAGCGGCACCCGATCGGCGCCGCCCGCGGAAGCGCGGCGCACCACCGGGGTCAGTCCCACCGCGCGGTCCTTCGGCACGATCACCGCGGTGACCTTGGCCGCCGCCGCGCTGCGCAGGCAGGCGCCCAGGTTGTGCGGGTCGGTGACGCCGTCGAGCACCAGCACCAAGGTATCGGGGCCGTCGCGTTCGAGCAGGCCGGCCAGGTCATTCTCATGCGCCGCCGGCGCCGCCTCGTAGCGCGCCACCACGCCCTGGTGACGCGCTTCGCCGGACAGCTTGTCCAGCTCGTCGCGCGGGCGATGCTGCACCGGGATCTTCAGCTTCTTCGCAAGTTCGGCCAGCTCCTGCACGCGCGGATTGCGCTGGCCGTTCTCGACCAGCAGTTCGCGTACGCGCTCGGCATCGTTGCTCAACGCACCTTCGACGGGATTGATGCCGACAATCCAGCTCTCACTCATGACTTGCCTTTCGGTTTGGGTCGGCGCCGCGAATTCTTCTTCGCTGCCGGCGCGGCGGCCGGAGCCGGTCCACGTTTCGGGGAAGCCTCCCTGCGCGGACCACGGGAGGACGATGCATCGGCCTTGCGGGCCGGACGCTGCGCGCCGCGTGCCGCTGCCGGCACACGCGCCGACGGATTATCGCTCAACACCGCCTTGTGCGGAGCCGGCACCGGCACGGCAACCTCGGCGTCCTTGCGGCCGAACGCGCGGCCGATCGCCTTGGCGGCGCGACCGAACATGCCCGGCGCCTTGGCGGTGGCCGCCGCCTTCTTCGGCAACGAGTAGCGCTCGCCGCTGGCGGCGTAGTCGTAGGCCTTGCCGTTGCCCGTGGGCGGCGTCGCCGGCGTCCGCGGCGAGACCAGCCGGAAGTCGATCTTGCGATCCTCCAGGCTGGCGCGCAGCACCTGGATGCGCACGTGATCACCGAGTCGGAACTGCGCCCCGGTGCGCTCACCCTTGAGCAGCTTGCGGGTGGCGTCGAAATGATAGTAGTCGTTGGCCAGCTGGCTGATATGCACCAGCCCGGACACCTTCGACTCGTCCAGTTCGACGAACAGGCCGAACGAAGTGACGCCGGTGACCACGCCATCGAACTCGCTGCCGATGTGCTTCTCCATCCACGCGCACTTGAAGCGCTCGTCCACGTCGCGCTCGGCTTCCTCGGCACGGCGTTCGCGCTGCGAGCAGTGGATCGCCATCGCCGCCATCTCGGCGGGCGTGTAGGTGTATTCGTCAGGCTTCTTGCCAGTCAGCGCGAAGCGGATCGCGCGATGCACCAGCAGGTCGGGATAGCGCCGGATCGGCGAGGTGAAGTGCGCATAGGCCTGCAACGACAGACCGAAGTGGCCGCGGTTGTCCGGCTGGTACGCCGCCATGCTCTGCGAGCGCAGCAATACGCTCTGGATCAGCTCGCGCTCGGGGCGGTCGTGCACCATGCGCAGCACCTCGGCGAAATCGCCGGGAGTGACCCGATCCACCGGCGGCATGCTCAGCTTGAATTCGCGCAGGAACTGCTGCAGGTCCTCGTACTTCTCCGCCGGCGGCGGCTCGTGCGCGCGGAACAGCGCAGGGATCTTCTTCCTTTCCAGGAACAGCGCCGCCTGCACGTTGGCGGCGATCATGCATTCCTCGATCAGCTTGTGTGCGTCGTTGCGCTCGGTGGTGCCCATCGACTCCACGCTGCCGGTCTGGTCGAGGCGGAACTTCACTTCCGGTGTCTCGAAGTCGATCGCGCCGCGACGCTTGCGCTGGCCCGCCATCGCCTTGTACAGCGCATGCAGGTTTTCCAGCTGCGGCAGCACGTCGGCCACCTCCTGGCGGGCCTCCTTCTCGCGCAGCCCCACCGCTTGCCACACCTTGTCGTAGGTCAGGCGCGCATGCGACAGCATCACCGCGTCGTAGAACTTCGACTTGGTCACGTTGCCATCGGCATCGACCAGCATGTCGCAGACCATGCACATCCGCTCGACCTTCGGCATCAGCGAGCAGATGCCGTTGGACAGTGTCTCCGGCAGCATCGGCACCACGAAACCGGGGAAATAGGTCGAGGTGCTGCGTTCGTAGGCTTCACGATCCAGCGCGTTGCCGACCTGCACGTAGTGCGACACGTCGGCGATCGCCACGATCAGCCGCCAGCCACCGCCGCGCCTGGGCTCGGCATACACGGCGTCATCGAAGTCGCGCGCATCGGCGCCGTCGATGGTCACCAGCGGCAGCTTGCGGATGTCGGTGCGACCCTCGCGTTCGGCAGCGGTCACTTCGGCCTCGACCTGGGCTGCATCGCGCAGCACCTCGGCCGGCCACTCATGCGGCAGGTCATGGCTGGCAATCGCCATCTCCACCACCAGCGACGGCTGCAGCCGCTCGCCCAGCACGGCGCGGATCTCGCCCACCGGGCCGCGCTGGGCGGTCGGCGGCGCGGTGATTTCGACCACCACGATCTGGCCGGAGGTGGCACCCTGTTCGGTGCCCGGCTTGATCATCACGTCATGGTTGAGACGGCGATCGTCCGGCGTCACCAGGGTCACACCGTCATCGATCACCACGCGACCTACCAGCCGCGGCGAACGTCGTTCCAGCACCTCGGCGATCGCACCCTGCTTGCGCCCGCGACGGTCGATGCCGACCACGCTGGCCAGCACGCGGTCGCCGTGCATCACCGCACGCATCTGCTGCGGCGACAGGTAGAGGTCGTCGCCGCCCTCGTCCGGGCGCAGGAAGCCATAGCCTTCGGCATTGGCCAGCACGCGGCCGGCGATCAGGTCGAGCTTCCGTGTCGGCGCGTAGCCGCCACGACGGCCCAGCAGCATCTGGCCATCGCGCACCATCGCGCCGAGGCGCTTGCGCAGCGCTTCCAGATCGGTTTCGTCGTGGATGCCGAGCGCTTCGGCTATGCGCGCTTCGGTCAGCAGTTCGCCGCGTTCTTCGAGCAGGGCAAGGATCGCCTCGCGGCTGGGGATCGGGCGTGCATAACGCTGCGCCTCGCGATCGGCATGGGGATCACGCACGGCGCCTGCGGCAGCCTTGTTGCGCTTGTCCGGCGTGGCGGCGCCACGCGGTGCCCGCTTGGCAGTTTTTGTCGCGGGGCGCGAGTCCTGCGGATCGCCGGACTTGGGGGGAGTTTTTCTGGTCACTCAGTATCCTTGTGATGTTTGCGCCGCGGAGAATGCCACGTCGCGGGAGATGGTTGTGAAAAAGTGTTGACAAGCCGCAGGCAGATGCCTAAATTACGCGGCTCACGCAGCTCGCTGAGCAACGTGACACCTGCCCAGGTGGCGGAATTGGTAGACGCACTAGCTTCAGGTGCTAGCGGGGGCAACTCCGTGGAGGTTCGAGTCCTCTCCTGGGCACCAATTGTAAACGAAGGCCGCCCAACAAGGCGGCCTTCGTCTTTTTCGGGTTTGATTAAAGTCAGGAAGGCCGTCCAGCAAGGCGGCCTTCGTCTTTTCAGGGTTTGATTAAAGTCAGGAAGGCCGTCCAACAAGGCGGCCTTCGTCTTTTCAGGGTTTGATTGAAGTCAGGAAGGCCGCCCAACAAGGCGGCCTTCGTCTCTGCGGGTTTGCCTGAAGTCAGCAAGGACGGCTTTTCACTCAGACAGTCGCCGGCCCCTTCAGCTCGACCATGTTGCCTTGCGGGTCGTACAGATAGATCGACGGCCCCTCGCCTTGCGCGCCGTAGCGCGAACCCAACTCGCCCATGCGCACACCGTGCGCCTTCAGGTGAGCCAGGATCGCCACCTCGTCATAGTTCTCCACCCGCAGGCACAGATGATCCATGTTGTGGCCCTGCGCGCCCGGTGCGGCGCCGCCGTGGCGCCCCAGCCTGCTGTCGATCGCGACCAGGTCGATCAGCGAACGGCCTGCGCGCAGCTGCACCAGTCCGATCTCGTCCTGGCGGCGCTCCTCGCGGCAGCCAAGTACGTCGCAATAGAAGCGCTGCATGGCCTGGCTATCGATGGCGCGCAACACCACATGGTCGATCTCGCCGATTTGAATCATGGGCACTCCGGGCAGCTGGGGCATCGCCGCCGAGCATAACGCGGGCCGCTGCCCGGACTCCCTGAACCAGGTTCCGGCCAGCCGCAACAGCGCCCGTTCCCCCTGTATAATCGTCGCGGTAAACGCATGGTGGGAGAAGCGGACGGCTGCTGCACGGGCCCGTACCGCTGCCGAAGACGCAACGCCCGTAATCGCTCAGGCACCCATACCATCATGTGCGAACACTCTGGAGAGAGCGGTTGAATCCGCCGCCGAAGGGGCACGAAGCGCTAGTCTCACGCTTCCAAACTCTCAGGCAAAAGGACAGAGGGGCGCCCGCGTGCGGCACGGCACGTTGTCTGCGGATGCCCCCAAGTCATGAACCCGAACACTCCGACCTCCCTGCGTGATCTCGAACACCACGGCGCGTTCATCGAACGCCATATCGGTCCGGACGACGCCGAAATCGCGCTGATGCTGAGCGTGATCGGCCAGGACTCGCTGGAATCGATGACCGATGCCATCGTGCCGGCATCGATCCGATCCGCTGCTCCGCTGGCACTGCCCGTCGCCATCACCGAAGAAGAAGCGCTGGCCAAGATCCGCACCATCGCCGACCATAACCAGGTATTCCGCAGCTTCATCGGCCAGGGCTATTACGGCACGCTGACGCCGAACGTCATCCTGCGCAACATCCTGGAGAACCCGGCCTGGTACACCGCGTACACGCCGTACCAGGCGGAAATCTCGCAAGGTCGCATGGAGGCGCTGATCAACTTCCAGACGATGTGCGCCGACCTCACCGGCATGGAGATCGCCAACGCCTCGCTGCTGGATGAAGGCACCGCCGCGGCCGAGGCGATGACCCTGGCCAAGCGCTCGTGCAAGTCGAAGTCGAACCTGTTCTTCGTGTCGAGCGGCGTGCACCCGCAGACGCTGGAAGTGGTGCGCACGCGCGCCGAGCCGCTGGGCATCGAACTGGTGATCGGCGCGGATGCCGACGCCGCCGGTACCGACGCGTTCGGCGTGCTGCTGCAGTACCCCGATACCTTCGGCAGCATCAACGACTACCGCGCGACTGCCGCCGCCGTGCACGCGCGTGGCGGCCTGGTCGCGGTGGCCACCGACCTGCTCGCGCTGACCCTGATCGCCGCGCCCGGCGAATGGGGTGCGGACATCGTGGTCGGCAACTCGCAGCGATTTGGCGTGCCGTTCGGCAACGGCGGCCCGCACGCCGCCTTCATGGCCTGCCGCGACGCCTACAAGCGCTCGATGCCGGGCCGCCTGATCGGTGTGTCGATCGATACCGAAGGCAAGGCCGCCTACCGCCTCACCCTGCAGACGCGCGAGCAGCACATTCGCCGCGAGAAGGCCACCTCCAACATCTGCACCGCGCAGGTGCTGCTGGCGGTGATGGCCAGCATGTACGCGGTCTACCACGGCCCCACCGGGCTCACCCGCATTGCCCGCCGCACCCATCGCCTCAGCGCCATCCTCGCGGCGGCGCTGCGCCGGGCCGGTGTCAAGGTGGGCGCGAACTTCTTCGACACCTTGCACATCACCGACGTCGATGCCGACGCCGTGCACGCTCGTGCCGAGACGCTGCACATCAACCTGCGCCAGATCCACGGCACCTGCATCGGCATCAGCCTGGACGAGACCACCACCCGCGCCGACGTGATCGCGCTGGCTGGCCTGTTCGGCGCCGAGATCGACAACATCGACGAGCTGGACGCCGCTACCGCCGACGCCCTGCCCGCCGCGCTGCTGCGCCAGAGTGACTTCCTCACCCACCCGGTGTTCAACACGCACCACAGCGAGCACGAAT
The DNA here is from genome assembly GCF_050026815.1 of Rhodanobacter ginsengiterrae. Classification (NCBI taxonomy): domain Bacteria; kingdom Pseudomonadati; phylum Pseudomonadota; class Gammaproteobacteria; order Lysobacterales; family Rhodanobacteraceae; genus Rhodanobacter; species Rhodanobacter ginsengiterrae. The sequence goes on along the minus strand of NZ_JALBWO010000056.1, from coordinate 321,907 downwards.
TGCTGCGCTACATGCGCGCGCTGGCCGACAAGGATCTGGCGATGGACCGCACGATGATCCCGCTGGGCTCGTGCACCATGAAGCTCAACGCCACCGCCGAGATGATCCCGGTCACCTGGCCGGAGTTCGGCAACATCCATCCGCTGGCGCCTGTCACGCAGACGCGCGGCTACAAGGAGCTGATCGACGGCCTCGAGGCGATGCTGGTCGAGTGCACCGGCTATGACGCGGTGAGCCTGCAGCCGAACTCCGGCGCGCAGGGCGAGTACGCCGGCCTGCTGGCGATCCGTGCCTATCACCGCTCGCGCGGCGAAGCCCATCGCGACATCTGCCTGATCCCCGAATCCGCCCACGGCACCAACCCGGCATCCGCGCACCTGTGCGGCATGAGCGTGGTGGTGACCAAGTGCGACGCCAACGGCAACGTCGACGTGGAAGACATCCGCCGCGCCGCCGAGCAGCATTCCGATCGCCTCGCCGCGCTGATGATTACCTACCCGTCCACCCACGGCGTGTTCGAGGAAGACATCGTCGCCATCTGCGACATCGTCCACGCGCATGGCGGCCAGGTGTACACCGACGGCGCCAACATGAACGCGCTGGTCGGCGTGGCCAAGCCCGGCAAGTGGGGCTCGGACGTGTCGCACCTCAACCTGCACAAGACGTTCTGCATCCCGCATGGCGGCGGCGGCCCCGGCGTCGGCCCGTGTGCGGTGAAGTCGCACCTTGCACCGTTCCTGCCGGGGAAGCTCGGCGAGGACAGCGCGGTCGGCATGGTCTCGGCGGCCAGCTTCGGCAGCGCCAGCATCCTGCCGATCAGCTGGATGTACATCACCATGATGGGCCAGCAGGGCCTGCGCAAGGCGACCCAGGTGGCGTTGCTCAATGCCAACTACATCGCCAAACGACTGGAAGCGCACTACCCGACCCTGTACACCGGTCGCAACGGGCTGGTCGCGCATGAGTGCATCCTCGACCTGCGCCCGCTCAAGGAAGCCACCGGCATCGGTGCCGAGGACGTCGCCAAGCGCCTGATCGACTTCGGCTTCCACGCACCGACGCTGAGCTTCCCGGTCTCCGGCACCTTGATGGTGGAACCGACCGAGAGCGAATCGCGGGTCGAGCTGGACCGCTTCATCGACGCGATGATCCAGATCCGCGACGAGATCCGCGCCGTCGAGGAAGGCAAGCTGGACCGCGAGGACAACCCGCTGAAGAACGCCCCGCATACCGCCACCATGGTCAGCGGCAGCGAATGGACCCATGCCTACCCGCGCGAACTGGCCGCGTTCCCGCTGGCCAGCCTGAAACTGCAGAAGTACTGGCCGCCCGTCGCCCGCGTCGACAACGTCTACGGCGACAAGAACATCATGTGCGCCTGCATTCCGGTCGATGCGTACAAGGAAGACGCCGAGGCATAAGCCGCTTCGGCGGCCTGCAGCGGTCAAATGAAAAGGCCCCGCATGCGGGGCCTTTTCAGCGAACGACGGGACAACAAGCCGGTTTCACACCACTAGCTGGCGACGATGCCGTTGCGGCCCTGCTGCTTGGCGCGGTACAGCCGCCTGTCGACGACTTCGATGAACGCGCGCGGCGCATCGTCCGGGCCGGGAATGCAGGTGGCGACGCCCAGGCTGATCGTCAGCAGCGGGCCGGCCGCGGATTGCTGGTGCGGGATCTGTTCGGCCAGGATCAGCGCGCGACAGCGTTCGGCCAGCTTGCCCGCGGCCGCCGCGTCGGTTTCCGGCAGCAACAGGACAAATTCCTCACCGCCAAAGCGCGCCAGCAGGTCGCGCGCACGCGTCGCGGCGGAGGCCAGTACCCAGGCCACCTGCTTCAGGCAGGCATCGCCTTCGAGGTGACCGTAGCGGTCGTTGTATTGCTTGAAGTAATCGATGTCCATCAGCAACAGCGACAACGGTTGGCCACTGCGCCGTGCATTCATCCACTCGATGTCCATCAGGGCGTCGAAGCGGCGGCGGTTCGCCACGCCGGTAAGCCCATCGCGGAAGGACAGTTCCTCCAGCTCCTTCTGCAGGCTCGCCAGCTTCTGCTCGGTCTGCTTGCGCTCGCTGATGTCGAACATGAAACCGATCAGCGAATCGACCGCACCATCGGCCTTGCGCACCACGTGCACCACGTCGCGGATCCACACGTAGTGGCCGTCGCGGGTCAGCGCGCGATAGTCGGCCTCGTGGTCCACGCCCGCTTCCGACTGCGCCACGCAGAAGTTCAGCACCCACTCGCGATCCTGCGGGTGCATGCGGCTGGCCCAGTCACCCACGGTTTGCCAGCTGGATGGCGCCCAGCCCAGCAGTGCCTCGATCTGTGGCCCGATATAGCTGAACTGCTTGCTGTCCCAGTCGATCTTCCAGGGAATCGCCCTGGTCGATTCCAGCAGCGTCCGGTAGACCGTGCTGTCGGGTTCCAGCTTGTTCTCGAAATCGACCATCACTTCCAGACCCGGGCAGTGCCGTGACTCACCGGCACATGCCGGCAACCGCGCCAAGGTGCGCGCAGACGCGAAAGTACATCGTCCACCGGCCGCAACGCCAACCCTTCATCGGGCCGTGCCCTGACAGCAGGAAGGCTCCCGCCGGTGAAAGCGGGACCCTTCCTGCGACCCCGACGGAACTCAGCCGCCGTTCTTTGCCAGCCAGGCGTCGATCGCCGGCAGCCGTTCACGACGCACCATCTGCCGGTAGGTGATGTTGGCGACCACGGTTTCCGCGGCGCGGCGCGATCCCTTGGCGATGTGGGCGTCGGCATAGGCATTGATCTTGCCGATCATCGCCGGATCGTTGGAGCTGCTGCCAATGGCCGGGTAGTAGCGGCTGCTGGAGGTGGAGTCGACCAGCTTGTCGATCTGCGCACGATGCGCCATGGCGAAGTCCCACGCCATGTCGGGGTGCGTGTAGCCGACTGCACCGATCATGCCGGCGCTGTTGGTGGCACCCGGCTCGTCGGTCAGGGCCAGCTCCAGCGCACGCCTGGCCAAGGCCTTGTCCTTGCTGATCGAGAGCAGCGAGTACAGGCGGTCCTTGATCAGCGGCGTGGTCTCGGCCTTGGCCGTTGCATGCAGCTTGTCCCAGGTGGCCGCATCCGCATTGCGCGCCACCACACCCAGAATGGTCTTGCGCAAGGCTGCCGGCACCGCCTTGGGATCGGTCGCCTGCGCCGCGTAGCGACGCTGCGCTTCCCTGATCACGTCGGCGTCGCCGAGGTCGGCCAGCACGCTGATCAGCTGCGTGCGCAGAATCGTGGTGGGATCACCCTCGTCCGCCTTCGCCTCCCAGCCGACGCGGGCAAACACCGGCTTCAGCTGCTTGATCGCGAACGCGTCGAAGCGGGCCTGGCGGGCATCGTCGCCGCGGTAATACCCATGCAGGCCGGAGAAGCTGCCGGCGATGTCGCCCCAGATCTGCGGGTCGGCCGCGGCCGGAGTGACCTGGGCCAGGTCGAGATAGCTCGACGCCGGCTGCAGGCCGGCCATGCCCAGCGCCCAGCTGTCGCCCATCAGGCCCAACTGGTCGATCGGCGCCAGCTTGCCGAAGTCGGCCTTGATCGCCGCGAACTCGGCTGGCGTGTACAGCGTGCGGTAGTAGCCGCTCTGCCCCGCGTTGACCAGCACCGGACCGCAACCGGCCACGTCCAGGGTGGCCTTGCCATCCACGACCGTGCGCGCGACCTCGGTGGCGCCGATGCTCTGCGCGATCACCGGCACGTGCCACTTCAGCGGCGTCTTGTTCGGGCGATCCTTGGTGAACTCGCCCTGGCTCAGGGTCAGCGTGGTCTTGCCGTTGCTGCACGCGGACGAGGCCACGCGGATCAGCGGAATGCCCGGCTGCAGGGTGAAGTCATGCGCGATCTGGGTGACCGGCTTGCCGGCCGCGGCCTGCACGGCGCTCCACAGGTCGTCGGACACGGTGTTGCCGTAGGCGTGGGCCTTGATGTAGTTGCGCACGCCGGCGCGCCACGCATCCGGCCCGACATACGCCTCCAGCATGTTGATCACCGCCTCGCCCTTGCTGTAGGTGATCGCGTCGAACGCCTGGCTGGCCTGCTCCACGGTTTCCACGTGCTGCACCACCGGATGCGTGGTGGCCACCGCATCGCGCGACATCGCGCCCTCGCGCGTGCCCACCGCGTCCAGATGGGTATGCCATTCCGGATGCAGCTTCTCGGTGGTGCGCGCAGCCATCCACGAGGCGAAGCCTTCGTTCAGCCACAGGTCGTCCCACCAGCGCATCGTCACCAGGTCGCCGAACCACTGGTGCGCCATTTCATGCGCGGCGGTGTTGAACACATTCTGCCGATCAGACTGGGTCGAGAAGCTCGGATCCAGCAGCAAGGCATATTCGAAGGTGTAGATCGCGCCCCAGTTCTCCATCGCCGAGAAGAACTGGCTGCTGCCCGGCGAGGCGATGTTGTCCAGCTTGGGCAGCGGATACTTCACGCCGAAGTAATCGTTGTATTCCTTCAGCACCGCCGCGCCGGACTGCAGCGTGAAGCCGGCCTGCGCCTTCTTGCCCTTCTGCGTGATCACGCCGATCTCGGTGCCGTCGGCCATGGTGGTGGCGCGCTCGAAGTCGCCCAGGCCGAAGAACAGCAGGTAGGTCGACATCTTCGGTGACGGCTGGAACGTCACCCGGCTCAGGCCATTGCCCAGATCCGTGGTCGAGGCGACGGGCATGTTGCTCACCGCCATCTGGCTGCTCGGCACCGTCACCGTCAGGTCGAAGGTGGCCTTGTACGCCGGCTCGTCCCACGACGGGATGAAGCGGCGCGCGTCGGAGTTCTCGAACTGGGTGTACAGCGCGCGCTGCTTGCCGGCCTTGGTGTCGTAGTCGATCGCGAACAGGCCGTTGGCCTGGGTGCCGATCTTGCCGGTGTAGGTCATCGCCAGCGTGTAGCTGCCAGCGGGAATCGGCTGGGCGAAGGTGAAGGTCGCGGTCTGCGCCTTGGCATCCACCGTCACCTTGGGCGCCGCGATGGCGATCTTCAGCCGGGTCGGCGTCAGGCTGACCGAGGAGAAGGCCATGTCGATCGCGTTCAGGGTGATGCTGCTGGTCGGCTTGAGCACATCCACCGTCACCGTGACCTTGCCATCGAAACTCAGCGTGTCCGCATGCGGCGTCACCGCCACCTCGTAGTGGCTTGGCACTACCGTGCGCGGCAGCTGGGTGGTGGCGAGATTCGCCGCGGCTGCCAGCGTCGGCGTTGCCGCCACGCCTGTCATCGAAACGCCGGCAAGCGCCAGTGCGATCGCCGAAACCAGAATGCTGCGCATGAGATCCCCTCAGGTGATGGTGGTGCGGCCGTCCGTTGGACACGCCGTTGATGGATATACGGAAAACACGCCGGGCAGACGAAGGCCGTCGATCGGCCACAGCTGCCCCGCCCGCCGCGATAGTGACGCCAGCCAGCGGATCCGGACACCGCCGGAAGTCATGCCAAGAAGCGGGAACGGATACGGAACGACGGCACGTTGACGGCATCGCTCGCACGATGGTCGTTCAACCGCGACGTCGCGCGCCGCACCAACGACCCCAGCAGGAGCGTCCCCATGGCTACGAAAAAACCTTCCGGCAAGTCCGCCAAACCATCCTCCGCCCGGCCCGCCAGCGATCGCCGTGGCAACGGCGACGAGTTGCAGCAGCTGGCTGGCGGCGAGCATCCCGCGCTGACCACCAATCAGGGCATCCCGGTCTCGGACAACCAGAACTCGCTGCGCAGCACGCCGCGCGGACCGACCCTGCTGGAAGACTTCGTGCTGCGCGAGAAGATCACCCACTTCGACCACGAGCGCATTCCCGAGCGCATCGTGCATGCGCGCGGCTCGGCCGCGCACGGCTACTTCGAGCTGACCAAGTCGCTGAAGAAATACACCACCGCGAAAATCCTCACCGAAGTCGGCGAGAAGACCCCGCTGTTCACCCGCATCTCCACCGTCGCCGGCGGCGCCGGTTCGGTCGACACCCCACGCGACATCCGCGGCTTCTCGGTGAAGTTCTATACGAAGGAAGGCAACTGGGACCTGGTCGGCAACAACATCCCGGTGTTCTTCATCCAGGACGCGATGAAATTCCCCGACCTGGTGCACGCGGTGAAGATGGAACCGGATCGCGGTTTTCCGCAGGCCGCCAGCGCGCATGACACGTTCTGGGATTTCATCTCGCTGACCCCCGAGGCGATGCACGTGATCCTGTGGGCGATGAGCGACCGCGCGATCCCGCGTTCGCTGCGCATGATCGAGGGCTTCGGCATCCACAGCTTCCGCCTGATCAACGAGAACGGCGACAGCACCTTCGTGAAATTCCACTGGCGGCCGAAGCTCGGCCTGCAGTCGCACGTATGGGACGAGGCGGTGAAGGTGGCCGGCGCCGATCCCGACTTCCACCGCCGCGACCTGTTCGAGGCGATCCAGGCCGGCAATTTCCCCGAGTGGGAGCTGGCCGTGCAGCTGTTCACCCAGGCCCAGGCCGACAGCTTCCCGTTCGACCACCTCGACGCCACCAAGATCATTCCCGAGGAGCTGGTGCCGCTGACCGTGATCGGCCGCATGGTGCTGAACCGCTGGCCCGACAACTTCTTCGCCGAGACCGAGCAGGTCGCCTACTGCCCCGCCAACATCGTGCCGGGCATCGACTTCTCCAACGACCCGCTGCTGCAGGGCCGGCTGTTCTCCTACCTCGACACGCAGCTGTCGCGGCTGGGTTCGCCGAACTTCCACCAGCTGCCGATCAATGCGCCGAAGTGTCCGTTCGCCAACCAGCAGCGCGACGGCCACATGCAGATGGAGCAACCCAAAGGCCGCGTCAACTACGAGCCCAGCTCGCTGGATCCCGCCTCCGCACGTGCCAGCGAGCGCGGCTTCCGCAGTTTCGCCGAGCCGGCCGGCGACGGCAGCAAGAGCCGCATCCGCGCCGAGAGCTTTGCCGACCACTACAGCCAGGCGCGCCAGTTCTACCGCAGCCAGACCGGCTTCGAGCAGGCGCACATCGCCTCGGCGTTCGTGTTCGAACTGTCCAAGGTCGAAACGCTGCACGTGCGCGAAGCCATCGTCGGCCACCTGCGCAATGTCGACGGGGATCTCGCCCGCCGCGTCGCCAGCGGCCTGGCCCTGCCCGGCTTTCCGCCGGCGCAGGCGAAAGCGGTGCCGGCGAAGGACCAGCCACCGTCGCCGCCGCTGCAGATCATCGGCAATATGAAGGACACGCTGAAAGGCCGCGCCGTCGGCATCCTGATCCATGACGGCTCCGACGCCGCCGCAATCAAGGCGCTGCGCAAGGCGGCCGAATCCGCCGGCGCTTCGGTCAAAATCGTCTGCCTCAAGGTCGGCGGCGCCCGACTCAGCGACGGCAAGCAGCAGCCTGCCGACGGCCAGCTCGCCGGCACGCCCTCGGTGGTGTTCGACGCCGTGGCGCTGGTGCTGTCCGACGACGCCGGCAAGCTGCTGGCGAAGGAAGCCGCCGCAGTCGACTTCGTGCGCGATGCCTTTGGCCACCTCAAGGCCATCGCCGCCGACGCCGGCGCGCAAGCCGTGCTGAAGGCCGGCGGCATCAGGAAGGACGCCGGTGTCGTCGACGCCGGCGACACCGCCGGCTTCATCAAGGCCGCCAAGACACGGCAGTGGGAGCGCGAGGCCAAGCTGCGCACGCTGGCCTGAGCTCAACCCCGCTCCCTCCCCTGCCTGCAGGGGAGGGTTGGGGTGGGGTCGCTCTGCTCCCTCCCCTGCTTGCAGGGGAGGGTTGGGGTGGGGTCGCTCTTCGCCCGAGGCCAGCATCACCCATCGAACCGGCCACCCGGTCAACGCGCCGCCACAAGCCGCGTTCTCTGTCCGGCATGTCGCCGCATGACCGGCACGACATGGCCCCACCCCAACGCCGGCATCCCATTCACAAGGACACCGCCATGAAAAATGCTTCGATGATCCGCCTCGGCCTGTTCAGCCTGCTCGCCTGCACCGCGTTCGCCAGCGCCAGCGCGATGGCCGCCGACACCACCGTACCCGGCCATCCGCGCGTCAATGAGGTAAGCAAGCGCATCGACAACCAGCAGGCGCGCACCGCCAAAGGCGTCGCCAACGGCACCATCACCGGCAAGCAGGCCGCCCGCGACGAAAAGCGCGATGCCAACATCGCCCAGCGCGAAAGCGCCGACGAGGCGAAGCACAACGGCCACCTGACCAAGGGCGAAACCCGCCGCCTCAACCGCGCCGAAAACCGCAATAGCCGCGCGATCCATCGGCAGCGGCATTGATCGACAGCGCGACAAAAAAGAGGCCCCGATGCCGGGGCCTCCTTGTCGTGTCGAAACGCCATTGCCGGCATCGCGTCGACGCTACGCCTCGGCCTCCGGCTCTGGCTTCATCTTCTCCAGCACCTCTTCCAGATCGGTGATCGCCTTTTCCAGCGCCTCGTGCAGCTGCCCTTGCCGATCCATCAGATCGGCGATCTTGTCGGCCAGCTTCAGCCTGGACAACTCGCCGTCGAACAACAGCCACTCCGCCGTCAGCGTTTCCACGTTGTTCTTCGAGTAGTGCCGCATCTCCTTGAGCTGCGTCACCGTATTGCCGATATGGTCGGCAGGTGTCTTGACGTGTTCGTCGGGCATGGGCGGTTCCTCCTGGTCGAAGGTGACCATCGCCCGACCGTAACGCCGCAGACGCGAAGCCGAAGTCAAGGCTGGACGGGAGCGTGTGCCGACACCTCGCGCACCTGGCGCCAGCCGGCATCGCGCGCCGCACGCTCCTGCTGGGCATTGAAGACCTCGCCGCGCAGGCGCGCGTCGACCGCGGCCTGCACCGCCGGCGACAGGGCACTCGCCGCCTGACGCAGCTCGCCGCCTTCGGATGGGACTGCCGCGCCGAGCACGGGCAGCGACCAGCCGGCATCGCCGTGGCAGGCAAGGCCGGCTTGGATCGGTGGCGAACGCAGGACGAAGCTGCGGCAGATGCGTCCGTCGGTAGCGCGGAAACTCAGGCCGATGGCAACCGGCGCATGCACATCGGGTTCGCTCGCCAGCGCCTCGTCGAGGGCATGAGCCAAGGCGCCGGCAGCGAATGGCTGGCCGCCCTGCATGCGTACCATGTCGCCGGGTCGCGACCACCACAGACCCACGGCGAGCAGCGCCACCGACGCGGCCAGCGCAGCGCCCGGCACAAACCAGCGACGGGTCGCGCGATGCCGCGTCGTGCCCGGGCCATGCCCACCCGCAGGCAGCAAGCGTGGTCCAAGTGGCGTCGCCGCACGCGGGGATGGCGGCTGCAACAAGGCGGACAGACGCGCCGGCACCGGCTCGTCGAGTATCGGATCGAACGCGGCGCGCACCTGCGCCCGCAAGTCGCGCGCCTGCCGCACGCGGCGGGCGAGCATCTCGTCGTGCGCCAGCGCCGCCTCGATGCGCGCGGCGTCGGACGTGTCGAGTTCGCCGTCCACGTATGCCTGCAGTGTGTCGTCGTCGATCGGATTCATGTGTCTTTCCCAAGATGGGCCTGCAAGGTGACGCGGGCGCGAGCCAGGCGGCTGGTGACGGTGCCCACCGGTACCTCCAGCAGCTCGGCAGCCTCGCTGTACGACATGCCCTCAACCAGCACCAGGGCCACCACTTCGCGATGATCCGGCGGCAACGCCGCCAATGCCATCGCCAGTTCCAGCTGTTGCGCGGGTTGTGCGTCGGCGCGGTCGGCAGCCAGCGCACCGGCTTCCTCCGGCGCGAACAGCTGTTGCGACCTGCCGCGCGCACGCAATTCATCCCGCCAGGCGTTGCGCGCAATCGCGAACACCCACCGATCCAGCGCGGCGTCCGGCCGCCACTGGGCGGCCCGCGCCAGTGCGCGCTCCAGCACGATCTGCACCAGGTCGTCGGCGTCGGCCACCTGCCCAGCCAGCGCGCGTGCCAGGCGGCGCAGACGCGGCAACAGCAGGATCAGTCCTTCACGCACGGTGTCGCTCGAATTCACGCATCACCTTCCATTACGTCCGGAGGGGAAGATTCCTTCCCTCGTGCGCATCGGCGCAGTTCGGGGGCGTAAAGCGGGCCCATGCTAGCATCCGGCCCCGTTGCTCCCGAGGCTGTTGGCCATGCCGCTGCGCCGTCCATTCGCCACGCTCGTTCCGTTGCTGGCCATGGCGTTTGCCATGGTCAGCGCGACGCCTGCACAGTCGCAGGTGCTCGGCCAGGTGCAGGGCCTGCCGAACGTGCAGTTGCCCGGCGTGGGCCTGCCCGGCATGGTTCCGGCCCCACCCTTGCGCAGCGTGGACGACTTGCTGCGCGGACCGTTGGCCCTCACGCGAAAACTGCAGATCGACGCGCTGCGACGCAGCGAGCCGCGGCGCGTCGACGTCGATCCCAACGGTGCACCGATCCTGCGCGGCGAATTTCTCGCCATGGGCCTGTCGGATGCGCAACTCGACGCAGTGCGGGCACTGGGTTTCAGCGTGGATCGCGCGACGCCGGCAGATGCGACGCTGGGGCTGGACGTCGTGGTGCTGCACGACAGCCGCAGTCGCGGTACCGCCAAAGCCATGCGCGCCTTGCAGCGAGCCGCACCGGACGCGGCCTTCACCTACCAGCACCTCTACCTGCCTGCGGGCGACGATGACCTTGCCCGTGCGACCACCTCGGCCGCTCCGTCATCCGGTGCACCGTCGCAACGCGTGGGGCTTATCGATGGCGGCGTCGATCCGACCGACCCCGCGCTGGCACATGCGCGCATCGAGCGGCATGGCTGCAGCACGGCGAATCCTTCGCGGCACGGCACCGTGGTTGCCGCGCGCCTCGTCGCCGGTGACCCGGACACGTTGTACGCCGCCGACCTGTGGTGCGGCGACGCGGTCGGCGGCGCCACCTCGAATCTCGTGGACGCGCTCGCGTGGATGGCGCGCGAGCATGTGGCGGTGATCAACATCAGCCTGGTCGGCCCCGACAATCCGGTGCTCGCGCGCGCGGTGCAGGCGATGATCGCCCGTGGTCACGTGCTAGTCAGCGCGGTCGGCAACGACGGACCCGCGGCACCGCCGCTGTTCCCGGCAGCGTACCCGGAGGTGATCGGGGTCAGCGGCGTCGACGCGCGCGACCGCGTGCTGCCCGAATCCGGCAGTGGCGACCAGGTGGACTTCTGCGCATCCGGCGTGGTCGGCCGCGGCCGCAACGCGCTGCGCGGCACGTCGTTCGCGGCGCCGATCGTGGCGCGAAAAGCCGCGCGATGGCTGAATGCACCGCGCGAAGGAGCCGCCGCCCGGGTCCAGCAGCGCCTGATCGGCGAGGCTCGCCACCTCGGCGCGTCGGGGCGCGATCCACGCTACGGCTACGGCCTGCTGTCGCCGTGAACCTGAATACTGGCCAACCCCAACCTGCCGGCATGGAAGGATCTTCCGGGCACGGACGTACAGGACTCTGGAAGCCGCGGATCCACCGTCGGCAGGAGGTCCCACCATGCGCAACACGACCCTCAACACCAAGAGTCTCAACATCGCCCTGATCGCTGGTGCCTTTGCCTTGGCTGCGATAGCGCCGGTGCACGCCCAGGTGCTGGGTGGAGGTTCGCTCACCGGCGGGATCACCGGCGGGCTGGGCAGCCCGGTCAGTTCGACGATGGGCCAGGTGGGCGGCCAGATCGACGGCTCCGCGCGCGGCACGGCCGGCCTCAACGCCCCCGGCATCAATCAGCGGGCAGCCGAGCGGCGCGCGGAACGCCTGCGCAAACGCGCCGCGGCGACCGCTGCTTCCGCGACGGGCACCGCGGCACAAGTCACCCACCAGGTGAACAGCCAGGCCGCCGCTGACGCTGCCGGCAGCCTCACCGGTGCGGCCGACGCCAATGTCGGCAACGGCAGCAACGCCGCGCTGGGTGGCGCAGCGGGTGTGGGTTCGTCCGCGACCGGCGCAGTCGATACCTCAGCCACGCGCGATGCCCTGACCGGCGCCGCAGGCCAGGCGGTTGGCCAGACGCGTTCAGCCGTCTCGATGGCCAAACGTGGCGCCCAGGGCACACTGAGCCGCGCGCAGAACGCGGCCGGCAACGCGTCGGCGAACGCCGAAGGCGCAGCCGAGGGCTCGGCCCGTACTGGTCTGAGCGCAGCGCAGCAAGCCACCGCCACCGGCACGCAGTCGGCTCATACCGCCGGCTCGCTCGGCTCGAATGCCGCCGGCCAGATGTCGCAGGCAACCACGGCCAGTGGGAATACCGCGAGTCAACAGTCGGGTGAGGCCACCACCATGCAGCGGGGCCTGCTGTCGCCGACCTCCAACGCTGTGCGCGGCGCCGGTGACAAGACGATCGACGTGTCTGGCTCCGGTGCGGCCAACGGCAACGCAAACGCCGACGCCGGCTCGACCTCCGGCACCCGCGGCTCGGCCAACGCCAGCGGCAAAGCCAGCGCACACAGCTCGGCCCGCGGCGGCATCTCCACCTCGGCACAGGCTGACGGCAACGCCGACGCCAGTGCGAACGCGCAGCAGCACTGAGCCAGCAGCACCGCAGAAACCAGGAGCCCCCGCTTTCGGGGGCTCTTTCGTTGACCCGGCACAACCATCAGCTATGGCGCCATCGCCCCGCCTTGCGACTTGGCCCGCAGCGCCTCGTACAACTGCGCCGGCCCCAACAGGATGTCTTTCAATCCATCGCGCACGCGATCCGAACCGAGTGCCTGAGTGCTCATGGTGGTGTGCGCTTCCAGTGCATCCATGATCGCGTGCATCAGTGCATCTTTCAGGTCGGGCGAGTTGGCGAACTGTTCCTTGCTGTTGCTGCCGGCTTGCTGCATCAGGGTTTCGTTTTCCAGCAGCTTGCCCTTGAGCACACCGTTGACGTAGACCAGCTGGTCGTCTTCGGTGAGCTGGCCCTCGAACAGCCCGTTGACCTTCTGGATGATCTCGGCCAGATAGGCCTGCTGCTTTTCCTGCACCGAGCCGCTGCCGACTGCATCCATCGGCGGCAGCTTGTAGCTGCCGTCACCGTTGAGGCTGAGCGGCTGGCGTCCGGCGTTGCGCAAGGTATGGTGCGTGAGAACCACCTTGGACAGATCCACCGTGTCGCGCTCGCGGCCGAATTCCAGCAGCGGGATCAGTCGCTTGTAGAAGATGAAGCGCTTCTCGATAGCGGTGTTGCCGTAGTCGAACACCTGCGACAGGAAGGCATACAGGCGCACGTATGCGCCCATGTCGTTCTTGAACAGCACCAGCGCATCGAGCACATCCTTGTTCGACTCGGCTGCCTTGTCGTCGCCGGCGGCCAGAGCCGCGACCCGTGCCTGTTGCGCGGCCTTGTAGCGCTTGAGCAGCCGGTCGGCGACGGGCGCGATGGCGCTGCTGAGCTGAGCCTGCGTGCCGTGCGGATCGGTTTCCACTTTCGCGACGCGCTCCACTTCGAAGTCGTCGTAGTGACCGCTGGCATCCAGCTTCTGGCGCAGGTCGAAGACCATGTGCGGGTCGGTGGTCGCTTCCAGTGCGGCGGTGTCGTAGTAGGTCTTGAACGCCTTGAGGATCTCGGCCGCGTCATTGACGAAGTCGAGGATGTAGGTGGTGTCCTTGCCCGGGTACGCGCGGTTCAGGCGCGACAGCGTCTGCACCGCCTGGATGCCGCCCAGCATCTTGTCCACGTACATGCCGCACAGCAGTGGCTGGTCAAAGCCGGTCTGGAACTTGTTGGCGACCAGCAGCAGGTGATAGTCGGGCCGGGCGAAGGCTTCGCGGATGTCGCGCCCCTTGAGGCCGGGGTTGAGGTCGGCGCTGGTCTCGGTGACCGCCTGCGGATAGCTGTCCGGATCATTCACCTCGCCGGAGAACGCCACCAGCACACCCAGCGGATAGTTCTGCCTGGCGATGTAGGCGCGGATCGCCTTCTGCCAGCGCACCGCCTCCTTGCGGCTGCCGACCACCACCATCGCCTTGGCCTGGCCATCCAGCAGCGGCTGCACGTTCTCGCGGTAGTGCTCCACCACGATCTGCACCTTGGAGGCGATGTTGTAGGGATGCAGGCGAACCCACTGCATGATCCCCTTCATCGCCGCGCTGCGTTCGACCTGCGCCTCGTCGTACTCCTTGCCGTCATGGGCCAGCTTGAAGGCGAGCTTGTACGGCGTGTAGTTCTTCAGCACGTCGAGGATGAAGCCTTCCTCGATCGCCTGGCGCATCGAATACACGTGGAATGGCTGCGGCAGGCCATCCGCACCGGGGCGGCCGAACAGCTCCAGCGTCTTCTGCTTGGGCGTGGCGGTGAACGCCACGTAGGTCAGGCCCCTGTTACCGCCTGCACGCGCCGCCATGCCGGCAGCCAGCAGTGTCTCGGTGTCGATCTCGCCGCCGTCCTGCAGTTCGGCAAGCTCCTCCGCGCTCAACAGCTGCTTGAGCTTGGCCGCCGCTTCGCCGGTCTGCGAGCTGTGCGCTTCATCGGCGATCACCGCGAAGCACTTGCCCTCGGTGGCTGCCAACTTCTGCACTTCCTCCAGCGCGAATGGAAACGTCTGGATGGTGCAGACGATGATCTTCTTGCCGTCCTTCAACGCCTGGCCCAGCTGCGCGCTCTTGCTGCCATGTTCGCTGGTGATGGTTTCCACCACGCCGGTGGTGCGCTCGAAATCGAAGATCGCCTCCTGCAACTGCGCATCCAGCACGTTGCGGTCGGATACCACCAGCACGCTGTCGAACAGCTTCCTGTGCTGCGCATCGTGCAGGTCGGCGAGGAAGTGCGCGCTCCACGCGATCGAGTTGGTCTTGCCCGAGCCAGCCGAATGCTGGATCAGATAGCGCTGCCCTGCCCCCTCGGCCAGCACGTCGGCCACCAGCTTCCGCGTGGCGTCGAGCTGGTGGTAGCGCGGAAAGATCACGCCGGTGAGCTGCTTCTTGTCGTCGCGCTTGCCGATCAGGTAGCGGCCCAGTATCTCCAGCCAGCTGTCGCGCGCCCATACCTCTTCCCACAGGTACGCCGTGGCAAAGCCGTCCGGGTTCGGTGCGTTGCCGGCCGCGCCGTGGTCGCCACGATTGAACGGCAGGAAACGCGTGGCCGGCCCGGCCAGCCGCGTGGTCATCATCACTTCGGCCTGGCTCACCGCGAAATGCACCAGCGCCCCGCCGGGGAAACCCAGCAGCGGTTCGAGCTGCCCGCCCCTGGGCTGCGGATGACGGTCGAAGCGGTACTGGTCCACCGCATCGTTGACGCTCTGGGTGAAGTCGGATTTCAGCTCGGCCGTGGCCACCGCGATGCCGTTGACGAACAGCACCAGATCCAGCGCATCCTTCGCGTTGTTCGGCGAATGCCGCACCTGCCGCACCACGCGCAGCCGGTTCGCCGCGTAGTGCTGCTGGGTCACTGGATTGATCGCCAGCGCCGGCTTGAACTGCACCAGCGACAGCGGCTCCTTCAACCCCAGCATCTCCACGCCCCGGCGCAGCACCTCCAGCGTGCCGCGCTCGTTGAGGTTCTTGCGCACGCGCTCGGCGATGCGTTCACCCGCTGATGTACCGTGCGTCCTGGCCAGGCGCTGCCAGCTGTCCGGCTGGGTCGCTTCGATCCAGGCCAGCAGGTCGGGCAGATACAGGCCGTGGGTGCGGTCGTAATGCTCGCCGTCGCCGTTGGCGTGGAGCCAGCCGTGGGCGGCGAGGTGATCGCAGATCGCCTGCTCGAAATGGACTTCCCTGTGCAGGTTCATGCCTGGCTTTCCCTAGGGTCAGATACATCGTCGGTGAACAGGCGCACATATGGCTCGTAACGGAACCGCCGATTGCGCGCATAGCCAGTCATTTCCAGCAATATCCCCAGCTCGACCAGTCGCGCGACCATGGTGTTGGCCGCGGGATACGTCGTACCAGTCATCTCGCGCACGTCGGCGACGGTAACGATCGGTCGATCGAACAGGCTTTCAAGCACCTTGTGGCCATTGCCGGCGGCGCGTCCCAGACCCTCGGTGATCGCCTGCCGGTGGCGCTCCCGCAGCAACTGGATGCGCCGCGCGGTCTCGGCCGCCTCGCCGGCCACCTCGACCACGCCGCGCAGGAAAAAAGCCAGCCAGTCTTCCCATGCGCCGCGTTCGCGCACCGCCTGCAGGTGGTCGTAGTAGGCCTGACGGTGCTGGCGGAAATAGTGCGACAGGTACAGCACGGGCTTGTGCAACACACCGCATTCGGTCAGCAGGAACGTGATCAGCAAGCGACCGACGCGACCGTTGCCGTCGAGAAATGGGTGAATCGTCTCGAACTGCACATGCGCCAGGGCAATCTTCACCAGCGGCGGCAACTCGTCCGGGCGATGCAGGAACAGCTCCAGCTCACCCAGCAGGCGAGGCACCTCGTCCTGGGGCGGCGGCACGTAGTTCGCCGTTGCCAGCGTGCAGCCCGCGGGCCCGATCCAGTTCTGGCTGCGTCGCAGCTCGCCCGGTTGCAGCTTGTCACCGCGCACACCTTGCATCAGCTCGGCATGAATTTCCCGAATGAGTCGCACCGACACCGGCAACTCGCCCAGGCGCGCCAGCCCGTGTTTCATCGCGCGCACATAGTTGACCACCTCGTCCACATCGCGCGGCATGGCCTCGTCGAAAATGTCGGCCTCCGCTGCCAGCAAGTCCTGCAGCGAGCTTTGCGTGCCCTCGATCTGACTCGAAAGCACCGCCTCCTTGCGCACGTACATGAAGACGAACAGATCCGGATTGGGCAGGGTCAGCACCGAACCGTCCAGTCGCCCCAGCGCCCGATCGGCCCGCGACAACAGCCCCGCCAGCTCGCCCGTCATCGCCAGCGGTGGATCGGGCGGCAGCCCTTCGGGCATGAAGGCGCGATAGCCGGTCGGCTGACGGATGTAGCGACCGGCGCGGTGGGCATCCATGGGTCTGTTCAACGTCGCGCTCCCTTTAACATGGCGCCGCTCCCGCCCCATGTTTAAGCCAGCGTTGAATATAGAGGCTGGATCGTGGCTTGTTCAAGCCAGCATTCAACAAAATGGCGGCCCTTGGCTGGCCCGGGCGGTGGTTTCCGGTGGGGCAACCGAGATCGGCGACGCCGCTAATTTCAGTTCCCGCACGAAGTGAAATCAGCGGCCACGACAACGCTCAGTTGATACCACCGAGATGTCGCTCATTCGCCGGCTATCTCCAGCTTGCCGGTTGACTGCCGCTCCGCCTCGTCCAGGGTCCGCCCCTTCGCATCCTTCCACTCGAACCAGCCGTTGGCAGTGCGACCCAGCAGACATACGGCAGCGAAGCTGGGTGACTTGCTCAGGTAGTCGCGTTCGAAACGCACGCGGTCGCCTTGAACGGACATCACGCCCTGCTCGATCAGGCGCTGCCGATGACGCGCATAGTTGTGCAAGTCGAACGAGGGGGCAGTCTTGAGGCGACCGGTCGAACCCTTGAGCACCACGAATCCCTCCTCGGTGTACAGCCCCCGGCCATCTGCCTCGGAGCCACGGCAAAAGTAGAGCTTCTCGTTCTGCTGCGGCTTGCTGGTGGTACGCGTGAGCGACTCGAACAAAGGGTGCCCTAGCGTGGCGAGCAACACCCGAATGGTCTCGTGGATTTCACGACACTCCGCCTCCAATGGCGGCGGCGTATGCGGGCGCGATCCGGTGTTGCCATTCTCCAGTACGTAGCGCTCGGCCTTGCCGGCCTGCTGGATCGACAACCATTCCAGAAAACTCACGTGGGTGTTGGTGAGGCTGTTGGTCACCGATACCGCCACCAGCGCGCGATTCCAGAAGTCCTTGGCCTTGTGGTGCTGCGCGAGGCGGTCGGCCAACGACCCGGTCTGGCCGATGTAGGCCTGCGGCAGGTCGCTATCCTCGCTCTCGCCGATCAGGAAGTACAACCCGACTTGTTGGGCCGCCTCCATCGCCAGGAACTCGGCCAGCGCACTGCGCGGCACATCGAACACGCGGATGATGCGCGTGGTGATCGCCGCTTCGCGTATCCCTTGCGGATCACCAGAGGGAAGGAAAATCTGGATGGTTTGCGGGAATGTCGCCATGAATCTTTACCCCCTGTCGAACATCGTGTTCTACGTACGCGGCTATTGTCTTGGATAGCCGCTCACCCCAGACCGGTCAGCTTGCTGAAAAAATTGACCAGCAGGCCCTGCCCCATTTCGAGTGCTTTGCGCCCTGCCGCATGCAGCCGGCCCGGTGGCTCACGCAACTGCGGCAGGTACACGTCGCAGCCAGTCTTGAAGTGGAAGTGGCGAGCCATGTACCACAACTCGCCGGCGATGGCTTCCTCGTCGTAGCCAGCGCCATGCAGCCTGACGTAACGCTCCAGGGCCACGCTGGCGAGCATGTCGCCGCGGGTTTCCTGCTCGCGGGCGGGATCGCCTTGCCAGCGCACGCGAACCCAACCCTGTTGATCGTCATCGTGTGAATCGTCGATGGGAGGAATCAGCGTGCCGTCGATCAGCGAACGGGCACACCGCAGGCCTTCGTGGCGCTCGTCGTCGTAAAGCGGCAGCAGGTTGGCGATGAAACCGACTACCGCTTCGCTCTTGCCGCTCATGCGACCTGCCTTACGTCGATCTTGCCGGTGACGGCGGCGGCGATCAGGGCGCTGCGACGTTCTTTGAGGAGCGCAATAGCGTGCTCCGCCTCCCCCGCCAACGAATCCAACTCACCGGTGCGTTTCACGATGTAAGCGACAATCTCTTTTTGCTCTGGCTCAGGCGGTACAGGCAATCGCATGGACGTCCACGCATCCATGCGTAGCGCCTTGGTCCCGTGGCCGGCCTCGTCCAGACGCTGCAGCGATTCGCCCGCTGTTCCACGCAGTAGCCATGCCAGGAACGAACCATTGAGGCCGACTTTTGGCAGTACGGCCTTAAGGTCCTGATTGATCGTCATCGGCACCAGTGTCTCAGTAACTGGAAATGTTCTCGCGAGAATCATCCCGCGAACTACCACGAGCACAACGCCAGCAGGTAACAGCGTTGATACACCTGACGCCAAGGCAACCGCAGTGATGTGCTCAGTGGTATCGCCCAGCGTGTCTGATTTGAGGTCTCTGGCCGACGCCCACGGCACTTCACCATTCCAGTAATCCAGATTCTCCTTGCTCGGCGTTCCACCGCTCTTGAGCGAAACGAGGTGCTTGAGCGGAATGACGTTCCAATGCGCCGGTGCTTCGCCGAGCCACGGCACGCCGGAGTCTTTCATCGGGGCGTTGGGGTTGAGGCCACGGGTGACGGCGTGGGAGATGGTGGCCTGGCGTTTTTCGGCCAGCAGGGTCAGCAGCTTTTCCTGCTCTGCGATCAGCGCATCGATCTTGCCGGTCTCGCGGACGAGGAAGGCGGCGATGGCGGATTGTTCGGGAAGCGGAGGAATAAAAGCGTTGAATTTCGCAAAGGTCGCGTTTGAGAGGTGCGTCTGACTTACCCCGTCGTCGTACCGAAGAAAATAAGGGTTCCTGTCCAAAAGATAAAACATGAATCTGGGAGAGTTTTCCCGTGGCGATAAAATGCATACCCGCTGATTGACGGCGTACGGAGACCCGTCTTCAACAAGAAATGCTTTGGCGAGTGCCCTTCCATTCGGAAGGTCACTCATCACCATCAAAATATCACCCTCTTTCGCAGGACTAAAATTTCGGGTGCAGTACTTGCGCGAAACGCCGCCAGTAGAAACGAATCTTGAGTTCACGCAAATGAAATCGCCAGAATCATCTACGAACGGCTCATGGGCCTTGCCTGATTCAAATCCGCACAGTTCCGATAGTCTGCCTAGACGCCAATGCGCCGGCACCTCACCCAACCACTCCATCCCACTGTCCTTGTATTCCGCATACCTTGGCAGGCTCATGGTGTGCACCATGGAAAACCAAGGCACTGGATTCCCGCTTTCGCGGAAATGACGGCCGGAGTGGCGGCGGCTTTTGCGGAGACATTCATTCCGCCAACTCCCCCAGCATTGCCACGACCCGCGCCGACACGCCCTTCAATTCCTCATCGATCTCGCGCAGATCGCGCGGCGGCTCGAACACGTAGAAGTGACGGTTGAACGGGATCTCGTAGCCGACCTTGCTCTTGGCCTCGTCGATCCAGGCGTCGGGCGCGTGCGGCAGCACTTCGCGCTTGAAGTAGGCCTTGATGTCCTCGCCCAGCGGCACGTTCTCGGTGTCGCGCAGTGAACTGTCGGGCTGCGGCTTGCCCTTGAGCTTGCCCTTCTGGCCCAGCACCAGCTTGCCCTGCTCGTCGCGCAGCGGGCGCTCGACGGTGATCGTGGTGTAGCCGAAGTCCTGGTTTTTGAAGATGCGCGATATCGGCGCGACCTTGACCTTGCCGCCGGCGGGCGGCTCGGGGGCGAATTCGGCGGCGGCGATCAACTGGCGGCTGACCTCCTTGCCGGCGGCGTCGAACACGGTGGCCAGGTCGGCTTCGGCGAAGTCGCCGAACAGGCGGGTGACGGTGGCGATGTGTTCGTCGTTCATTTCCTTGCGTTTGGAGCCGAGGCTCTTGCGCATCTTCTGCCAGAAGCTGCCGGCGTCGATCAGCTGCACGTAGCCCTTGCGGTCGGCGGGCTTCTTGTTGGAAATGATCCACACGTAGGTGGCGATGCCGGTGTTGTAGAACATGTCGGTGGGCAGGCCGATGATGGCTTCCACCAGGTCGTTCTCCAGCACGTAGCGGCGGATTTCGCTCTCGCCGCTGCCCGCGCCGCCGGTGAACAGCGGCGAGCCGTTGAGCACGATGCCGAAGCGGCTGCCGCCGTCGGTGGCCGGGCGCATCTTGGCCAGCAGGTGCATCAGGAACAGCATGGAGCCGTCGGACACGCGCGGCAGGCCGGGGCCGAAGCGGCCGTCGAAGCCCTTCTCCTCGTGCTCCTTGCGCACCGCTTTCTCGACCTTCTTCCACTCCACGCCGAACGGCGGATTGGACAGCATGTAGTCGAATTTCCGGCCGCCGTGACCGTCCTCGCTGAGCGTGTTGCCGGCGACGATGTTGGCCACGTCCTGGCCGCGGATCAGCATGTCGGCCTTGCAGATGGCGTAGGACTCGTCGTTCAACTCCTGCCCGTACAGGGTGAGCCGCGCGGCGGGGTTGTGCTGCAGCAGGTGCTCGGCGGCGACCGAAAGCATGCCGCCCGTCCCTGCCGTCGGATCGTAGATGGTGCGCACCACGGCGTTGCCCGGTGCGAGCACGTCGTCGTCCTCGATGAAGATCAGGTTGACCATCAGCCGGATCACTTCGCGCGGGGTGAAGTGCTCGCCGGCGGTTTCGTTGGAGAGCTCGGCGAACTTGCGGATCAGCTCCTCGAACACCAGGCCCATCTGCGCGTTGTCGACAGCGTCCGGGTGCAGGTTGATGTTGGCAAACTTCTCGGTAACCAGGTACAGCAGGTTGGCCTTGGCCAATCGCTCGACCTGCGCGTGGAAATCGAAGCGCTCGAAGATGTCGCGCACCGCGGACGAAAAGCTCTGCACGTAGGTGTAGAGGTTCTGGCGGATGTGATCCTGGTCGCCGAGCAGCGTGGGCAGATCGAGTTCCGACGTGTTGTAGAACTTGGCGTCGCCGACCAGACGCAGCAGAAATGGCTCGGGATTGATGCCCGCGTCGGTCTTTTTCTTGTATTCGGCCAGCACTTTGGCCTTGGTCGGTGCCAGCACGCCGTCGAGACGACGCAGCACGGTGAACGGCAGGATCACGCGGCCGTATTCGGACTGTTTGTAGTCACCGCGCAGCAGGTCGGCGACGGACCAGATGAGGGCGGAAAGCGAAGCTTGATTCATGCGAGTGTGAGAACCTGGAGATGGGTGTCGATCCATGGCGCAGCACGGACAGGCGTGGTGAAAGTGCGATCGCCTGCACGGAGCCTGCCGAGTATCGGCAATCCCGCAGCGCATGGCGAGCCTGCCGCGCTGCTGGCCGCAATACGGCGAGTACTACGCCAATGCCGTACGCGACTCGACACCCGCCAGCACGTGCATCATGTCTACTACGGCATCGAGGGTTCTGGTGACGGGCGAGGCGCGCTCGGAAAATATTTCGACCAGCGCCTGGTAGTAGCCGAGCGTGCCCTCGCGCCCGCCGGTAAAACGCTCGAACACGCGCGTGCCCACGTCGGGGTTGTCCAGGTCCTGCACGATGGCCCGGGCGTTGTGCAGCTTGTCGCAGGCGGAGACCAGCAAGGTCTGCTCGGATGCTGTCTTGAGATGCGCGAGGTAGGCGAGCTTGCGTTCGATCCAGTCGCGGCGTTTGGCGTCGGGGTCGGTGTGGCTGGCCTTGCCTTCGGCGGTGCCGTCGGTGCAGTCCTTGACGATGGCGGCGACGGCGTCGCCGAACTGTTCGCGGATCACCGCTTCGTGCGAGGCGCCGCAGTCTTCCAGTGTGTCGTGCAGCAGGCCGGCGATGGCCTGGTCTTCGCTGCCGCCGAACTCGATCACCAGGCTGGCCACGCCGAGCAGGTGGTAGATGTACGGGATGTCGGAGCCCTTGCGGAACTGCGCGGCGTGGGCGACGCGGGCGTAGTCGACGGCGCGGCTGAAGCGGTCGGTAAGTGCAGTCATGTTGTCCCCCGGTGGGTGTTTCACCGTGCCCATGATGTCCGTGGCACGTCGCAAGGGGCGAGATCATCGGTGTGCATAAGCAGCAGTCACCTTGCTCCGTCGATTGGAACCCGGTGGAAAAGACCAGATTGGTTAGCCGAGTTCCCAATGACCGCCTTTGGCCGGGCCGACGCGGCGCAGCAGGCCTTGTCCCTGCAGCTTCCACAGGTTCCGCTCGATCGTTCGCGAGCTGACGCCTGCCAGTTTGGCCAATTCAGGGATGGTGATGTTCGGATCACTGCGGACGACGGCCAGGATTTTCCCCGACACTTTGCCCGACATTTTCCCCGACACCTGATCAGGTGCTCGCATCGATGCAGCTTCAGCCATCTCACTGGCCCATAAAGATTGTTCCCAAATTAGCTACACATGAAGCATAATTTGCTACATGAAGCCCTTAGCCCACTACCTATTCGGACAAACCCGCTCGGCGGTATTGAGCGCCCTGCTGCTGCATCCGGAAGCTTCGCTGCACGTCCGCGAGCTTGCACGTCTCACCGGAACGCATGCCGGCTCGTTGCATCGCGAGCTGCGCGCGCTGGCGGAACTCGGCTTGCTTGTCCGACAGGAAATCGGCCGGCAAGTCCACTATCGCGCAAACACGGAGAGTCCCATCTTCGATGAATTGACGGGCCTGTTGCGCAAGACTGCTGGTGTAGCCGATATCTTGCGCGATGCACTGCTGCCGCTCGCCGATCAGATCCGTGGAGCGTTCGTCTATGGCTCGATGGCATCCGGCGATACCCACGCGCACAGCGATGTGGATGTGATGCTGGTCGGCACGCTCGGCTTCGCTGATGCGGTGCTGGCGCTTCAATCAGCGCAGGAAGCATTGCGTCGCGAAGTGAATCCGACGGTACTGAGTCCTGAGGAGTTTCAACAACGCCAGAAGCAACCGGATAGCTTTATCGCAAGGGTGTGGAAGGAACCGAAATTGTGGCTGATAGGAGAACCCGATGAGCTTGGACAACCTGGCCAAGACACACCAGATCAAACCGCACGCCACGCATCCTGATGAAGTACAGCGCTTGCTGGCCGCAGCCACCCGCAATCTTGCTGATGCGCGCGTCGAAGACATCAGCGATGAGACACGCTTCGATGCGGCTTACAAGGCCATCATGCAATGCGCCTTGGTCGGTCTGATGGCCAATGGCTATCGTCCATCCACCAGCATGCCGGGTCACCATCAGACGGTGATCCAGACGTTGTCACTGACGCTTGGCGTGCCGCGCGAAAGCTGGATCGTGATGGACGCGCTGCGCAAGAAGCGCAACGTCAATGATTATTCCGGCGACCTTATCGAACCGGAATCGGTGCGTGAATGCATTGCGCAGGCGGATGCGTTGTTCAAGCACGTTCGACAATGGTTGTCGGCGAATCGGCAGGATCTTCTGGTCAGTGTTTGATAAAAAGCCCCGCATTGCGGGGCTTTTTTTGGCGACAGCTAGAGCAGCAAGATCGAGGTGGGTGACCGGCTTCGGCGTTGAAGTGCGATGACCAGCTTCGCTGTTGAAAAACTTCTCCCGCTTTCGCGGGAATGACGGCTAGTGGGGATATGCCGTCTTCCTGCTACTGCCTATCAGGCGAACGGATCATCCAGCACGATCGTGTCATCGCGATCCGCACCGGTGGCGACCAGCGCCAGGCGGCAACCGGACAGCTCTTCCACCGCACGCAGATACGCACGCGCCGCGGGCGGCAATTTGTTCCAGTCGCGGATGCCGGCGGTGGATTCGCTCCAGCCGGGGAATTCCAGGTAGACCGGCTTGCACTCGTCCCAGCCGTCGGCGTCCAGCGGCGCCAGCTCGCGGCGCTTGCCACGGTATTCGTAGGCGATGCAGACCTTGATGGTTTCCAGGCCGTCGAGCACGTCGAGCTTGGTGATAGCCAGGCCGTTGATGCCGTTGATCTGGGTGGCGCGCTTGAGCGCGACCAGGTCGATCCAGCCGCAACGGCGCGGGCGGCCGGTGCTGGCGCCGAACTCATTGCCGACCTTGCGCAGGCGCTCGCCCATGGCGTCGTTCAGTTCGGTGGGGAACGGGCCGCTGCCGACGCGCGTTGCATAGGCCTTGCAGATGCCCAGCACGTAGTCGATGTCGCGCGCGCCCACGCCGGTGCCGGCCAGCGCGCCACCGATGGTGGTGTTGCTGGAGGTGACGTAGGGATAGGTGCCGTGGTCGATGTCCAGCAGCGCGCCCTGCGCGCCTTCGTACAGGATGTTGCCGCCTTCGGCGCGCACGTCGTGCAGGATGGTGGCGACGTCGTCGACCATCGGGCGGATGTATTCGCCCCAGGCCAGCGCATCTTTCAGCACGGTGTCGTAATCGACCGGCTCGACCTTCAGCCACTGGGTGAGGATGAAGTTGTGGTAGTCGACCGCGGTCTTGATCAGCGCCGGCAGTTCGTGCGGGTACATCAGGTCGGCCACGCGCACGCTGCGGCGGGCGACCTTGTCTTCGTACGCCGGGCCGATGCCGCGGCCGGTGGTGCCGATGGCCTTGCCGCCGGCGGCGATCTCGCGCGCCTTATCCACCGCGATGTGGTACGGCATGATCAGCGGCGTGGCCGGGCTGATCTTGAGGCGCGAGCGCACTTCGACGCCGTTGGCCTCCAGCTCGGCGATCTCGTTGATCAGCGCCTCGGGCGACAGCACCACACCGTTGCCGATCAGGCACAGCGCGTCGTCGCGCAGGATGCCGGAAGGGATCAGGTGCAGCACGGTCTTCTTGCCCTTGATCACCAGCGTGTGGCCGGCGTTGTGGCCGCCCTGGAAACGCGCCACGGCGCTGACGCGCTCGGTCAGCAGGTCGACGATCTTGCCCTTGCCTTCGTCGCCCCACTGGGCACCAAGAATGACTACTGACTTGCCCATGCTGCATTACTCCGGGATGTGCTCGTTTCGCTGGTCGTGCCCGTTGACGGGCGTCGTCAAGAATTCAGCGTCGTCCCGGCGCGGGCCGGAACGACGCTTCGGTGGGTTGGCGCCGGCTCAGCGCTTGCCGGACGCCGGGTTGCCGAAGTAGCGCAGGAACTCGTCGTCGGGCTTCATGATCATCACGCCCTTGCCGTCCTCGAAGGATTTTCGATACGCGGCGAGACTGCGATAGAAGGTGAAGAACTCCGGATCCTGGTTGTACGCCTGCGCATAGATGGCAGCAGCCTGCGCGTCGCCCTCGCCGCGGATCTTGGCCGCGTCGCGCTGGGCATCGGCACGCAGCACCTGGCCCTGGCGGTCGGCGTCAGCCTGGATCGTCTCGGCCGATTCCTGGCCGGTGAAGCGCAGTTCGTTGGCCAGTTGCAGGCGTTCGGCGCGCATGCGCTTGTACACGGACTCGCTGACTTCGTTGGGCAGGTCGATGCGCTTGATGCGCACGTCGACCACCGCAATGCCGAGGTTCTTGCGCGCGGAGGCGTCGGTCTGCGCGCGCACCCGTTCGGTGATGTCCTTGCGGCCACCGGAGATCAGGTCGGGCAAGGTGCGGGCGTTGAACTCGAAGCGCAGCGCGTCCTTGACGATCGGGGTCAGCCGCTGCGCCGCCTGCAACTGGTCGCCGCCGGTGGCGCGGTAGTAGGCGGCGTTGTCGGCCACGCGCCACTTCACGTAGAAGTCGACGTTGACGCTCTTCTTCTCGGAGGTGAAATAGCGTTCCGGCGCGGCGTCCAGCGACAGGATGCGCTTGTCGAAATTCATGACCTGCTGGATCACCGGCAGCTTGAAATGCAGGCCCGGCTGATAATCCGTGCGCACGATGCGGCCAAACTGCAGCAGCAAGGCGCTATGCCCCTCGCTGACCACGAACATGCTGTTGATGCCCAGCAGGACCAGCAGGACGGCGAGGACGATGGAGCCGATCCTGATCATGGCTGTGCTCCCTTGCTGTTCGCATCGCTGGGGGCTGGCGCCACGACGGCACCCACCGTGCCCGGCTCGGGCGAGGGCGGGGTCGAGCCGCCCTGCAGCGCCGGCAGGTTGATGATGTTGCGGCCACCGGAGCCGTCGATCACCTTCGGATTCTTGGCCATCACCTGTTCCATCGTTTCCAGCCACAACCGTTTGCGGGTGACTTCAGGGGCGGCCTTGTACTGGGTCAGCAGCAGGTCGAAGCGTGCGGTGTCGCCCTGCGCGCGGGCAATGCGCTCGGCCTTGTAGCCGGAGGCTTCGGCAGCGATGCGCGCCGCTTCGCCGCGGGCCACCGGCACCACCTTGCTGGCGTACGCCAGGGCGCCGTTCTCGATGCTCTGCTTGTCTTCGCGGGCGTTGTTGACGTCGTCGAAGGCATCCTTCACCTCGTTTGGCGGCGCCACATTCTGGAAACTGACTTCGGTGACGCGCAAGCCGGAGTCGTAGGTGTCCAGGGTTTGCTGCAACGCCTGCTGCGCCTGCGCGACCAGGCTGGCGCCGGCGGCGGACAGGATCTGGTCCATGTCGCTGCTACCGATCACCGAGCGCACGGCGGCCTCGGCCGCGGCGCCAATGGTGCCGTCAGGATCGTTCAGCGAGAACAGGTATTTGCGCGAATCGTCCACCTGGTACTGCACGGTGAAGTCGATCGTGATGATGTTCTCGTCCTTGGTCAGCATGGCCACCTTGTCGGTGACCGAACGGATGCGCGTGGCCTCAACCTTGTTGACCGATTCGATCGGCTGCGGCAGCTTCAGGTGGAAGCCTGGCGCCAGCGTGCGCGAATACTGGCCGAAGCGCAGCACCACGCCTTGCTGGCGTGCGCCGATGATGGTGTAGCTGCTGAACAGCAGGCCGATGACCAGCAAGACCAGCACGCCGGTGAGGATGTTGCCGGGACCCTGGCCCATCTTGCCGACACGGTTCCTGGCCTTGTTCAGCAGATCTTCCACGGGCGATTTGCCGCCTTGGCGATTCCTGTTCCAGGGATCTTTTTGCCCGTTGTTGCCGGGTTCATTCCATGCCACGAGTCAGTCTCCTTTGGGGACGTTCGGAGGCCGGCAACCACGGCCGGAACACGCGTTGCACCGGGTTACGCAAGAGATTCAGCCGAAGCTGTCGAAGTCCTGCACGAGCCGCCTCTCGCGACCGCACAAACACTTCGCATTCTATCAGAGCAAGAACACCGCCGCGCACGTGGCGCGAGCGTCATTCCGCCACGGCCAGCAGTTCCTGCAGCAGTTTCGCCTCGGTCGGATCGCCGCCGCTGAGCGGCGCAATCACGCTGCGCGGTGCGTCGATGCGCAGCTGCCAGCCGTGCTCGTCGATCGATTCGCCGCTGATCGCGCCGGCGGCCTTGAGTCGGGCATGCAGGCGCCCGGCCGACAGCGGCAGGTGCAGTGCCGACTGCACCCGCTCGCCACCGAGCAGTTCGCCCAGTGCCTGGCGCAGCAGGTCGAGGCCGTCCCCGCTGGCCGCCGACACCCAGACCCGCACCGGCTTGCCGGTGGCGTCGCGCTCGATCCGCGGCGGCGCCCCGGCCAGGTCGATCTTGTTCATCACGTGAAGCTGCGGCACGTCGCCGGCCTCGATCTCCTCCAGCACGCTGTCGACGACCTGGTGCAGGCGCTCGCGTTCCTCGTCCGCCGCATCGCTGACGTGCAGCAGCAGGTCGGCGTCGCGCGCCTCGGCGAGGGTGGCGCGGAACGCGGCGACCAGATCATGCGGCAGCTCGCGGATGAAGCCGACCGTGTCGGCGATCACCGCCGGGCCGCAGCTGAGATCCTCCAGCTTGCGCACGGTGGGATCGAGCGTGGCGAACAGCAGGTTGGCGGCGTAGACATCGCCGGTGGTCAGCGCATTGAACAGGGTCGACTTGCCGGCGTTGGTGTAGCCGACCAGGGCCACTCGCGGCACCGTGTTGCGCAGCCGGGCGCGACGTTGCTGGCCACGCTGGACCTGCACCTTTTCCAGGCGCTTGGTGAGCTGCTTGACCCGCTCGCCGAGCAGGCGGCGGTCGGTTTCCAGCTGGGTTTCACCGGGACCGCGATTGCCGATCGCGCCGCCGCGCTGCGCGTCCAGATGGGTCCATCCACGCACCAGCCGGGTGGCCAGGTGCTTGAGCTGGGCCAGCTCCACTTCCAGCTTGCCTTCGTGCGACCGGGCACGCTGGGCGAAAATGTCGAGGATCAGACCAGCGCGGTCGACCACGCGCACACCCAGATGCTTTTCGAGGTTGCGTTCCTGCACCGGCGTGAGCAGATGGTCGACCAGCACCACGTCGGCTTCCAGCGCACGCGCCGCCTCGGCGACTTCGTTGGCCTTGCCGCTGCCGATGTAATAGCGCGGATTGGGATCCTCGACGCGGGCGTTGACGACACCCAGCACTTCGGCGCCGGCGGATTTCACCAGTTCGGCGAATTCCTCGGCCCGGCGTGCCGCATCGCCCTCGCCGCGCGAATGGGGCAGGACCAGCAGGGCGCGGTCACCTTTCTTTTGACGGTCAAACACGAGTAGGCATGATCCTTCAGGAGCAAACCTCATTCATGCGGGCTGACCGCCGCCGTATCAAGCGTCGGCGTCAGTGTTTGTCGATGCATCCGCCGCGTGGTCCGGACCGTCGTGACCATCGTGACCGTTGCCGATTTTCACATTGCGACTGGGAACCACGGTGGAAATGGCGTGCTTGTAGACCATCTGGCTGACCTGATTGCGCAGCAGCACCACAAACTGGTCGAACGATTCCACCGTCCCCTGCAGCTTGATGCCATTGACCAGATAGATGGCCACCGGCACGCGTTCGCGCCGCAATGCATTCAAAAATGGATCCTGCAACGATTGCCCCTTGGACATTTCTTGTTCTCCCCTTGCCTCGAACAGACCGGAAAAAAACGCCAGTGGCGCTCCGGCCCAACATGACTGGATGTTAACTGCTTTCAAATGCTTGATGAAAGAAGATTTTTGCGTCGCGCAAGTGCAGGCGATCACATTCGCGACGGCGCCCGCTCCGCGCCCGCGACAAACAGCTGCACCGCGTCCGCGACGCGGGCTGCCAGGCCGGCCCGATCCGGTTCGAACAAGCGGGCGCCATGGTCACTGCGCAGCCAGGTGATCTGGCGCTTGGCCAACTGGCGGGTGGCGAAGATGGCCCGGTCGCGGAATGCCGCCGCACTGGCCCGGCCATCCAGGTGCTCCCACGCCTGCCGGTAGCCGACTGCACGGATCGCCGGCAGCTCGGGATCGAGATCGCCGCGCGCCCGCAGCGAGCGCACTTCGTCGAGAAAGCCCGTTGCCAGCATGACGTCGAAGCGCTGCGCGATGCGTTCGTGCAGAAGTTGCCGGTCGGTCGGCAGCAGCGCCAGCTTGAGTACCCGCCAGGGAAAGCGTGCCGTGACGCCACGCTGCTGCAACTCGGTCAGCGGGCGACCGGTCAGCTCGAATACTTCGAGCGCCCGCTGCAGGCGTTGGGTGTCGTTGCTGTCGATGCGGCTGGCGGCGACCGGATCAATCTGCGCCAGTCGCGCATGCATCGCCGGCCAGCCCGACTGCCGGGCCTGCTCACCCAGCCGGGCGCGCATGGCCGGATCGGCTTCGGGCAAGTCGGACAGTCCCTGCTGCAAGGCGCGGAAGTACAACCCGGTACCACCGACCAGCAAGGGCACCCTGCCCCGCATGCTGATTTGCTCCATCACCGGAATCGC
Organism: Rhodanobacter ginsengiterrae; assembly: GCF_050026815.1. Taxonomy (NCBI): domain Bacteria; kingdom Pseudomonadati; phylum Pseudomonadota; class Gammaproteobacteria; order Lysobacterales; family Rhodanobacteraceae; genus Rhodanobacter; species Rhodanobacter ginsengiterrae. The sequence goes on along the minus strand of NZ_JALBWO010000056.1, from coordinate 291,791 downwards.
ATCGGCGCGAAAATCAGCCGCCGAGTATGGCTGCGCCGGATCGCGGATATCGACCAGCGCGTGGGGATATCGCGCCAGCGTGGCCGGATCGGGCTTGGCCGTGCCGATGTCCATGCCACGATAGACCAGGGCCGAGTCGACGCTGACCAGATCCAGCGGGAAATGCTCGCTCAACGCGCACGCCAACGCCGTCTTGCCGGAGGCGGTGGGACCCATCAGAAAGATGGCGAGGGGACGGTGATCGACAGGCATGCGCGCATTGTAAGTGGCACGGCCGACCGATACAGGTTGTTTCACGACTGCTACAGCGGGCGCATGAAGCTGCCGCTGGCAAAGCAGCCCGCGGAGCCCATATTCCGCAGCCCACCCGCGCTCCAGCGGTCTGGCATGCGTGCTGCATGACCGGATGCACCACGAGGGGAGACAGGCCATGCATTCGCCGATCTGGCACAAGGACCATGCAGAGTTCTGGTATGTCGTCTGCATCGTGATCAGCGTGGTCTTCGCGCTGATCTATCGCTAGCTGCGCGAGTGGATGTTCTGAACGACAGAAACGGAAGGGCTCGCGTCGGTGACGCGGGCCCCGGTTAGGCCAGCGCGCCGTCTACTTCGCTGGCACGCCCATTTCCTTGAGCAGGTTGTCGGCGTGGTCGAGGTGATGCATCACCCACAGCATGTAGCGCACGTCGACCTGGATCGACCGATTCAACGCGGGGTTGAACAACCAGTCGCCACTGACTGATTCCCAGTTGCCGTCGAACGCGAGGCCGACCAGCTGGCCGTTGGCGTCCATCGCCGGTGAGCCGGAGTTGCCGCCGGTGATGTCCAGGTCAGCCAGGAAATTGACCGGCAGCGTGCCCAGCTTCGGCGAAGCATAGCTGTCGAATGCCTTGGCCTTGATCGCGGCAATCTCGGCCTTCGGTGCATTGAACGGTTCCGCCCCGGTGTTCTTCTGGACGATGCCCTGCGCGGTAGTGAACGGCGCGTAGCTCACACCATCGCGCGGTGCCACGCCCTGCACATTGCCGAAGGTGACCCGCAGCGAGCCGTTTGCATCCGGATAGACCGGCAGCTTCTGCGAATCCTTCCAGGCGATCATCGCCTGCATATAGCGCGGGCGCAGCTTGCTCATCTCGCCGTCGCGGGCATCGGCGGTGTCTTCAATCGCCTTCAGCTCGGGTTGCAGCGCGCGGGCCAGCTTGATCATGCTGTCGTTGCTGGCGTTGATCGCCTTGCTGTCGGCAGCGAACCACTTCATGCGTTCGTCGACATTGGCCAGCTGGCTGCCCGCATACAGCGTGGCGACCTTGGCGGTCAGCTGCGCCTCGGTTCTGGCGCCATCCAGCCATGCGTCAAGCGCAGGCAGGCGCTGCGCCGGCGGCAAGGTCACGTAGCGCTGCAGGCCGTAGACCATGAGCTGCTGGTCGACCTTCGGATCGAAGCGACGATCCAGTTGCTTCAGGCCGCCCTCGATGCGCACCCAGTCGCGCTTCTGGTAACCGGCATCGCGCTCGAGATCGGCCTTCGGCCGCTCCTTCGCCAGATGGGTCAGGCGCACCGCGGTGCCGAGCATCGACGCGCGGGTCACCAGCCCGATCGCCAGATCACGATCGCGAGTGGCCTGGTTGGCGGCGATCTGCTGACGCAGCTTGCCGATGTCCGCCGCCAGCGCGGCATTTTCCACACCGCCCTGCTGCTTCAGCCAGGCTTCCAGCTTGGCTTCCTGCGCACGCTTCACCTCGACCGCGTCGGCACGATGCAGGCCCTCAAGCTGGCCGCCGAAGTTCTTCAGATAGTTGTTGAGGCCGGCGACCATGCTGGCGTATTTCACCGCGACCTCGGGGTCGGACTTGCCGGCGGTGTTGATGATGTTCAACGTGGCTTCGTAGATCTTGATCTGGGTCGGATAAGTCCAGTCGATGGAGCTCTGCACTTCCTCGGCAAGACGATAGCGGTTGGTACGGCCGGGATAGCCGACGACCATCACATAGTCGCCCTGCTCCACCCCCAGCGGATTCACCTTGAGCACGTGCCTGGGCCGGTAAGGCACGTTTTCCTTCGAGTACGCCGCCGATGTGCCGTCCTTCGAGACGTAAGCACGCAGGTAGCCGAAGTCGCCGGTGTGGCGGGGCCACATCCAGTTGTCGACGTCGCCGCCGAACTTGCCGATGGAATCGGGCGGCGCATAGACCAGGCGCACGTCCTTGATTTCCAGCTGCTTGATCAGCTGGTAGCTGTAGCCGCCATGGAAGGTGTAGACGTCGCAACGGTAGCCTTCGCTCTCGCACGCCTTGACCTGTTCCTTGATCGCCAGCTCGATCGCCTTGTAGCGCTCGGCGCCGCTCATCGCGTCGTTGATCCCGGCGTTGATCTGCGGAGTAACGTCACGGATTTCCTCGGTAACGAAGACGCGCGCGGACGGACCTGCAGAAAGTTCATCCGCGTGGGTCCTGGCCAGGAAGCCCTTCTTGATGAGGTTGTTTTCCGGCGTGGAGTTCAGCTGCAGCGCGCCGTAGACGCAGTGATGATTGCTCACCACCAGGCCTTCGGGTGAGACGAACGACGCGGTGCAGCCGCCCAGGCTGACGATCGCGCCCATCGGATAGGCGGTGAGATCGGTCAGCGTCTTCGGATCCAGCTTCAGGCCGTGCTGCTGCAAGGTAGCGGCGATGCCAGGCAACTGGGCAGGCTGCCACATGCCTTCGACGGCATGGGCAGACGAGATGAGGCCGACGGATATGGCGGCAGCAAGCAATGGACGGCGCAAGGGGATCTCCTGGTGAAATCGCAATAACTTACGATTTATGCCTGAGCCGGACATATTCGGCATATGCCGCAAGTCATGGGCAGACAGGTCACGCCGGCCGAGCCGAGCGTGGCGCACCGCGAGAATCACGGCTGCAGAACCGCTGCGGCACTCTATAATCGGGATTTACCCCGCCCGCGCTGCGGGCCCACCGATGGATTCCCCATGTCGCAGACGATGAAAGCCCTGGTCAAGCGCAAGCCCGAACAGGGCATCTGGATGGAAGAGGTGCCGATGCCGCAGGTCGGCCCGAACGAGGTGCTGATCAAGATCGAGAAGACCGCGATCTGCGGTACCGACCTGCACATCTACAAGTGGGACGAGTGGAGTCAGCGCACGATCAAGCCGGGCCTCACCATCGGCCACGAATTCGTTGGTCGCATTGTCGAGATCGGCCCGGGCGTGACCGGCTACAAGATCGGTGATCGCGTCTCGGCCGAAGGCCACATCGTCTGCGGCCATTGCCGCAACTGCCGCGGCGGTCGCCAGCATTTGTGCCCGAACACCATCGGCATCGGCGTGAACCGCAATGGCGCGTTCGCCGAATACATGAGCATGCCAGCCTCGAACCTGTGGCCAATCCCCGACCAGATCCCGTCCGAACTGGCCGCGTTCTTCGACCCCTACGGCAACGCCGCGCACTGCGCGCTGGAATTCAACGTGATCGGCGAGGACGTGCTGATCACCGGCGCCGGTCCGATCGGCATCATTGCTGCCGGCATCTGCAAACACATCGGCGCGCGCAACGTGGTGGTTACCGACGTCAACGACTATCGCCTGAAGCTGGCCGCCGACATGGGCGCGACCCGCGTGGTCAACGTCACCAACCAGTCGCTCAAGGATGTGATGAAGGACCTGCACATGGAGGGCTTCGACGTGGGACTGGAGATGAGCGGCAACCCGCGTGCGTTCGGCGACATGCTCGATTGCATGTACCACGGCGGCAAGGTCGCCATGCTCGGCATCATGCCGCGCGGCGCCGGCATCGACTGGGACAAGGTGATCTTCAAGGGTCTCACCTTGCAGGGCATCTACGGCCGCAAGATGTACGAGACCTGGTACAAGATGACCCAGATGGTGCTGACCGGCTTCCCGCTGCAGAAGGTGCTGACCCACCAGATCCACATAGACGATTTCCAGAAGGGTTTCGACCTGATGGATGCCGGCACCTGCGGCAAAGTCGTCTGCTCCTGGAATTGACATGACCTATACCGCCAAAGACCGCTACGCCACCGAGCTGGCATCCATCCGCGAGCAGGGCCTGTTCAAGGCCGAGCGCATCATCACCTCGCCGCAATCCGCCGAGATCGAGCTGGAGGGCGGCCGCAAGGTATTGAATTTCTGCGCCAACAATTACCTGGGGCTGGCCGACCATCCCGAGGTGATCCAGGCCGCCAAGGATGCGTTGGACACGCACGGCTTCGGCATGGCCAGCGTGCGTTTCATCTGCGGCACGCAGGACCTGCACAAGCAGCTGGAAGCGAAGATCGCCGCGTTCTTCGGCACCGAGGACACCATCCTCTACGCCGCCTGCTTCGATGCCAACGGCGGGCTGTTCGAGCCGCTGCTGGGTGAAGAAGACGCCGTGATTTCCGACGCACTGAACCATGCTTCGATCATCGACGGAATCCGCCTGTGCAAGGCCAAGCGTTTTCGTTACGCCAACAGTGACATGGCCGACCTGGAGACACAGCTGCAGGCCGCCGACGCCGCCGGCGCGCGCACCAAGCTGATCACCAGCGATGGCGCGTTCTCGATGGACGGCTTCATCGCCAAGCTCGATGAAATCACCGCATTGGCAGCGAAGTACAACGCGATGGTGCATATCGACGAATGCCATTGCACCGGCTTCCTCGGCGATACCGGCCGCGGCGCGGCCGAGGTCAACGGCGTGATGGACAAGATCGACATCTTCACCGGCACCCTGGGCAAGGCACTGGGCGGCGCCCTGGGCGGCTTTACCACCGGCCGCAAGGAAGTGATCGAGCTGCTGCGCCAGCGTTCCCGCCCTTACCTGTTCTCCAACTCCTTGCCGCCACACGTGGTCGCCGCCGCAATCAAGGTGTTCGACATGCTGGCCAGTGCCGGTGACCTGCGCGAGCAGCTCAAGCAGAACACCCGCTACTTCCGCGAACAGATGACCGCCGCCGGCTTCGACATCAAGCCGGGCGTGCATCCGATCGTGCCGGTGATGATCTATGACGCGCCGAAGGCGCAGGCGATGGCCACCGCCCTGCTGGACGAAGGCATCTATGTCACCGGCTTCTTTTTTCCGGTGGTGCCGCAGGGACAGGCGCGCATCCGCACGCAGATGAGCGCCGCGCATACTCGCGAGCATCTTGACCGGGCGATTGCCGCGTTCACCAAGGTGGGCAGGAAGCTGGGCGTGATTGCGGGCTGATTGATCTTGTGCCAGATAGCGGCCGGGAGCATCGCCGGCCAGCGAGCCGTCACGACCGCGTGGTGAGGGACCGCACTTCGGTCTGGTCGAGCCGGCGCCATTGACCTTTCGCCAGCTCACCCAGCACGAGTGGACCGATCGCTACCCGGATCAGCCTCAATACATCGAAACCCAAGGCAGCCAGCAACCGGCGGATATGCCGGTTGCGCCCTTCGTCCAGCACCACTTCCAGCCAGGCATTCTTCTCGCCGACGCGCAGAAGCGTGGCCTTGCGCGCCTTCAGCCGCTCACCGCCATCCTCAACTCCCGTCAGCATCGCCGCAAGCACCGCCGCATCTGGCTGGCCGGCCACCTGCACATGGTAGGTCTTGTCCAGGTGCGTTGCCGGGTCGGTGATGCCGGCTGCCCAACTGGTGTCGTTGCTCAGCAGCAACAGCCCTTCGCTGGCCTTGTCCAGGCGACCGACCGGACCCAGCCACGGCAGGCCGGCTGCCGCCAGCGCGGTGTACACCGTCGCCCGACCATGTTCGTCGGCGGCACTGACCACGATGCCGCGCGGCTTGTTGAAGGCGACGTAGACGCTTTCGCTCCGCCTCACCGGTTGGCCATCGATGGCGAGGCCGTGCTGGTCGATCGAGGTCGGCTGATACGGATCGCGAACCACTCGCCCATCCACGCTGACCCGGCCGGCGCGGACCCACTGTTCAGCCTGGCTGCGCGAACAGGCACCCAGTTTGGACAGTACACGGGCCAAGCCATGCCGCGGCGATTGTGCGGACGCAGCGGGAGATGCGCGACGGGAGGAAAGGGAACGGAGCATCGCGCTAGCGTATAGGCCTGCGCCATCGTGCTACAACCCGGGAGGGTACATCGGCATCCGACAGGCAAGAAAAAACCCGGCCGAAGCCGGGTTTTTCATTACTGCGTTACCGCGGTTCGATTACTGCTGAACCTGCAGCTCCGTACGACGGTTCTGTGCACGACCCGCGTCGGTGGCATTGTCGCCGATCGGGTTGGCTTCACCGTGACCGATCGGGCCTTCCAGACGGCTGGCATCGATGCCATGGCTGGTCAGGTAGTTGTAGACGATCGACGCACGACGCTCGGACAGGCTCTGGTTGTACTCGTCGGTGCCCTTCGAGTCGGTGTAACCGGCAACCGTCACCTTCACCTGCGGATAGCGCTGCAGGGTATCGACAGCCTGGTTCAGCACGGCGATCGAATCGGCGCTCGGCTCGGCCAGCGACTTGGAGATGTCCGTCTCACCCTTCTTCGGGCGGTCGAACTTGAAGTTCACGCCACGCAGGTCGATCACGACCTTCTGAGCGCAACCGTCAGGACCGACGATCGTGCCGGCGGCGGTGGCCGGGCACTTGTCCTCGCAATCGTTCACGCCATCGCTGTCGCTGTCCTTCGTCGAGCAGTCAGCCGGCGGCGGAGTGGTGGCGACCGCAGCAGCCGGAGCGGCGGCCGGGGCACCAAAGCGCGAAACGATGCTGAAGCCGAGGAACCAGTCACCATAGCCATCCATGGTCGGCTGGCTCTTGTTGTCCCAGTCGTAACGGTAGCCGGCTTCGACGCGGAAGTCGGAGCTGTCGTCGATGGTCTTGGACAAGCCACCGCCCAGCTCGGCCGCCGGGGACCAGCCATTGCCATGGATGCCGTGGTGATTGCTGCCCATCACGCCGGCCAGCAGGTACGGACGCCAAGCGTTCCAGTCACCCGCGTAGAAGCGGACCGCGGCGCCCACGTTGTTGTTGGACCAAGTGCCGCCACCATCAGCGTCGCGGCTGGTGCGATCGACGAACAGGTCGAGCGAGGTATTCGACGAGATGAAACGACCCACGCCCAGACCGTAGTAGATCTGACGGCTGTTCGTGTTGCGATCGGTATCGTTGTAGTAACCGCCGATGGTGGGGGCGATGTACCAGCGACCGTCATAGGACGGAGCGGTCATCGAGGGAGCAGCGTCGGCCGGAGCAGCGGTGTCCTGCGCATGAACGGCACCTACGCCGCCCAGGGCCAGCGCGATCAGAAAATACAAGCCCGTACGTTTCATCAGGTGTCTCCTCAATTATTAGAATTTCGCGTCCGTTCAACCCTGACCGGAAATTGCGAATCAAAGCTGAACCACGTCACTCAGAGCTCTTAGAAGCCCCTGCTTGGCGTTTATGCGACAAGCGGCGAGATTGTAGCAAAAGTGTTAAGCCGTGATCGAATTAACACTATTTCAAACAACTTCCGGTGAGGCTTCATTCAGGAAGGTCGTTATTTGAACGGCAATGGTACTGGTTGAACATTTAGCGCGACAGGGACGAATAGGCACCCATCGCGGCGTCCGACCCGCTGTTAATTTTCCACTCACGCCGTCTTTACAACGTGAAGAGGCCCAGGAAGTGGTGCAGGGGCATGGCATCCAGCTGCGCCGGATCGCTGGTTGCGGCCATGATCGCCTTGACCTTGTGCGCCGGCAGATGGCCCTGCATGGCCGCCTCGAACTTCTGCAACAGGACGGGAATACCCTCGACGCGCCGCTTGCGATGGCCGATCGGGTAGTCGATCGAGACCTTTTCCGTGCTGCTGCCGTCCTTGAAGAACACCTGGACCGAGTTGCCGATGTAGCGCTTGGCCGGATCGAAGTAGTCGCGGGTGAACTGGGGGTTCTCGACCACGCTCATCGTGTCCCGCAACGCGTCGATACGCGGGTCAGCCGCGATGTCGTCGTTGTAGTCGCTGGCCACCAGCCGGCCGAAGATCAGCGGCACCGCCACCATGTACTGGATGCAGTGGTCGCGATCGGCATAGTTCGCCAACGGCCCGGTCTTGTCGATGATGCGGCAACCCGCCTCCTGGGTCTCGATGGCGATTCGCTCGATCTGGTCGATCCTGTCCACCACCTGCGCGTGCAGTTGCATGGCGCATTCCACTGCGGTCTGCGCGTGGAATTCGGCCGGATAGCTGATCTTGAACAGCACGTTTTCCATTACGTAGCTGCCGAGTGGACGCTCGAACTCGAACGGCTTGCCACCAAAGGCCACGTCGTAGAAGCCCCAGGTCTTCGCCGACAGCGCCGACGGATAGCCCACTACGCCGCGGTAAACGGCATTGATCGCGTGAGTCACCGCGCGACGGCAGGCGTCACCGGCGGCCCAGCTCTTGCGTGGCCCGGTGTTCGGCGCGTGCCGATAGGTACGCAAGGACCCGTTGTCGATCCAACTGTGCGACACGGCGGTGGTGATCTGCTCCTTGCCGCCGCCAAGCATGGCGGTGGCCACGGCGGTCGACGCCAGCCGCACCAGAATCACGTGGTCCTGGCCAACCCGGTTGAAACTGTTCAGCAGCGCGTAGCAGCCCTGGATCTCATGGGCCTTGATCGCGTAGCCGAGCACGTCGCGCACGGTCAGTGGCTGGCCGCCTTCGCGTTCGGCCTTGCGGCTCAAGTAGTCACCCACGGCGAGGATGCTGCCAAGGTTGTCCGACGGGTGGCCCCATTCGGCCGCCAGCCAGGTGTCGTTGAAGTCGAGCCAGCGCACCTGCGTGCCGATGGCAAACGCCGCCTGCACCGGGTCCAGCTCATGGCTGGTACCCGGCACGCGCGCGCCACCCGGCAGGTTCGCACCGGGCACCAGCGGCCCCAGATGCTTGACGCATTCAGGAAACTTCATCGCCAGCATCGCGGTGCCGAGCGAGTCCAGCAGCATGTAGCGCGCCGTATCGTAGGCCTCCTTCGAGTCGACCTGGTAGTCGACCACGTAATCGGCGATGTCGACCAGCGGCTGGTCGGGATCGGGACGGACGGCGGAACGGATATCGTGCGCACTCATGATGGATCTCGCGGCAGGGAAAACCGCCATTTTAGCCGACTGGCGAGCTGAGCGTTGCTTGACCGCGATCAGGCATCCCCCCGACAATCGGCACTCACCCAGAAGGGAGTAGTTCCCGCGGCAGGCTCGCCTGCCCGGTGCGACGATCGTCAACACGAGCGAGGCTTCGCTCCGGTCGTCCAGCAGTCCTCCTGCGAACGAGACTTTTGCGGTGATCACGGGCCGCGCGCGTCCGTGGTCACTGCATTGTCCGACGCGCAAGGAAAACCCGATGGATTTCACCGCTCCCGATTTTCTCTCCGGCCTGCTGGCCATCATCCTGCTCGATCTGGTGCTGGCCGGCGACAACGCCATCGTCATTGCGATGGCAGCCAGCCGACTGCCGAAACATCTGCAGAAGAAAGCCATTTTCTGGGGCACCTTTGGTGCCATCGCGATCCGTTTCGCACTGACGGCGGTGGTGGTCTACCTGCTGAAAATGCCCGGACTGATGCTGGCCGGCGGTGTGCTGCTGCTGCCGATCGCCTGGAAACTGTTGAACCATGGCGACGATCACGGCCCCGACATCAAGGCCGGCAATACATTCTGGGGCGCGCTGCGCACGATCATCGCCGCCGACGCGTTGATGGGACTGGACAACGTTCTGGCGATCGCCGGCGCCTCAAAGGGCCACCTGCTGCTGGTCATTCTCGGGCTGCTGATCAGCGTGCCGCTGGTGGTCTGGGGCTCGACGCTTATCCTGAAGCTGATCGACCGCTATCCGGTCATCATGTACATCGGCGCCGCGGCGATCGCGATCACCGCAGGCCGCATGATTACCCACGACCGTCTGCTGAGCGACTGGTTCGACGCCCATGCGTGGGCAAAATATGGCCTGGATGCGCTGGCCGTGATCAGCATCTGCGGGGGCGGCTGGTTCCTGCACAAGCGCAGGGAGCGCATCAAATCGAACCTGGCGTAGGCGCCTGGCAAGCGACTTGCCACGCGCAGCGTGCAACGGCGATTGCAACGCGGCAGGTGGCGAATCCGGGGCTTCCCGGATTCGCCACCTGCCGGCTCAGCGCTTGTCGATCGGCACGTAGGTCTGGTCTTCCGGCCCGGTGTAGTTGGCGCTGGGGCGGATGATCTTGCCGTCTTCGCGCTGCTCGATCACATGTGCACTCCAGCCTGAGGTACGCGCAATCACGAACAGCGGCGTGAACATGGCCGTGGGCACGCCCATCATGTGATAGGCGCTGGCAGAGAACCAGTCGAGGTTGGGGAACATCTTCTTGACCTCGGCCATCACCTTCTCGATCCGCTCGGAGACGTCGAACAGCGTCGGATTGCCGCCGTCGGTGCACAGCTTGCGCGACACCTCCTTGATGATCTCGTTGCGCGGATCGGACACGGTGTAAACCGGGTGGCCGAAACCGATGATGATCTCCTTGCGCTCGACACGGGCACGGATGTCCGCCTCGGCATCGTCGGCGTTGCGATAGCGCGCGATGATCTCCATCGCCACCTCGTTGGCGCCGCCGTGCTTCGGCCCGCGCAGCGCACCGATCGCGCCGGTGATCGCCGAATAGATGTCCGAGCCGGTGCCCGCGATGACGCGCGCAGCGAAGGTCGAGGCATTGAATTCGTGCTCCGCGTAGAGCACCAGCGACTTGTCCAGCGCCTGCGCATGCAGGTCGCTCGGCTTCCTGCCATGCAGCAGGTGCAGGAAGTGCGCGGCGATCGAGTCGTCCCCGGTCTCGGTCTCGATGCGCTTGCCGTTGTGGCTGAAGTGGTACCAGTACAACAGCATCGAGCCAAAGCTCGCCATCAGCCGGTCGGCGATGTCGCGCGCCCCGGTGACATTGTGGTCGTCCTTCTCCGGCAACACCGTGCCGAGGATTGAACAGCCGGTACGCAACACGTCCATCGGATGGGTGGCGGCCGGCAGCAGCTCCATTGAGGCCTTGACCGGTGCCGGCAGGCCGCGCAGCCGCTTCAGCTTGGCCTTGTAGTTCTGCAACTCGGTCCAGGTCGGCAGCACGCCGTGCACCAGCAGGTAGGCAACTTCCTCGAAGCAGCCCTTGGCGGCCAGGTCGTGGATATCGTAGCCGCGGTAATGCAGGTCATTGCCGCTGCGGCCGACCGTGCACAGCGCGGTATTGCCCGCGGCCACGCCGGACAGGGCGACGGATTTCTTGGCCTTGGGAAGGGCTTGCTCGCTCATCGGGTTCTCCAGGGTGCAGGTTTGTTCTTTTCGGCGGAACCCGCCTACGGGTTCCGCACGCTAGGTGTACGGTCAGCTTTGCTTCGAAAACAGCGCGTCGAGCTTGTGCTCGTAGGCGTGATAGCCGAGGAAGTCGTACAACTCCTCGCGCGTCTGCAGGGTGTCGATGACGTTCTTCTGGGTGCCTTCGCGGCGCACGGTCTCGTAGAAATTGAGCGCGGCCTTGTTCATCGCGCGATAGGCACCACAGCAGTACAGCGCGATGTCCACACCGGCCTCGCGCAATTCGTCGGTGGTGAAGAACGGGGTGGAGCCAAACTCGGTGAGGTTGGCCAGGATCGGCACCTTCACTGCACCCTTGAATTTGCGGTAATCCGCCAGCGTCTTCATTGCCTCGGGGAAGATCATGTCAGCGCCGGCCTCGACATAGGCCACCGCGCGCTCGATCGCCGAATCGATGCCCTCCACCGCAGCCGCGTCGGTGCGCGCCATGATCACGAAGCCCGGATCGGTACGTGCATCGACCGCCGCCTTGACCCGATCGACCATCTCTTCCTTCGACACCACTTCCTTGCCCGGGCGATGCCCGCAGCGCTTCTGGCCGACCTGGTCTTCCATGTGCACCGCGGCCACGCCGACGCGCTCGAACGAACGGATCGTGCGCGCGATGTTGAATGCTCCGCCCCAGCCGGTATCTATGTCGACCAGCAGGGGCAAGCTGGTGGCATCGACGATGCGACGCGCGTCGGTGAGCACGTCTTCCATGGTGCTGATGCCCAGGTCCGGCACGCCCAGCGAGTTGGCGGCCACGCCGCCCCCGGACAGATACAGCGCCTTGTAGCCAACCCGCCGGGCCATCAGACCGGCGTAGGCAGTGATCGCGCCCATCACCTGCAGTGGCTGTTCGGCGGCAACTGCCGTACGGAAACGTGTACCTGGGGATGCGGGCTGAGTCATGTCGCCTCCGTCAAAACGCACATTTTAGCCCACCGGAAGGTCTTGCCGGGATTGGACCTTCCGGCAGTCCTGGCGCCTGCCCGAATGTGCATGGGTGCCAGGCCGGCCATGGATCGCAATTTCTTGCGTGACGAATCTGCCGCGGCCCCGTACATTCAGCGCATGGGCACATCGACTCCTCTTGCGAAACGCATTCTCCGGGGCCTGGTGATCGGCGTGATCGCAGCCGTCATCACCCTGGGCATCGGCCAACTGCACCCGCCCGCACTGGCCTTGATGCAGAAGATCTCCGCGGCGGCGTTCGACCCGTTCGGACAGATCTTTCTGCGCATGCTGTTTTTCGTGGTGATCCCGCTGGTGTTCACCTCGCTGGCCTCCGGCGTGGCTCAACTCGGTCGGCTGGACCGGCTCGGCCCGCTGGCAGGGCGCACCTTCATGTTGTTTGCCGCGAACATGCTGATTGCCGTTGCCATCGGTCTGGTGATGATGAATACGGTGCAGCCAGGCCATCATCTCAGCGAGCAGGCGCGCAGCCAGTTGATGCAGGAGTACGGCAACACTGCGCAGCAGTCGATCGACACCAAGGCCGCGCAACCCGCGATGAGCTTCGGCACCCTGGTCGAGATGTTCATGCCGCGCAACCTGCTCGGCGCGGTGGCCGGCCCCAGCCGCAATGCACTGGGCGACGTGCTGCCACTGATCCTGTTCGCGATCCTGGTTGGCGCCGCCGCCACCCAGCTGCGCGAAAAGGAACGCAAGCGGGTGCAGATGGCGCTGGACACGATCACCGACCTGATGACGAAGATCGTCGGTTTCGCGCTGCAACTGGCCCCGTATGCCGTGCCGGCGATGATCTACAGCGTGATCGTCAAGGTCGGCGTGGACGTGCTGCTGGCGTTGTCGGTGTTCGTGGTCGGCTGCACCGTGGCGCTGGCACTGCACCTGTTCGGCACCATGTCGCTGTGGCTGCGCTTTCTGGCCAAACGCTCACCCTTGCCTTACTTCCGGCAGATCCGGCCGCTGCTGATCACCGCCTTTTCGACCAGTTCCAGCAGCGCCTGCCTGCCCGCGTCCCTCGCGGTGGCCCGCGATGATCTGAAGCTCGCCCCCAGCACGGCCGGCTTCGTGTTGCCGTTGGGCGCCACGATGAACATGAGTGGCACGGCACTGTTCGAAGGTTGTGTGGTGCTGTTCGTGGCACAGGCGTTCGGGGTGGAACTGAGCCTGAGCCAGCAGGCGATCCTGATGCTGCTGTCCGTGCTGAGTGCGGTGGCGGTGGCCGGCATTCCGGGTGGTTCGCTGCCGATGATCGCCGGCCTGCTCGCCACCTTCGGCATTCCACCCGAAGGCATCGGCATCATCATCGGCGTCGACCGCATCCTCGACATGATGCGCACCACGGTGAACGTGGGCAGCGATGTCGTCACGGCCACCGTGGTGGACCACCAGCTGCGTGGACGACTGGCCGCGCCGTGAGTACCCTCGATGCGGCCGCAGAACAGGCTTGAGGCAAGCCTGTCCGGCCGCAGATCCGGGCCAGGCAAACGATAGTCCAGGCCAATCGGTGCCATGTTGATAATCAATTAGATTTATCGCCTCATGGCCCGTAGCATCATCCCCACTGTTCAACCACCACGGGAAAACCAAGATGTCCCTGATCAATACCGAAGTGAAACCGTTCAAGGCCGATGCGCTCAAGGCCGGCAAGTTCGTCCAGGTGTCGGATGCCGACCTGAAGGGCAAGTGGTCGGTGGTGTTCTTCTACCCGGCCGACTTCACCTTTGTCTGCCCGACCGAGCTGGAAGACCTGGCCGACAACTACGCCGAATTCCAGAAGCTCGGCGTCGAGATCTACTCGGTGTCGACCGACACGCATTTCGCCCACAAGGCCTGGCACGACACTTCCGATGCGGTGAAGAAGATCAACTACACCATGGTCGGCGATCCGACCGGCACGATCTGCCGCAACTTCGGCGTGATGATCGAGGAAGTGGGCCTGGCCGATCGCGGCACCTTCGTGATCGACCCGGCCGGCAAGATCCAGATCGTCGAGATCAATGCCGGCGGCATCGGCCGCGACGCCAGCGAACTGCTGCGCAAGGTGAAGGCCGCGCAGTACGTCGCCAGCCACCCGAACGAGGTCTGCCCGGCCAAGTGGAAGGAAGGCGACAAGACCCTCGCGCCTTCGCTGGACCTGGTCGGCAAGATCTGATTCATCGCTGCATCGGAACCGGGCGCTGCAAGCGCCCGGTTGCTCCCCATCCGGATGCTTCTGTCAGCGGCTTGCGCCCCGGCAACGCTCTCCGCCTGCCGCCCTCCCCCTCCGGCGCAGGCTGCTGTCACAAGCTTCTTTTCCCTTCGCGATTCCCGCGCATCCATCACTGGAGTGGTAGCCATGCTCGACGAAAGCCTCAAGACCCAGCTGCAGGCCTATCTGGAAAAGCTGGTCCAGCCAATCGAATTGGTCGCCGCGCTCGATGATGGCGCCAAGTCGCGGGAACTGGACGAGCTGTTGCACCAGATCGCCGCGCTGTCCGACAAGATCAGCCTGCGCCGCGACGACAGCGAGCCGCGCAAGCCCTCGTTTGCGATCAATCGCATCGGCACCGACGTTGGCGTGCGCTTCGCCGGCCTGCCGATGGGCCACGAGTTCACCTCGCTGGTGCTGGCCCTGCTGCAAGTTGGCGGTCATCCGTCCAAGGCGGCCGCCGATACGATCGAGCAGGTTCGCCATCTTGATGGCGACTTCAAGTTCGAGACGTATTTCTCGCTGTCCTGCCAGAACTGCCCCGACGTGGTCCAGGCGCTCAACCTGATGAGCGTGCTCAACCCGCGCATCCAGCATGTGGCGATCGACGGCGCGCTGTACCAGGACGAAGTCGATGCGCGCCAGGTAATGTCGGTGCCTACCGTGTACTTGAACGGTGAGGTGTTCGACCAGGGCCGCATGAGCCTGGAACAGATCGTCGCCAAGCTCGACACCGGCGCCAGTGCGCGCGAGGCGGAGAAGATCAAGGCGAAAGCTGCGTTCGACGTGCTGATCGTCGGCGGCGGTCCGGCCGGCGCCGCGGCAGCCATCTATGCCGCGCGCAAGGGCATCCGCACCGGCGTCGCGGCCGAGCGCTTCGGTGGCCAGGTGCTGGACACCATGGGCATCGAGAACTTCATTTCGGTGACTTACACCGAAGGTCCCAAGCTCGCCGCCGCACTCGAACAGCACGTGCACGAGTACGACGTGGACGTGATGAACCTGCAGCATGCCGAGAAGCTGCTACCGGCCAGCGAGGCTACCGGCGGCCTGGTCGAAGTCCAGCTGGCCAACGGCGCCACGCTGAAATCGAAGACGGTGATCCTCTCCACTGGCGCCCGCTGGCGGCAGATGGGGGTGCCCGGCGAGAACGAATACCGCAACAAGGGCGTGGCCTATTGCCCGCATTGCGATGGCCCGCTGTTCAAGGGCAAGCGCGTGGCGGTGATCGGCGGCGGCAATTCCGGCGTCGAGGCGGCGATCGACCTGGCCGGCATCGTGGCCCACCTCACCCTGATCGAATTCGACAGCAAGCTGCGCGCCGATGAAGTCCTGCAGCGCAAGCTGCGCAGCCTGCCCAACGTCGACATTGTCGTCAGCGCGCTGAGCACCGAGGTACTGGGCGATGGCCAGCGGGTCAGCGCCCTGGTCTACCGTGATCGCAACAGCGAGCAGATGCACACGCTGCAGCTGGAAGGCATCTTCGTGCAGATCGGCCTGCTGCCGAATACCGAGTGGCTGAAGGGCACGCTGGAACTGTCGCCGCGCGGCGAGATCGTGATCGACGATCGCGGCCAGACCTCGCTGCCCGGCGTTTTCGCCGCCGGCGACGCCACCACGGTGCCGTACAAGCAGATCGTGATCGCGATGGGCGCCGGTTCAACGGCCGCGCTGAGCGCCTTCGATCATCTGATCCGCAGCCCCGTCGTCACCACGAAGACCGAAGAAGCCGTCGCCGCCTGATCCATGCAGGCCGCCTGCAGGACCGCACTTCGGTGCGCTCCTGCACAGCCCGTCAACCGTCCTGATCCGGCCCGCGCTCCAGCGCCAGGCGGATGTCGTCCAGCGCCGCCGGATCATCCAGCGTGGACAAGTCGCCCGGGTCGCGCTGCTCCGCCAAGGCCTGCAACGAACGGCGCAGCAACTTGCCGGAACGGGTCTTGGGCAAGGCATGGACCACGTACACCCGCGCGGGCTTCGCCACACCGCCGAGCTGCTCGACCACGCGCTGCTGCATCTGCTGCGCCAGCGCCGTAGTGCCGGCCCCGGCATCCTGCCTGAGCGTGGCAAACACGATCGGCACCTGCCCCTTCAACTCGTCATTGACCCCGATCACGGCCGCCTCGGCCACCGCCGGATGGCTGACCACGGCCTCCTCGATCTCGCGCGTGCCCAACCGATGCCCGGCCACGTTGATCACGTCGTCGGTGCGGCCAAGCACATAGGTGTAGCCATCGTCGTCACGCACGGCCCAGTCGAGCGAGCTGTACAGCAGTTCGCGAAAATGGCTGAAGTAGCTGTGAACATAGCGGTCGTCATCGCGCCAGATGGTGCTGAGGCAGCCCGGTGGCAGTGGCGGCTGCAGCACCAGCACGCCCTTGGTGCCGTTGGGCACTTCCTTGCCGGTGTTTTCATCGATCACTTTCATCCGGTAGCCGGGTGCCGGCAGGCCGGGTGAACCGAATTTCACCGGCTTCAGATCCAGCCCCGGCATCAGGGTGATCGCGGGCCAGCCGGTTTCGGTCTGCCAGTAGTTGTCGATCACCGGCACGCCGAGCGCAACGGTGATCCATTGTGCGGTCGGCTCGTCGAGTGGTTCACCGGCCAGGAACAGCCACTTCAGTTTCGACAGGTCGTACTTCTTCAGCCAGCTCTCGTCCTGCTTCTTCAGCACGCGGATCGCCGTAGGGGAGGAGAACATCGTGCGCACGCCGTAGCGCTCGCACAACGCCCACCAGATGCCCGCGTCAGGACGCGTCGGCAGGCCCTCGTACAACAACGTGGTGGCGCCGCCGATCAACGGACCGTAGACGTTGTAGGAATGCCCCACCGCCCAGCCCACGTCGGAGGTGGAGAACATCACCTGTCCCGGCGCGATATCGAAGATGGTGCGAATCGACAACGCCATCGCCACCGCGTAACCACCCACGTCACGCTGCACGCCCTTCGGCCTGCCGGTGGTACCGGAGGTGTAGAGCAGGTAACTCGGCTCGTTCGATTCCAGCCAGGTCACCGCCACCTCGGCGCCTTCATGGGTGCAGCGAAGTTCGGCGTAATCCAGGTCGCGCCAAGCCACCCGGGTCATCTGCAGATCGAGTCCGCGGTTGATCAGCAGTACATGGGATGGCGGCGCCGAAGCTTCATTCAATGCAGCATCAACCAGCGGCTTGTACGCAACCACCTTGCCGCCGCGCATGCCGGCATCGGCGGCGATCAGCAGCTTCGGCTGCGCGTCATCAATACGCAGTGCCAGGTTATGCGCGGAAAAACCACCGAATACCACCGAATGGATCGCCCCGATGCGCGCGCAGGCCAGCATCGCGAACACTGCCTCGGCCATGTTCGGCAGATAGATCACCACCCGGTCGCCCTTGCCCACGTCCAGCGATTGCAGCACCGCGGCGAATACGTTTACCTCGCGATGCAAGTGGCGATAAGTGAACTCCCGGGTGACCCCGGTCTCGCTTGAAATCGCCACCAGCGCCAGTTGCTCGCCACGCTCGGCCAGGTGTCGGTCCACCGCGTTGTAGCAGAGGTTGGTGGTACCGCCGACGAACCAGCGCCGGAACGGCGGGTTCGACTGATCCAGAATCTGCAACGGTGGCGTGTCCCAGTGGATCCGTCGTGCCTGCTCGGCCCAGAACAGCTCCGGCTCGTCGATCGATTGGCGGTAGAACTCCTCGTAGCGCATGGCCAGCTCCCGGGTCTCGTTGCAGCCAGCCTAGAGCAGCCCGCGCGCCGCATCATCGCGACAATGGTCGTAGTTGAAAGGCAGCTTCCGCTGCGCTTGACCCTCACGTAACGTGAGGCCCCAGTGTGCGCTTCGCATACCGAAGAAGGAGGCAAGCCATGTTGTTGACCGTGGGCGAACTCGCCAGGCGCTGCGGACTCACCGTCCGCACGCTGCATCATTACGACAGCATCGGCCTGCTCACCCCTTCGGTACGCTCCGCTGCCGGCTATCGACACTACGACCGGGCGAACATCGAACGCCTGCACCGTATCCAGGCCCTGCGTCAGCTGGGCCTGTCGCTGGCCGACATCGGCAAAGCCCTGTCCGGACCGCTGCGGCCGCTGGTCGAAGTGGTCGACCAGCAGATGGCACAGATCGATCGCGAGCTTGCCGAAGGTACCCGCCTGCGTGAGCGGCTGGCACATTTGCGCAAGCAACTGCTGGACGGACAGTCCCCCGACCTGGCCGACTGGCTGGACACGCTGGAGCTGATGACGATGTACGAGAAATACTTTTCGCCCGACGAACTGAAGACCTTGCCACTGCACACGGACCCGAACGTGTTGACCGACTGGAGTGCCCTGGTCGGCGCCGTACAGTCGGCAATGGATCGCGGCACGACGGCGGATGACGCCGAAGCGCACGGGCTCGCGCAGCGCTGGATGACGATGGTCGAACGCGGCACCGGCAACAACCCGGCGCTCCTGATGCGCCTGCACGCGATGAACGAGAGTGAACCTGGCCTGCGCGAGCGCAGCGGGATTACCCGCGAGCTGCAGCAATTCGTGGAGCAGGCCACGGTTGCGGGTCGACTGGCGATCTTCGAGCGCTATCTCGAACCGCCCGAAATGCATCGGATGCGCGCCTACTACGGCAAGCAGATGCATGCGTGGCCGGCACTGATCGCCGAGCTGCGTCAGGCCGTCGCTGAAAACATCCCGCCCGATAACCCGCACGCACAGCAGCTGGCCACACGCTGGATGGAGCTGTTCCGCACGTATGCCGGCGACGATCCGGTGACGCATGCGCGGATCCGCGAAGCGTATGCGCAGGAGCCGGAGCTGCGCAGCGGCAGCGCGGTGGACGATACGTTGCTGGGCTATGTTCGGCAGGCCATCGACAGCATGAAGCATCCATCGCACTGATCGAGGCCCTGCCCACAAAAGAAGGGCGACCATCAGGTCGCCCTTCTTCATGCCGTGCAGGCCGGCTTAGTTCTTCGCGAACAGATGCTCGACGCCGGCGCGCTCCTCGCGCAGTTCCTTGTCGGTGGCATCCATGCGGGCGCGCGAGAAGTCGCTGACCGGCAGGTCCTGCACGATCGTGTACTTGCCGTCCTTCACCGTCACCGGGTAACCGTAGATCACGCCCGGCGCGATGCCGTAGGAACCGTCCGACGGGATGCCCATCGAAACCCAGTCGCCCTCGGCGGTGCCCAGCGCCCACGTGCGCATGTGGTCGATCGCGGCCGAAGCGGCCGAAGCGGCGGAAGAAGCGCCGCGCGCCTTGATGATCGCCGCGCCGCGCTGCTGCACGGTGGGGATGAAGTCGCTCTCGTACCAGGCCTGGTCGATCAGGCTCAGCGCCGGCTTGCCGTCGACGGTGGTCTGCGACAGGTCCGGGTACTGGGTCGAGCTGTGGTTGCCCCAGATCGTCATCTTCCTGACGTCGGTGTTGTGCTTGCCGGTCTTTTCAGCCAGCTGCGCCTTGGCGCGGTTGTGGTCCAGACGGACCATCGCGGTGAAGCACGTCGGGTCCAGGTCCGGCGCGTTCTGCTGGGCGATCAGCGCATTGGTGTTGGCCGGGTTGCCGACCACCAGCACCTTGACGTCACGCCTGGCGTGGTCGTTCAGCGCCTTGCCCTGCGGGCCGAAGATCGCGCCGTTGGCTTCCAGCAGGTCCTTGCGCTCCATGCCCGGGCCACGCGGACGGGCGCCGACCAGCAGCGCGTAGTCGACATCCTTGAAGGCGACGTTCGCGTCGTCGGTGGCGACCACGCCAGCCAGGGTCGGGAACGCGCAATCGTTCAACTCCATCACCACGCCCTGCAGCGACGGCAGCGCCGGGGTGATTTCCAGCAGGTGCAGGATCACCGGCTGATCCGGACCCAGCATGTCGCCGGCGGCGATGCGGAACAGCAAGGCATAACCGATCTGGCCGGCTGCGCCGGTCACGGCAACTCGAACGGGGGCTTTCATCGTGGCAACTCCTTCGGGGGAATGTTCAGTACGTTGTGTTTGTGCAGGCTCACGTCAGCTCGGCAAAGAACTCGGCGACGCGGGCAAGACCCGGCGCCAGCTGCGCTTCGGGGCAGGTGTAGGAGATGCGCAGCGCGCGCGGTTCGCCAAACGCCGAACCCGGTACGCACGCCACTCCCTTGGCTTCGAGCAGCGCAGCACAGAAGTCGACATCGTTTTCGATCACGTGGCCGTCGTGGCTCTTGCCGAACGCCACCGAAATATCCGGAAACGCGTAGAACGCGCCCTGCGGCCGCGGACAGACCACGCCCGGAATCGCACCGAGCGCGGCAAACACGGTGTCTCGGCGCGCGGCGAACTCGCGACACTTCTGCAGCGGCACGTCCTGCGGACCGGACAAGGCCGCCACCGCCGCCGCGGTGATCACCTCGGGCAAGCTGGTGATGTGGTTGGAGTTGAGCGTGGAGATCGCCTTGGCCACCACTTCCGGACCGGCCAGCAGGCCGACGCGCCAGCCCGGCATGCCATAGGTCTTGGACACCGAGTCGACGAAGATCACCCGCTCGCGCAGCTCGGGCCTGGCGAACACGAAATTGTGATAGCCCAGACCATCGAACACCATCGAGTTGTAGATGTCGTCGGTGATCACCCAGGTGTCGGGATGCTTCAGCAGCACCTCGGCCAACGCGGCGATTTCCTCGCCGGTGTAGACCATGCCAGTCGGGTTGGACGGATTGTTGAACAGGAACACCTTGGGCTTGCGCGCCAGTGCGGCGTCGAGCTGGTCCGGGGTGAGCTTGTAGTTCTGCTCCGGCCCGCAATGCATCACGTTGATCCGCGCGCCCATGATGTCGGCGATGTCGCGGTAGGTGGTCCAGTACGGCGCGGCGAAGCAGATCTCGTCACCATCGTTCAGCAGTGCCTCGGCCAGGTTGTACAAGACCTGCTTGGCGCCGATGCCGATCGACACGTTGGCGCGCGTGTAGCCGCTGAAACCCAGCGCCTCGATATGCTGCAGGAAGGCGTCCTGCAGCGACTCGGCGCCGCGGTTGCTGCCGTACTGGCCGCTATCGTGCGACAGCGACTCGCGGGCCGCGACATACACATGCTCGCCTGGCAGGAAGTTCGGAACACCGATCGAAAAGCTGATGATGTCGCGGCCGGCAGCCTTGAGCTGCTTTGCCTTTTCGGCAATCACCATGATCGCGCTGGGTTTGGCGCGGCCGACACGCTGGGCGAGCTGGGGCATGGATATCTCACGCACGGGGGAGGAAGCAAAGGCCGCCATTTTATCACGCAGCGGCATGCCGGCGCTGACCAACCGCCGGGTACACAGTCATGACCCGATCCGGGCATGATGGACTGGTCCGCACGAAGTGCGGGCCGAGCTCACCAGCAAAGGAGATCCACATGCACTGGCTTTGGGTATTTCTGATCGGACTGCTTGTCGGCCTGGTGGCCAAGTTGCTGATGCCGGGCAAGGACCCGGGCGGCTTCATCATCACCGCGATCATCGGCATCGCCGGTTCGCTGCTGGCGACCTGGGCCGGCCAGAGCGTGTTCGGCTGGTATCAGGAAGGGCAATCCGCCGGCTTCATCGCCTCGGTGATCGGCGCGATCGTGCTGTTGCTGCTCTACCACCTGGTCAGGCGCAAGTCGGCCTGACCGGTCTCCCGGTGGAGCCCTGCTCCACCGGGGAAGTTCTTCAGCCGAGCAACTTGCCGGCCAGACCTTCCAGCATGCCCAGGGTGAAACCGCTGCCCTGACCCTGCGCCGGCACCTGACCATCCGGCGTCATGTGGTCGACCGCATGCGGCAAAACCTGCGACAGGCCGCCCAGCACAACACTGGGATCAACACCCAATTTGCCTGCGGCTTCCTGCACCAGATTACCCAGTCCGCCGCCCTGCAGGGCCTGACCCAACTGGTCACCCGACACCGGCTGGTTCGTTCCGGCGCCTACCCAGGACTGCACGGCACCACCCAGCCCATGCTGCTGCAGCATGTTGACCAGCCCCTGCACGCCACCGGCCTTCTCAATCAACTGGCCGGCAACGACGATCAGTGAGCTGGTACCCGCCTGCACTGCCCCGGCCTGCTGCCCCTGGCCTCCCAGCAAATCATTGAGAAATGACATCGCCCTCTCCTTGAGTAAATGCACATGCTGCCGACGGATCATAGGCTGGGGCAGCGGCAGCTGTCATGACTGCCACACACAAAAAAGCCGCCGGCTGACCACCGGCGGCTTCCTCTCATCTGGCAGGCCTGGACTCAACCGCGCTGGTCGAGCACCGCATTCCATTCCTTGACGCGATCGGACTGCGCGGCCAGCAAGGCATCGACGTCGCCTTCCACGGTGACCTTCTCGATCGTGTCGCCCTGCTGGATCGTGTTGACCACGTCCATGTCGGCCGCATCAAGCACTTCGCCGAACACGCTGTGCTTGCCGTCCAGCCACGGCGTGGGGCCATGGGTGATGAAGAACTGGCTGCCATTGGTGCGCGGACCGGCATTGGCCATCGACAGCACGCCCGGCTTGTCGTGACGGAGCGAGGCATTGAACTCGTCCTCGAACTTGTAGCCCGGGCCGCCACGACCGCTGCCCTCGGGGCAACCGCCCTGGATCATGAAGTCGGCGATCACGCGATGGAACGACAAGCCGTCGTAGTAGCCGCGTCTGGCCAGGTTGACGAAGTTGGCGACCGTGACCGGCGCCTTGTCTTCATGCAGGCGCAGGTGGATCGGGCCACGATTGGTGGTGAAGGTGACGTTGATGGTCATGGAGATCCTTGAGGTTCGAAAGCTGCTCTGCGCCTCGACACGGGCGCAGGGCCGTCAAGAATAACCCAGCATCGCGGCAAAGGCTCAGGCTGCCGGCCGGGGCTACGGCAGCCCCAGCGTCCGGCGGGTCAAGGCAACCGTACCCCGCGGCTGCGCGTCCGGCGTCGGCGGATTCACCGGCCACGCCTCGGCTTCATACAGATGGGCCCACAACCGGTCCAGCGCGGCATACCCATAAGGCAACAACGGCACGTGCTGCTCGCCGAAACCCGGCAGGGCGAGGAACGCATCGAAATGCTGCGCGTGTGGCACCTTCCAGTAGATCGGCCGACGCCCCTCATCGCGCAACCATTCCACATACGGCTCGGAACTGAACGCGGTGGGCAGCAGGCCGTCGCTGGCGCCATGCAGTATCCACAGCGGCAGGTCCCGGCGCGGCAAGCGGGCCGCCGTCGCGGCCACGGAGGCGTGCAGGGCCTGGGCCTCGTGGTCGTCGCCGGTCCACAACGCACGCAGGCATTCATTGCCTGACAAGGTGGGATCAGTCGACACGCTGACGCCGCCAAACAAGCCGATGCCATTGCCCGGCGGAATGCCCGAGCCATCCGCCCACCAGGCTGCCCGCGTGACCGGATCAGCCAGGCCGGGCGCACCGCCGGCGCCGATCGCTGCATAGTGGAAACCGCAGGGCATCACGCCGACGCTGCGCCGCAAATACGAAGATGCGTAGCCGGCGGCAATCACGCGCCACAGGTCGAAGGCGGTGGTGCTGGCCGCCGTGCTCATCGCCTCGTCGGTCCAGCCCCGCGCATGCAGATAGTCCCGCGCCTGGGCGGACTGTTGCGCCAGCGTGTTGCCACTGAGCTTGCCCTGCGCGCGCAGGCTGGCGCAGCGAATCGGCCATGCCGGCAACGCGGTGCCGCGCGGGCCACGGGCCAATGGCACGCCGGCGAACGCTTCCACGCTCAGCGCGCAGGGCAACCAGATCGCCGCCTCGGTGACGTAGTCGTACAACGCGCGGCCGCGCTCCTTCACGTGCACGTTTGGCTCCAGCGCCACCACGCCGGCGAAAAAGCCGTCGTGGTCGAGCCCCGCTGCCTGCAGCACCGCGCCACCGCCGTTGGAAATGCCGGTAGCGATGATCCTGGTGTTCTGCGCCGTGAACGGCGCCTCGGCCGGATAGGCACGGTCCAGCATGGCCAATCCGAACTGCGCCGCCTGGAGCACATGTTGTCCCCATTCGGCCTCGGGATTGTCACCGGAGTGCATGTGCTTGATCGCGATGCCTACCGCAGGCGGCGCCGGCTGCGGCTGGAATTCCAGGATCGCCTCGCCGCGCCTGGCGCGACGCCCATCCAGTGCGACACCGCTGTTGTCGGCGTAGTCGTAATAGCCGGTGCCGGCACCCTTGTCGGTATAGGCCACCGCGCAACCATGCGGCAGGCCCCACGCGCCCGCCAGTGCGATCGCGCCATAGACGCCGCGCGAACCGGACGAGGCGGTCACCACCAGGCAGCGTTTCTGTCGATCGAAGTGATCAGGCAACTGCAGCAACACGCGATGCGGCGAACGCGCGCCGGGAATGCGCACAAACGCCTGATATTCACGCCCCGGCACGTCGGGCACAGCGCCATAAACCGTGCCGTAACCACCCAGCGGGCCCAGGTCGGCGATGCCTTTCCAACTGGCCTGGATCGCGCGCCGACGCAGTTCCTCCGCGCCCGGATCGAGCGGGTTGGCGAACGGCACCGGGGCACCGGCCAGACCGGCGAGTCCCAGACCGGCGCTCAACAGATCATCGTGACCGCGATGTTCGGTCACCCGCACTTCTCCGTAATCGACCTCTGGCATGGCAGATTCCTTCCCCGTCGCATGGCTGGCACAAGCGGACAGCATGACCGAAGCGGGCACGAAGCAGAACAGCAGCAAGGCACGGGCGGAATTCTTCATCCACCCACCATAGCAAGCGTTCGCGCGGCCACCATCGTACGAAAGTCCAGTGCGCCCACGACGCCGAACTCGACGCAGGCGTTGCAGCCGGCTAACTTCCATGGCATGACCCGCTTGCTGATTGCCGACGACCATCCCCTGTTCCGTGCCGCGCTGCGGCTGGCCGCTGGCGACAGCCTGCCCGGCTGCGAGATCAACGAAGCGGCCGATCTCGCCGAAGTTTTCCACCTGCTGCAAGCCACGCCGGATACCGACCTGATCCTGCTCGACCTGCACATGCCCGGCAGCCAGGGCCTGTCCGGCCTCGCCGCCTTGCGCGGCCAGCACCCGGGCGTGGCAGTATTGGTGATCTCCGCCCACGACGAACCGCGCATCGTGCGCCGCGTGCTCGATCACGGCGCGGCAGGTTTCATCCCCAAGAGCACCAGCCCCGCCGAGATCGGCAAGGCCATCCGCAGCGTGCTCGACTGTGGCAACTGGCTGCCGCCCGCACTGGCCGACGCCGTCGCCGCGCTGCCGGCGGATCCGACCGACACCCATCTGGCCAGCCGGCTCGCCCGCCTCACCGAGCAGCAATACCGCGTACTGGCCCTGCTCGCCGAAGGCCTGCTCAACAAGCAGATCGCCGACCGGCTGGGCATCCAGGAGCGCACGGTGAAGGCGCATGCCACAGCGATTTTCGAGAAGCTGGGCGTGCGCAACCGGACCCAGGCAGGGATGATCTTGCGCACGCTGGACCTGGGCGAACCGGCACGCATGGCTTGAGACAGGCCGGACAGGCTCTCGCCGCAAGCTGCGAACCATTGTCCCCATCCGCGGCTCAGGCACTGGCTCCGATCAGCACGCGCTGCAATACCTGTCGCAACGCCAGCGGCTTGAGCGGCTTGTACAACACGCCGATGCCCGCGTCCTGCAGTCGCTGGCGCAGCTCGCTGTCGCGATCGGCGGTCAGCATGACGGTGGGTACCTCGGCGTGCAGCGCACTCAATCGATGCCACACATCAAGACCGGTCTGCCCGCCATCAAGGTGGAAATCGAGGATGTGCAGATCAGGCCGCCACGGCGCGGCCAATGCCTGCACGTCGTTGCCTGCGGCATGCACCTGCCAGCCCCAACTGCGCAGCAGACTGCTGAGCGCCGCCAGTGCCGCCGGTTCGTTGTCCAGTAAGAGCGCGCGTCCCGCCGCCAGCGATTGGGGGGCCGCCGATACGATCGGCAAACGCAAGACCGTCGGCGCGCCCGGCACGAGCAGGTGGAACACGCTGCCGCGACCTGGCCAGGAGCGCAGCCCGAGCGGATGACCGAGCAAGCCGGCCATGCGCTGCGCGATCGACAAGCCCAGGCCCAACCCCTGCCCGCCCGCCGTGCTGCCACGATGGAACTCCTGGAAGATCAGCTGCTGTTCTTCGGGGGCAATGCCCGGACCGCTGTCCCACACCTCCACCCGCAGCTGGCCAGCCTGTCGGCGCGCGCCGAGCAGCACGCGGCCGTGGCCGGCATACCGCACGGCATTGGACAGAAAGTTCTGCAGCACGCGGCGCAGCAACTGCGGATCGGAATGCACCCAGGCGCGGGTGCCAACCACGTCCAACTGCACGCCACGGTCCCGCGCAATGGCACCGAACTCGGCGGCCAGCGGATCGAGCACCTCGGCCAGGGGAAACGCGCGTGGCTGCGGATGCAGGCGGCCGCCTTCCAGTCTCGCCACGTCGAGCAGGCCGGTCAGCAGGCCTTCGGTTGCCGCCAGCGCACCGTTGAGGTGCTGCGCCGTGTCTGCGTCGCCACCCCGTTCGGTCAGTGAATGCGCAAACAGCTGCGCCGCGTGCAGCGGCTGCATCAGGTCATGGGTGACCGCGGCGAGGAAACGGCTCTTCGCCTCGTTCGCCGCCTGCGCGTCGGCCGACGCCGCCGCCAGTTCGCAGGTGCGCTCCTCCACCCGCAGCTCCAGCGTCTCGTTGACCCGCTTCAGCGACGACTCGGCCTGACGGAACGCGGTGACGTCGGTGAAGGTGGCGACGAAGCCGCCGCCGGGCATCGGATTGCCGCGAATCTCCACCATCGTGCCATCGGGAAAACGCCGCTCGGAAAGATGCCGGGTACCGGCGCGCATGTGCGCGAGGCGGCGCTGCACGCGGGCCTCCACTTCACCGGCGCCAAGCATGCCGGCATCGATGTTGTGGCGGGTCAGCTCGGCGACCGGGCGGCCGACCTGCAGCAGCTCGGCGGGGTAGTTGAACAAGCGCGCATAGGGCGTGTTCCACGCGACCAGTCGCAGCTCGGCATCGACCACGCAGATGCCCTGGCTCATGTTCTCCAGCGCCGCCTCAAGCACGCGCTGGTTGAAGCGCAAGTCCTGCGCGGCCTCATCCACGATGGCGACCACCGTGTCGAGGTCATCGCGCCCCTGCCGATGCACCACTTCCAGCAGCAGGCGCGCCGACGCCGCGCCGATCACCGCCGCCAGCTCGTGCTCGACCTGTGCCACCTGGACACGGCCAGCCAGACCGGTGGCCGGCGTGCTGCCAAACAAATGGGCGACCCGCTCGGCCGGCAGGAAGCGCGCAGCCAGCGCCCGCAATTCGACCTGGCCGACATCGCCCACGCTCGCCGCTCGCGGCGCCTGTCCGTAGCGCGAACCGGCCACCAGCAGCATCACCGCGATATTCACCAGCAGGCTGGTCACCACCGCCCGGCCGAGCCGGTTCCAGTTGCCCAGTCCGAGCAGGCCATCCGGCGCCAGCCAGTACCAACCGAACGGGCCGTCGTGCAGCCAGCCATGCGGCGACGGCAACAGCGTGGGCGATACCGCATAGACCCAGACCACGGTGCCGGTGGCCAGCCCGGCGATCACCGCGCGGGATCCCAACTGCGGACGATAGACCGCGGCCAGCAGTGCCGGTGCCAATCCGGCCAGCGCCGAGAACGAGATCGCGCCGATGTCGGCCAGCGCCTCGTTGCGTGCCAGCACACGGCTGTATGCCCAGGCCAGCAGGATCACCACCAGGATCGCCACGCGCCGGTAAGTGAGCAGCTCGCCGCGCAGGTCGCCATGTTCGTCGCGGCCCCAGCCCGAACGCACGCGCAGCGGGGCAATGAAATGGTTGACCACCATCAGGCTCAACGTCAGCGTGGCGATCACCACCATGCTGGTCGCCGCGCTCAGGCCGCCGAGGAAGGCAACCAAGGCCAGCCCGTGTTCGCCGCGCGCCAGCGGCAAGGCCAGCACATACATGTCCGAGGACACGCCGCTCGGCCCCAGCCAGGCATCGCCCAGCCGCGCCAGCGGCAGGATCGGCAACGAGATCAGCAACAGGTACAGCGGAAACAGCCAGCGCGCGGTGCGCAATTGTCCGTCATCACGGCACTCGACGATGCCAGCGTAGAACTGGTGCGGCATGGTGAACATCGCCAGCGCGCCGAGCAGGATCAGCGCCGGGAAGCCGCCGCTGTCCGGCGCTGCCGGCACGTTGATCGGCAGGCCTGCAGGCAAGGTGGCGAACAGCAACGTGCCCAGCGCCAGCATCGCGCCGAGCTTGAACAGCGACTCGAATGCCATCGCCAGCACGAGCCCGCGGTTGTGCGCCATGGTCGACGCGCGCCGCGTGCCGAACAGCATCGCGAACAGCGCCATCAGCAGCGCCACGTACAAGGCGCTGTCCTGCCAGGGCTCGGACTCGGCCAGTTGCCCCTGGCTGAGGATGCCGTAACTCATCGCCACCGCCTTCAGCTGCAGCGCGATGTACGGCACGATCCCGATCACCACCACGGCGGTGACCAGCGCCGCCAGTCCCGAATGCCGACCCAGCCGCACCGCGATCAGGTCGGCCAGCGAACCGGCGTTGTACTCGCGTACCAGTTGCACCATCCGGCCGAGGAATTTCAGCGCGAACAGATAGACCAGGATGGCGCCGACAAACGTCGGCGGCAGCCACCAGCCAGACCGGCTGGCCTGGGTGACGGTGCCGTAGAACGTCCACGAGGTGCAGTGGATCGCCAGCGACAGCGCATAGACGATCGCCCAGCGCTTCTCGAAAAGCTGCGGGCGGCGCTCGCCCAGCAGGGCCACTGCGAACAACAAACCGAGCCAGCACAGCGCGGCGAAGGCGATGACGCCAGCGCTCAGCATGATCGGCTTCGCACGCCGTCGATCAGTGCGTGGGCGGCAAGCCCAACGCGCGAACCGCGTTCACCAGCCAGCGCAACTGCACGCCTTGGCGGCTGTCGTAGTTGGCTCCGGAATATCCCCACCAGTCCCAGCATGCTTGCGGATTCAAGGGCGCGAAACTCGCGCGTGTCTGTGGATATAGCACGGCCACATCGTACACGTCGGCCCAGCGGTTGAAGCCGGCATCCTTGACGAACGACTCGCCTACGGCCTCGGCGTTCTGCTTGCAGCCATGGAACGCGACCACCACGCCGCACGGTTTGCCGGCGAGGCAGGTCGGTGGCAGGTAGACGTAGCCGGTCTTGGCCATGAAGGCATCGACTCCGTCAGGGCGCAGCGCGTCCTGGTCGAACCTGCGCAGTTCGCCGCGCGCTGCGGTCGCCGCATGCGCCGGCTTGCCGAACATCTGCGTGAAAATCTCGCCCGCCGCATCGAAACCGCAGTGGCCGAGATACGGCGCGACCGATTTGTCGCAGTCGTCGCCAGCGGCAATCACCGGCAGGTTGTGCGCGAACGCACGCTGGCCATCGTCATGCACCTGCATGCCCTGCAGCCCCGACGCGCCATCGCGCAGTTGCTCGTAGAAATGTGCACCGGCCTCCGCCACCGCCGGCGCCACGAGTGCGTCGGCGCCGCCGTGCAACAGGTAGACATGTGCATGCGCGAGATCCTTCAGCGCACCGATGTCGCCCGCGGCGGAACGCTTTTCGGCGCTCGCCACCAGCGCGGCGACATCCGGTGCGGGCACGCCCTTCATGCAGCTGCCGAGCGCAACGTCCAGCTTGCCGCCAGCACAACCGAACGGGCCACCAGCCACCAGTGCCGCATTCGGAAACAGCTCCGGATACGCCAGCTGCGCCTGGCTGGCCATGTACGCACCGGAGGACAAGCCGACCACCGCCACGCGCGCGCGGTCGATCTTCAGTCCGGGCAGCGGTGCACCGGCATCCTTCGCGGTGGCCAAGCCGACGCCGGCTGCCAGCACCGCGCAGAGAACTCGCCGGATCCATTTATCGCTCATGTGACCTGCTCCTGAGATGGCTCGGGCTCTGACAGGGGCGGCTGCACGTCGTGCCGACAGCAGGCCTGCAACGATGCTGGAACCGTTGACTGAATGCGGGCCGCCGGCTCGACAGAAGGTGCGCGACAATGCTGCGCTGGCAGCCCCTGCCTCTCCCACGGCTACGCGAACAGCCTGATCAGAACGTATAACGCGCGCTGAGGGTAACCATTCGCGGGGCGCCATAGAACCCGGTAAAGATGCCCAGCGAACCGATGTTGTAGCCGGTGGTGCGGTACGACTTGTTGGCCAGGTTGGTGCCCTGCAGGCTCAGCGTCCACGGCTGGCTGATCTGCCAGATCACGCCCGCATTCCACAGGCCATAGGCCGGTTGCGCGATCAGTGGCGACAGCGTGGTCTCCGGATACACCAGGCTCTGGTAGGTGTAGTTGATGCGCGCGGTCAGGCTGCCGCCGTCGGCCAGCGCGTGGCTGTGTTCCAGCGACAGCCCGCCCGACCATTTCGGCGCATTGGTGAATTTCTGCTGGTCGGCGACGTTGACGCCCTTGGTCATGAACTGGGTGTACTTGGTATGCAGGTACGCGAAGTTGCCACTGAAGGTCCATTCCTCGGTGGGCTTCCAGGCGAACTCCTCTTCCAGGCCGTCGATGTGCCCCTTGCCCGCATTGGTGAAGTCGCCGAAGAAGCCCTGGCTGCCGTTCGGCAAGGTGTACGAGCTGAACACGGACAGCTGGATGTTCGAGTACACATTGTGGAACGCCGCGGTGTTCATCATCAGGCGGTCGTCGAGGAAGGTCATCTTGCTGCCCAGCTCGAACGATTGCACTTTCTCGTCGTCGATCGGGCGGCACGAATCCGGCACGGCGACGCAGTTGGCGCGGATGTTGTAGCCGCCCGAATGGAAGCCCTCGCTGTAACTGGCGTAGAGCTTGATCTGCTGGCTGGCGCTCCAGTCGAGCGAGACTTTCGGCGAGACGTTGTTGGTGGCGTGCGATCCGCTGAAGTTGGCGACCGTGGAGACCCTCGTGCTGAAGGTTGCATTGGAGAAACCGAAGTTCTGGATCAGCGCGGTCTTGGTCTCGTGCGTGTAGCGCAGGCCGACGTCCAGGCTCCAGGCCGGGCTGAGGTCCCAGGTGAAATCGCCGTAGCCGGCGTAACTCTTGGTACCCATGCGCCCGCCGGTGCTGCCGTACTGCGACAGGCCCAGCGTGCTGTACGGCGGCGAGCCGAGGAAGATGTTGTGGATCTGTCCGGTGGCTGAACCGTCGAAGTAATACAGGCCGGCGACGCCGTGCACGCTGCCGCCTGCATCGTAGTTGGCCTGCAGTTCCTGGCTGAACTGGTGGTCCTTGTAGATCGCGCTGACGTCGGCGATCTTTTCGGGCAGCGTGTCGAAGTCGATATTGGTCAGGGTCGACGATCCACGCAGCGCGGTGACCGATTTGAACGACCAGTCCTGACTGGCGATCCAGTTCAGGGTCAGCGCCGTGCCATAGAGCTTGGTGTGGTTGACCTGGGCCATGCCGCCGCGGGTGTCGAAGTCGCTCGACAGTGGCGCGTAGGCCGGATCGAGCTTGTTGGCGATCAGCATCTTGGCGCCGCGCGGATTGGAGTTGTCGCGCACGCCATCGACCGACAGTTGTGCGTTGAAGCTGCTGGTCGGGAAGAAGCCGAGCGTGGCTCGTGCCGCGTTCGTGTTCTTGTTGCCGTTGCGGCTGCCGCTGAGCTGGTTCTTGCCGAAGCCGTCGTTGTGCTGGCTGGCCACCGCTGCCCGCGCGCGCCAGACCTGGTCGGCGCTGGCGCCGCCGAGGCTTGCCTTGACGTCCTTCTCGCCGTGCGTGCCGACCGTCACGTCGACCGAGCCTTCGCTCTTCACTGGCAGCGGATTGGAGACATACTTGATCGCGCCGCCGATCGTGTTCTTGCCGTACAGCGTGCCTTGCGGCCCGCGCAGCACTTCGATCCGGCTGACATCGAACACGTCGAGTACCGCGCCTTGTGGACGCGCCAGATACACATCGTCGAGGTAGATGCCCACGCCCGGATCGAAGCCCCAGGTCGGGTCGGCCTGGCCGACGCCGCGGATGTAGGCGGTGAGCGTGGTGTTGGAGCCGCGCGCGGCATAGATCTGCAGCGACGGCACCTTGCCCTGCAGGTCGGCAAGGTTCTGCACATTCTGCTTGAACAGCGAGGCGGCGGTGAATGCGCTGACCGCGATCGGAACATCCTGCAGGGTTTCCTCGCGCTTGCGGGCCGTCACCGTCACCTGCTCCAGCTGCTTGGCGTTGACCGGCTTGCCGGCGCCGGTGTCCACGTCGCCCGCAGCCTGTTGCTGCGCACTGAGCGGCGCGACAAAGAACAGACCAAACGTGAGACCCATCGCCAGACTGAGATGCGTGCGCTTCATGACCTTCCCCTCGCAGGTGACGCAGCCATCGGTGATGGATGCTGATGCAGGCGAGCATAGGCAGGACGGCTACCCCGGGCACTTGTACCTTCGTACAGTGCCCGCTCCGGCCCAAGCTGGGGATACTCGCAGTCCATCGTATGGGCGCAGAGCGTCCGGGAGCCTCGCGGAATGGCATTTCTCATCGTGTTGGCCGCGCTTTGCTTCCTGATGTTCGCGGCCTATCGCGGCTACAGCGTCATCCTGTTCGCGCCGATCGCTGCACTCGGCGCCGTGCTGCTGACCGATCCGTCACTGGTCGCACCGATGTTCACCGGCCTGTTCATGGACCGGATGGTCGGCTTCCTCAAGTTGTACTTCCCGGTGTTCATGCTGGGCGCGGTGTTCGGCAAGCTGATCGAACTGTCCGGCTTCTCCAAATCCATTGTGGCCGCGACGATCGGTCTGGTCGGTCGCGGGCGGGCGATCCTGTCGATTGTGCTGGTGTGCGCGCTGCTGACCTACGGCGGCGTGTCGCTGTTCGTGGTGGTTTTCGCGGTGTATCCGTTTGCCGCCGAACTGTTCCGCCAGTCGGACATCCCCAAACGGTTGATCCCGGGCACCATCGCACTGGGCGCCTTTACCTTCACCATGGATTCGCTGCCGGGCACGCCGCAGATCCAGAACATCATCCCCACCGCGTTCTTCGGCACCAACACCTGGGCTGCACCGTGGCTGGGCACGATCGGCGGCGTGTTCATCCTGATCGTCGGTTTGAGCTACCTGGACTGGCGCCGGCGCCAGGCCGCCGCGGCCGGCGAAGGCTATGGCGACAACCTGGTCAACGAGCCGGCCCCGTTCGACGGCGGCAAGCTGGCGCATCCGCTGGTCGCGCTGCTGCCGCTGGTGCTGGTCGGCGCATGCAACAAATTGTTCACTGGTCTGATCCCGCGGTTCTACGGCGAGACCCAATCGTTCCTGCCCAGCGTGGTCGGCCAGGCCGAGCCAGTGGTGCAGGAAGTATCCAAGGTGACTGCGATCTGGGCGGTCGAAGGCGCCTTGCTGGTCGGCATTCTCTGCGTGCTGGTGTTTGCCGGGCGCGTGGTGAACTCACGGCTTGCCGCGGCCAGCCAGGCGGCGGTGGCCGGCGCCCTGCTGGCCTCGATGAACACCGCCTCCGAATACGGTTTCGGCGCCGTGATCGCCGCCTTGCCCGGCTTCAAACTGGTTGCCGATGCGCTGCACTCGATCCCCAATCCGCTGGTCAACGAGGCGGTCACCGTCACCGCGCTGGCCGGCATCACCGGCTCGGCGTCCGGCGGCATGAGCATCGCGCTGGGGGCGATGGCCGAAACCTTCATCGCCAACGCGAATGCCGCCGGCATCCCGATGGAGGTGCTGCACCGGGTCGCCGCGATGGCGTCCGGCGGCATGGACACCCTGCCGCACAACGGC
This sequence comes from Rhodanobacter ginsengiterrae, assembly GCF_050026815.1. Classification (NCBI taxonomy): domain Bacteria; kingdom Pseudomonadati; phylum Pseudomonadota; class Gammaproteobacteria; order Lysobacterales; family Rhodanobacteraceae; genus Rhodanobacter; species Rhodanobacter ginsengiterrae. Next base: position 257,663 of record NZ_JALBWO010000056.1, on the reverse strand, counting down.
GCAGTGATCACCTTGCTGGCGGTGACCGGGCTGAGCCATCGGCAGGCCTACAAGGACATATTCGCGATCACCGTGATCAAGACCCTGGCGGTGCTGGTGGTGATCGCCACCTACTACCTGACTGGCGTAGTCTGAGCGCCTGCTCCAGGCTTCCTGGTGCGGTACCTGCCGGGCGGACACGACCCGGATGCCCAGGCCAGGTGAACGAATGATAGAAATGACGGGCAAGTTGTCACACAACTCCGTATAATCGGTCAATTCGTCCTTCAAAAACCTGCGTGACGGCCCTGCGCCGCCCGAGTCGATCCCATGTCTATTGAAAACCTGCGCAACATCGCCATCGTCGCCCACGTCGATCACGGCAAGACCACCCTCGTCGATTGCCTGCTCAAGCAGTCCGGCACCCTGGCCGAGCGAACGGTGCTGGCCGAACGCGTGATGGACTCGAACGATCAGGAAAAGGAGCGTGGCATCACGATCCTGGCCAAGAACACGGCGATCACCTGGAAGGGCAACCGCATCAACATCGTCGACACGCCGGGACATGCGGACTTCGGCGGCGAGGTCGAGCGCGTGCTGTCGATGGTCGACTCGGTGCTGATCCTGGTCGACGCGATGGACGGCCCGATGCCGCAGACCCGCTTCGTGACGCAGAAGGCCTTCGCGATGGGCTTCAAGCCGATCGTGGTGATCAACAAGGTCGACCGCCCCGGTTCGCGCCCTGAGTGGGTCGTCGAGCAGGTGTGGGATCTGTTCGACCGCCTCGGCGCCACGCCGGAGCAGATGGACTTCCCGATCGTCTACGCTTCGGCCCTGAACGGCTACGCAGGCCTGGATGAGAACGTGCGCGAAGGCGACATGACCCCGCTGTACGAAGCGATCATGCAGCACGTGAGCAAGCCGGACGTGGATCCGGATGGCCCGTTCCAGATGCGCATCAGCCAGCTCGACTACAACAACTTTGTCGGCGTGATCGGCATCGGCCGTATCCAGCGCGGCATCCTGAAGAAGGGCATGCCGGTCGCCGTGATCGATCGCCACGGCAAGAAGCGCCAGGGCAAGGTGATGCAGGTGCTGGGCTTCCTCGGTCTGGAGCGGATCGAGCAGGAAACCGCCGAGGCGGGCGACATCGTCGCGATCTCGGGCATCGCCGACCTGACCATCTCCGACACCGTCTGCGCGCTGGATACGCCCGAGGCGTTGCCGGCGCTGACCGTGGACGAGCCGACCATCTCGATGACCTTCCAGGTCAACAACTCGCCGTTCGCCGGCAACAAGGATCTTTCCGGCGGCAAGTTCCTGACCAGCCGCCAGCTGCGTGAGCGTCTGGATCGCGAGCAGGTGCACAACGTGGCGCTGAAGGTCGAGGAGGGTTCCGACGCCGACAAGTTCCTGGTCTCCGGCCGCGGCGAGCTGCATCTGTCGGTGCTGATCGAGAACATGCGCCGCGAAGGCTACGAGCTGGCCGTGTCGCGCCCGGAGGTCATCATCAAGGAAATCGACGGCCAGAAGATGGAGCCGATCGAGCAGTTGGTGGTCGACGTGGAGGAAGTCCACCAGGGTGCCGTGATGGAACGGCTCGGCGTGCGCAAGGGCCAGCTGAAGAACATGGAGTCCGACGGCAAGGGACGCGTGCGTCTGGATTACGAGATCCCGGCGCGTGGCCTGATCGGCTTCCAGAACCAGTTCAAGACCCTGACCCAGGGTTCGGGCCTGCTGTTCCACGTGTTCGACCACTACGGTCCGAAGGAAGACGGCCAGATCGCCAAGCGCCTCAATGGCGTGATGATCGCCAACGCCGGTGGCACCACCCCCGCCTACTCGCTGGGGCCGCTGCAGGATCGCGGCAAGCTGTTCGCCGCCGAGGGCGACAACGTGTATGAAGGCCAGCTGGTCGGCATCCACGCCAAGGACAACGACCTCACCGTCAACGTGATCAAGCCCAAGCCGCTGACCAACATGCGCGCCTCCGGCAAGGACGATGCGATCCAGCTGACCCCGGCGATCAAGTTCACCCTGGAACAGGCACTGGACTTCATCGACGACGACGAGCTGGTCGAGGTTACCCCGAAGGAAATCCGCCTGCGCAAGAAGCACCTCACCGAGAACGACCGCAAGCGCGCTTCGCGCAGCTGAGTCTTCGCTTCAGGTGATTGAACAGAAGGCCGCCGCGAGGCGGCCTTCTGTCTGTCGAGCCTGCGATGATCCACCCGGAAAACTGCAGGAGCGCATCTTGTGCGCGATGCTTTCCGTCACGTTGCGAGAAGAGCATCGCGCACAAGATGCGCTCCTACACGGCTTTGGCACCCCTGACCCGCAGCCCCGGCCTCTGCCGTGCCAGCTTGCGCAACAGCTCGGCGAACGCATGCAGGTCCTCGTGCCACGGCGACGCGTCGCGCCAGTACAGTGCTATGTCACGGCCCGAAGCCGGCCCCTTCAATTTCGCCAGTGCGATATTCGGCATCGAGGCCAGTCGCTCATGCGCCAGAGCCGGCACCAGCGCATAGCCGCCGCGCAGACTGACCAGCGCCGCCAGGCTTTCCAGACTCACATCCTGGACGTGGCCGTGCTCGCTGCCCTCGCACTGCAGCCCGTCAGCATGGCTTTCGGCCATCAGCGTGGCCTCGGCCGGATCGAGCTGATCCATCGCGATGTCGTGCTGCCCGGCCAGTGGATGATCCGCGCGCAGCATCAACTCCCACGGCTCGAAGAACAACGGACGTGTGGCAATGCCACTGAGCACGGCTGTCGGTGGCGCCAGTACCGCATCGAGCTCGCCCTCGCTCAACCGCCGCAGCAAGCCCCGCGGCTTGCCCTCGGAAATGCCCAGCCGCGCACCGGGAAAATGCTGCGGGAACGGCGCGATCAGATGCGGCAGCAGGTATGGACCCAACGAGGCGGGCACACCCAGGCGCAGCTCGCCGCCAAACGCTACCGCGCCGGCCCGGGCCACTTGCTGCAAATGTTCGGCCGCAGCCAGTACGGCGTCGATCTGCTGCAGCAATCGCTGGCCGCCCGCCGTGGGCACGATCTTCCGACCACCGCGCTCGAACAACGGCGCACCCAGCGCCTGCTCGACTTTCTGCACCTGATGCGACAAGCCCGACGGACTGATGTGCATGGCCCGCGCCGCACTGTTGAAACTGCCATGGCGATGCACCGCCTGCACCAGCGCGAAGTCGCGCAGCGAGACGGCCGCCAGGCCCATCGAAATCATCGAATGCTGCATGTCATCAAAGGCGTTTGCGTGCGGTGGTCATCGAGGCCATCCTGTGCGGCGTAGTCGGCCGTGAGCCGTTCGCGCAGTGTACCCGTCGTCGTCGCCCGCAGGCGCGCGCCGGGTCCAGGCAGCCCCGATCTGGCGACCATTCCGTTCGCGGACTTTCGGGGTTTGCGCGATAATTGCGTTTTTACCGGACTGGTGGACCCCGCACGCCGTCCGGCGTCTTCGTCCAGTCGTCCCAGCCGCAGGATTCAGCCAGGAGCTCGTCCCCATGAAAGACACCTTTTCCGCACGCGACACCCTCGAGGTCAATGGCAAGCAATACGCCTTTGCCAGCCTGGCCAAGCTGGGCCAGCGCTTCGACCTGAAGCGGCTGCCGTTCTCGATGAAGATCCTGCTGGAAAACCTGCTGCGCCACGAAGATGGCGTGGACGTGACTTCGAAGGAAATCGAAGCGGTCGCCAACTGGGACGCGAAGAAGGAACCGGATACCGAAATCTCCTTCATGCCGGCACGCGTGCTGCTGCAGGACTTCACCGGCGTGCCGTGCGTGGTCGACCTGGCCGCGATGCGCGACGCGATGAAGGCACTGGGCGGTGACCCGACCCTGATCAACCCGCTGTCGCCGGCCGAACTGGTCATCGACCACTCGGTGCAGGTCGACGTGTTCGGCAGCGAAGACGCGCTGGAAAAGAACGTCGCGATCGAATTCGAGCGCAACCAGGCGCGCTACAGCTTCCTGCGCTGGGGCCAGAAAGCGCTGGCCGACTTCAAGGTGGTGCCGCCGCGTACCGGCATCGTGCACCAGGTGAATCTGGAGCATCTGGCCCGCGTGGTGATGGCCAACGAAGTGGACGGCCAGCAGTGGGCCTACCCGGATACCGTGTTCGGTACCGACTCGCACACCACCATGGTCAACGGCCTGGGCGTGTTGGGCTGGGGCGTGGGCGGCATCGAAGCCGAAGCCGCGATGCTGGGCCAGCCGTCGTCCATGCTGATTCCGCAGGTGGTCGGCTTCAAGCTGATCGGCCGACTGCCGGAAGGCGCTACTGCCACCGACCTGGTGCTGACCGTGACGCAGATGCTGCGCAAGCAGGGCGTGGTTGGCAAGTTCGTTGAATTCTTCGGCCCGGGCCTGCAGCATCTGGCGCTGGCTGACCGTGCCACCATCGGCAACATGGCGCCGGAATATGGTGCCACCTGCGGCATCTTCCCGGTCGACGCCGAGTCGCTGAAGTACCTGCGCCTGTCCGGCCGCAGCGACGACCAGGTCGCGCTGGTCGAAGCGTATGCCAAGGCCCAGGGCCTGTGGCACGACGAGAACAGCGCGCACGCCGAGTTCACCACCACGCTGGAACTGGACCTGGCCGAGGTCAAGCCATCGATGGCCGGCCCGAAGCGCCCGCAGGATCGCGTGCTGCTGACCGACGTCAAGCAGAACTACAACGACAATCTTGGTGCCACCACCAGCAAGCGCAACGGTGCCGAAGCGCGCTTCGCCAATGAAGGCGGCGACACTGCGGTGGGTCACGACCAGAGCCAGAATGCACCGGGCCAGCATGTGTCGATGAACGGCCAGGATTTCCGCGTCGGTGACGGCTCGGTGGTCATCGCCGCGATCACCTCATGCACCAACACCTCCAACCCCGCGGTGATGCTGGCCGCCGGCCTGGTCGCCAAGAAGGCGGCCGCGCGCGGCCTGAAGGCCAAGCCGTGGGTAAAGACCTCGCTGGCACCGGGCTCCAAGGTCGTCACCGACTATCTGGAAAAGACCGGCCTGCTGACCGAGCTGGAGAAAACCGGCTTCTATCTGGTCGGCTACGGCTGCACCACCTGCATCGGCAACTCCGGTCCGTTGCCGCAGGAGATCAGCCAGGCGATCAGCGCCGGCGACCTCAGCGTGGGCGCGGTGATTTCCGGCAACCGCAACTTCGAAGGTCGGGTGCACGCCGAAGTGAAGATGAACTACCTGGCCTCGCCGCCGCTGGTGGTCGCTTATGCCCTCGCCGGCTCGCTCGACATCGACCTCACCACCGAGCCGCTGGGCCAGGGTGCGGACGGCAAGGACGTGTTCCTCAAGGACGTCTGGCCGAGCAATCAGGAGATCAGCGACCTGATGGCCAGCGCGGTCACCTCGGACATGTTCAGGAAGAACTACGCCGACGTGTTCAAGGGCGATGAGCGCTGGAACGCGATCGCCTCGCCGGACGGTGCGCTGTACGCGTGGGACGAAGCCTCGACCTACATCAAGAACCCGCCCTACTTCGACGGCATGACGATGGATGTCGGCACCGTCGAAGACATCCACGCCGCACGCTGCCTGGGCCTGTTCGGCGACTCGATCACCACCGACCACATCTCGCCGGCCGGTTCGATCAAGAAGGATTCGCCGGCCGGTCGTTTCCTGATTTCGCGCGGCGTGCAGCCGGTCGACTTCAACTCCTACGGCTCCCGTCGCGGCAACGACGACGTGATGGTGCGCGGTACCTTCGCCAACATCCGCATCAAGAACCAGATGCTGGATGGCGTGGAGGGCGGCTTCACCCGCCACGTCCCCAGCGGCGAACAGCTGGCAATCTACGACGCAGCGATCAAGTACAAGGAAGCGGGCACTCCGCTGGTAGTCATCGCCGGCAAGGAATACGGCACCGGCTCCTCGCGTGACTGGGCAGCCAAGGGCACCTTGCTGCTGGGCGTCAAGGCGGTGATCACCGAGAGCTTCGAGCGCATCCACCGCTCCAACCTGGTCGGCATGGGCGTGCTGCCGTGCACCTTCAAGGATGGCGAGAATGCGAAATCGCTCGGCCTGACCGGCAACGAAACCTTCGACATCACCGGCCTCGACGGCGGCAATTCGAAGGAGGCCACCGTCACCGCCACCGCCGCCGATGGCAGCAAGAAGCAGTTCACCGTGCACGTGATGCTGCTCACTCCGAAGGAACGCGAGTTCTTCCGTCACGGCGGCATCCTGCAATACGTGTTGCGTCAGCTGGCCGGCAAGAAGGCTGCCTGAGTTTCAGCGTAACCTGAAGTAGAAAAACGCCCCGACTTCCGGGGCGCTTTTCTTGCCCGAAGCCGCTGGCGAGCGATGCCTTCGCGCGGGGTTCGGGATTCGGGATTTGAAAGAACATCGCCCGCAAGCGGCAGCTACATCACATGCTCCCATTTCGCCGTGTAGCAACGCCACCTGCCGTCTTCGTCGCGCCACGCCGATTCGACCTGATAGACGCCCAGCTGATCGGGCAGCAAACGGCCACTGCCGCGGGTCAACGTCACGGTGAAGTTGGCTACCATCCGCTCGCCGCGATGCTCGATCGAAACCGGTCCCATGGTCACGCCGACATGTTCGCCGCGCAGCGACAACAAACGGACCATCGCGGTCAGGCTGCGCCGATCCAGTTCGCCGGCATTGCCGTCGAAATCCTCGCTGATCGGCACGCCAAGATCACTGGCCGATCCGGCCTGGGCCGCTTGTGCGGCAGCATCGATCGCCGCCCTCACCTGTGCCTCGTCGGAGCTCTGCCGGCAAGCCGACAGGGTCAGCACGATGACCGCACAGGCAAGCAGTCGGCAAATCGCTTTTCGCATGGACATCATCGAGGTTACTCGCTGCAGTGCGGCTTGCCGCTGTACGCGGGCGTATGCTCAAATCAGCTGACGCATGATCCATGATGGATGCAAACCACATCCTGATTCCATCATCGGGTCCATCGTCTTCGACAAACAGGGAATTCCAAGCATGAGCAATGAGCGTCCGTGGCTGGAGCAGTATCCGGCTGGCGTGTCCGAACAGATCGACGTCAGTCAATATGCTTCGGTCCCCGCGGTGCTGGAAGAGGCCTTCGCCGCCTTCCGCGATCGCCCGGCGTTCTCCAGCTTCGGCCGCCAGCTCAGCTATGGCCAGATCGACGAGATGAGTCGCCAGTTCGCCGGTTATCTCACCGGCGAACTCAAGCTTGGCCAGGGCGATCGCATCGCCATCATGATGCCGAATGTCCTGCAGTATCCGATCGCGCTGTTCGGCGCACTGCGCGCCGGCCTGATCGTGGTCAACACCAATCCGATGTACACCGCGCGCGAGTTGAAGCATCAGCTGGAAGACTCCGGCGCGAAGGCGATCGTGGTGCTCGACAATTTCGCCGGCACCTTGCAGCAGGTGGTGGCGCAAACCGGGGTGATGCACGTCATCACCACCGGCATCGGCGACCTGCTCGGCTTCCCCAAGGGCGCGCTGATCAACTTCGTGCTGAAGCACGTCAAGAAGATGGTACCCGCTTACCATCTGCCCCAGGCCATGCGTTTCCGCGATGCACTGGCGCGCGGCGCGGCGCACCCGCTGCCAGCGGTGACCCTGACGCATGACGACATCGCGTTCCTGCAATACACCGGTGGCACCACCGGCGTGGCCAAGGGCGCCATGCTCAGCCATGGCAACATGATCGCGAACATGCTGCAGGCCAGCGAATGGATCGGTGCCAACGCCAAGCCCGGCCGGGAAGTGATCATTACCGCGCTGCCGCTGTATCACATCTTCTCGCTGACCGCGAACGGCCTGGTCTTCATGCGCCTGGGTGGCCTCAACTGGCTGATCACCAACCCCCGCGACATGCCCGGCTTCGTCAAGGAGCTGAAGAAATCCGGCTTCACCGCGCTGACCGGCGTCAACACGCTGTTCAACGGCCTGCTCAACACGCCGGGCTTCGCCGAACTGGATTTCTCCAAGCTGCACCTCACCCTCGGCGGCGGCATGGCGGTACAGCGCGCGGTGGCCGAACGCTGGAAGAAGACCACCGGTTGCACGCTGGCCGAAGCTTACGGCCTGACCGAGACCTCACCGGCGGTGTGCATCAATCCGCTGGACCTGAAGGAGTACAACGGCTCGATCGGCCTGCCGGTGCCGTCGACCGACGTCGCCATCTGGTCGGATGAAGGCCAGCCGTTGCCCACCGGCGAAGTCGGTGAACTGATGGTGCACGGTCCGCAAGTGATGAAGGGCTACTGGCAGCGTCCTGACGAAACGGCCAAGGTCCTCGGCGCGGACGGCTGGCTGCATACCGGCGACATCGCGAAGATGGACGAGCACGGCTACTTCTACATTGTCGACCGCAAGAAGGACATGATTCTGGTGTCCGGCTTCAACGTGTATCCGAACGAGGTGGAAGACGTGGTGATGGAGCATCCCGGCGTACTGGAGGTTGCCGCCGTCGGTGTGGCCGATGAACATTCGGGCGAAGTGGTGAAGCTGTTCGTGGTGCGCAAGGACCCGCAACTCACCGAGGAGGCGCTGAAGCAGTTCTGCCACGATCGCCTCACCGGCTACAAGCGGCCGCGACAGATCGAGTTTCGCACTGAATTGCCGAAGAGCAACGTGGGCAAGATCCTTCGCCGCGAGCTGCGCGACGAGAAGAAGCCCGCGGCCTGAGCCCGGCCACCAACAGCCACAAAGGGAAACGCCCGCATGATCCATGCGGGCGTTTTTCGTTTGAGCGCGAGGCCCCGTGCGTGCGGATCGATTCAGCCGTCTTTCCAGTACTCGAGGATGTCGGCGTAGCCACCCAGCAGATTCCACAGCGGCACCTGCTTGTCCTCCGGAATGCGGCTGTAGGAAAAGCCGATGTGATGATCGGAAATCCGCGCGACCGACGCCTCGAGATGGATATGCAGGTTGTGACCGAAGATCATGTCGAGCACCCAACTCTGCCCAACCTCGCCCGACCATCCGAGCGGGCGGCGCAACAAGGCGCCGGTTGCCGAGATGTCCACCAGCTCGGTGGGGTGCGACTCGCCGTGACGGCTCATCAACACCGTCGTTTCGATCTGCATGCGCGCCGGACGCAATTGCTCCGGTGCCGCGCCATCCTGTCCGTTCTTGTCGGTCGCCATCAGTCCACCATCCGTTTGTGCTTGCGTCTGCTCTTGTTCTCGGCAAAGACGCTGCTTCACCTTCATCCTGGAAATCGTCGTCTCGCTTCCTGCATGGACGAGGCAACCATGCCACAACGGATTGCGCCTGTCGGGCTGTATCAAAGCAACCACCGTGCCAGTCCAACACCTACATGCCTCGCAGCGGCGAACGGGGCACCTTCAGCGAGTCGAACCCGACAAAAGCGGACACCCATCTCCCGCTACCGGGTGCTCCGGGAACATGGCATGCCGACCAAGGCAGCCAGCTGGCCGCACAACCTGCAGCAGACGACGCCTCGCCCTGACGCAAGCCGGCCGCAAGTCGACGCTCTTGGTCACATGATGGCGCCCCTGGCCTGCCCGCGTGCATCGCTTTCCCGGCGCCATCCGCCTATTGTGCCTGCGCACCATCCCGCTGCGAAAGTTGCCATCGCCCAGACGGACTTTTCAGCGCCAGACCGACGCATGCCAGACAGCGCTGGACTTGAAGCTGACCAGCCATTACCCTTGCAGCACGCGTGGCACCATCGGAAACAGCTTGCCGAGCAACAGCGGCGACTTCTGGTTACCATGCGATTGCTCTCGAACCGACCAGCGAACAGGCGCGATTTCATTCCCGCCGTTGTTGGCTTGGCGCCCCTGACGTGGCTGACAACCCGCAGTTGGCGTGTACGGTCGCTGGCGACCTGCCTGACCGAACCACAAGCGAGTGGCTTCATCATGCCGTCGTTACGAGCGCGTACGCCACGCCTCGCCTTGTATGATTTTTGACGAACGCAGCACCCCGGGGAATATCGCCTCACCGCCGTGTTCCGAGTACGGACATCCGCATGCCGCACCGGCAAATGAATGACTCCGATCCTGATGAACGCACTGCCAGCCGCCGAAGGCGGCCCCATGACATGCATTGATGAGCACTGAGCCCGTCGTCGAGCCGCAGAGCCCGGTACCTGCAACGCAGGACGCCTTCGCGTCGGTTCCGCAACAGCAGGAAATGCCGTTGGCGATCGTGCGTGGCGAGCCGATGTTGCAGATGCCGCAGGATCTGTACATCCCGCCGGATGCGCTCGAAGTCATCCTGGAGTCGTTCGAGGGACCGCTGGACCTGCTGCTGTATCTGATCCGCCGGCAGAACCTCGACATCCTGGACATTCCGGTTGCCGAGATCACCCGGCAATACATGAGCTACATCGAACTGATGCGCGATGTGATGCGGCTGGAGCTGGCCGCCGAATATCTGCTGATGGCCGCGATCCTGGCCGAGATCAAGTCGCGGCTGCTGCTGCCACGACCACCCGCCGAGGAAGGACTGGAAGAGGATCCCCGCGCCGAACTGGTACGGCGATTGCAGGAGTACGAACGGTTCAAGCGCGCCGCCGAGGACATCGAGGCGATGCCGCGGCTGGAACGCGACAGCGTGGTGGTCCATGCCGAGGTGGGTGAGCGCAACGTCATCAAGTTGCCGCCGCCGCTGGAGTTGACCGAACTGCTGCTGGCACTGAAGGACGTGATGCACCGGGCCGAACTGTTCGGGCATCACGCGATCAAGCGCGAGGCGCTCAGCGTGCGCCAGCGCATGGGTGAATTGCTGAGCCGGCTCGACGACAGCAGCTTTCATCGCTTCGAGAGCCTGTTCGACGTCAGCGAGGGACGCCCGGGCATCGTCGTCACCTTTCTGGCGATGCTCGAGCTGGCCAAGGAAATGCTGGTGGAGATCATCCAGGAGGAACCGCTGGCAGCGATCTACGTGAAAGCGAAGACCGGTCATGCCATGGAAATCCCCGAGCTGCCGCTGGATCAGGAACAAGATGGCGAACCGGCAGTGATCGAAGCTTCCGGCGAATGAACGACACCCTCTGAACGACAGCGACCGAAACGGCATCCGACCCAAGGTTATGCAGATCGAGCAACTCAAATCCATCATCGAGGCCGCCCTGCTGGCCTCCACCCAGCCGATGACTGTGCTGCAGCTGGGCGACCTGTTCGTCGACACCGACGAGGTCAACCGCGAGCAGATCGCCAAGGCGCTCGAAGCGCTGGCGGAAGAATGCGCGGGGCGCGGTGTCGAGCTGAAGGAAGTCGCGTCGGGCTTCCGCTACCAGGTGCGCCAGGAGGTGCACCCGTGGATCTCGCGGATGTGGACCGAACGCCCCAGCCGCTATTCGCGTGCGTTGCTGGAAACGCTGGCGCTGATCGCCTATCGCCAGCCGATCACCCGCCCCGAGATCGAGCAGATCCGCGGCGTGGTGGTGTCTTCCAACATCATCAAGACGATGGAAGAACGCGAGTGGATTCGCGTGGTCGGTTACCGCGACGTGCCGGGCAAGCCGGCGCTGTTCGGCACCACCCGCAGCTTCCTCGACTACTTCAACCTGAAATCGCTGGACCAGCTGCCGCCGTTGTCGGAAATCCGCGACATGGAAGACCCGCAAATGCGCTTCGAGGCCGAGCCCCTGCCCGCGCGCATCGTGCGCGACCTGTCGATCGACCCGGAAGCGGACGCTGCGGCCGAGCGGGAGCACGAAGCGGACCACGATGACACCGAACACCACGCATCCGCGGACGCCGCAGATGCTGACCACACCACGGCCGACGCCGACGCGTCAGCCGCTTCACCCGAGTACGACGAACCCGGCTCCGACACGAGCCCATCCGCCGATCACCCGACTGCCACTGCCGACGAGGCAGCGAACCCCGCCGCGGACGTCGAATCCGACGCCGCCGAGCAAGATCCCGAGGAGTACCGCGCATGACTGCGCCACAGAAATCCGTTCTATCCCTGAAGCGCGAACCGCGCATCGACACCGACTGCCCCGTGCTGGAAGAGCGCCTGCACAAAGTGCTGGCCAATGCCGGGCTCGGCTCGCGCCGCATGCTCGAGCAGCGCATCCAGGCCGGCGAAGTCGAACTCAATGGCGCCCCCGCCGAAATCGGCATGAGCGTGAAATCCGGCGATCGGGTGGTGATGGACGGCAAGCAGTTCGTCGTCGCCACCGACAGCCGCGACGACACCGAGGTGCTGATCTACCACAAGCCCGAGGGCGTGCTGACCACCCGCGACGATCCCGAGGGTCGGCCCACCGTGTTCGAACAGCTGCCGCGCCTGAAGGGCGCGCGCTGGGTCGCCGTGGGTCGACTCGACATCAACACCACCGGCCTGCTGCTGCTGACCACCGACGGCGAACTGGCCAACGGTCTGATGCACCCGAAAAGTGGCCTCGAACGCGAGTACCTGTGCCGCGTGCACGGCGAAGTCCCCGACGAGCTCATCGAACGGCTGAAAGCCGGCGTGGAGCTGGAAGACGGCCCTGCACGCTTCGACGAGATCGCGGTGATCAGCCGCGGCGGCAGCCATAGCTGGTTCCGCGTGGTGATCCGCGAAGGCCGCAACCGCGAGGTGCGCCGCCTGTGGGACTCGCAGGGTTTCCTGGTCAGCCGCCTGAAGCGCATCCGCTACGGCAAGATCGAATTGCCGCGCAACCTGCGCCGCGGCGAGTGCGAAGCGCTCGACGCCGAAAGCGTCAAGCTGTTGCGCCAGGCCACCGGGCTGGGCGCGGCCCAACCCGTGCTGACACTCAGCCCGGTGCTGCATCAGCGTCGTGCCAACCGCAGCGTCACCGAATACCGTCCCGAACGCGGTGCCGGCACGGCCTGGACTGGCGGTCAGGACGAGGCGCGCGAAATACGCGCTTATGACCGCATCCGGGAGGAACCGACCCGCGGTCGCAAGCCGCCGCGTCGCGACGGCAAGGAAGTGAACGGCAACGTGGCGCGCCCCGAGCGCGGCGCCGGTGCGGCCGGTGCTCGCGGTGGCAAGAGCCGACGCGTGGCGCCGGGGCAGGAACTGCCGTCGGTACGCACCTGGTTCGCTGGCGAAAGCCGCGATGGCAGCGGTCGTCCCGGTGCACCGCGCGGCAATGCCGTTGGCGGCGCTGCCGGCAATCGTCGCCCGGCCGGTGGCAAACCCTTTGCTGCGCGTAGCGGTGGCGAAGGTCGTGCTGCGGGCAACCCGTACAGCGGGTTTGCTGGTGAATCACGCGGCAACAGCACGGCCGGCAATCGCGCGCCGGGCAATCGTGGTCCGCGCCCGCAGGGCCAGGGTCAGGGCCAGGCGCAGGGCAATCGTTCGCATGGCAACCAGGCACGCCCGCAGGGACAAGGCGGCAATCGTCCGCAGGGTTCCGCTCGGCCGCAGGGCCAGGGCGGCAACCGTCCGCATGGCGGCGCACGCCCCGGCGGCCCGGCCGGTGGACGCCCGCCGGGTCGCGGCGGCAACCGTTCGGGCAATCGTTGAGCTAGGCAATACAGGACCTCTGAAGCATGGTGCGGATCTACCACAACAACCGCTGCTCGAAGTCACGCGCCACGTTGGTTCTGCTGCAGGAACGCGGCAGCGACATCGAGGTGGTCAACTATCTCGACACGCCGCCGACGGCGGCCGAGCTGGCGACCTTGCTGAAGCAGTTGGGCATGCATGCACGTCAGCTGCTGCGACAGGGCGAGGACGACTACCGGACGCTCGGCCTGGACAATCCATTGCTCGATGACCCGGCGCTGATCGCCGCGATGGTGGCGCATCCGAAACTGATCGAGCGCCCGATCGTGGTCGCCAACGGCAAGGCCGCCCTTGGCCGTCCACCCGAGGCCGTGCTGGCCATACTCTGAGTCCGATGGCGACGACTCGAAAACAAGAAGCCGCCCTGGGGCGGCCTCTTTGTTTTCCTCCGAACGACGGTCGAGCGACCGCCAGACACCGTCGCACTCAAGCGGGATCGAGCACGAACGCGTCGGCATCCATCCATGCCGGAAACCGTTCGCGATGCGCAAGCAACGTCGCCGGATCCAGGGTAACCGTCACTACCTGTTCCTGCGCCCCCAGTTCCAGCAACGGCTCGCCCAGCGGGTCGATTGCCGCGCTGTCGCCTGCATAGGGAATCTCGTTGCCATCCACGCCCACCCGATTCACCCCGACCACGTAGCTGAGATTCTCGATCGCGCGGGCGCGCAGCAGGGTACGCCAGGGTTGTCGACGCGGCGCCGGCCAGTTGGCCACGAACACCGCCAAGTCATAGTCCATGCCGCCTGCGGCGGCAGCCAGCCGACGGTTGCGCAGCCACACCGGAAAACGCAAGTCGTAACAGACCTGCGGCAAGATGCGCCAGCCCTTCAGTTCCACGATCAGCCGCTCGGTGCCGCCGCCGTAACGCGTGTGTTCGCCTGCCATGCGGAACAGATGGCGCTTGTCGTATTGCGCAAACCCGCCATCGGGCCTCACCCACAACAGGCGGTTGTAGACCACCTCGTTCTCGCGGATGGCCAGGCTGCCGCAGAGCACCGCGCCCACTTCGACCGCCAGCGCCCGCAACCACGCCACGCCTTCGCCTTGCATCGTGTCGGCACTGGCGCGCGTATCGTTGCTGAAACCCGACAGGAAGGTCTCCGGCAGCACGATCAGATCGCTACCCTTTGCCTGGCGCACCAGGGCAGCGTAGTAGTCGCGATTGGCCGGCGCGTCATGCCAGCGGGTGGCGCCCTGGATCAGCGACACTTTCAGTGCCTGCATGTTCATAGCCGGCACAGCCGTTCCGCCGCCGCCTCCATGGTGGCGTCGCTCTTGGCGAAGCACAGCCGCAGCAGGCGGGTTCCCGGCGCGCGCTCATAGAACGGCGTCAGCGGAATTGCGGCCACGCCGCCCTGCTCGACCAGCCAACGGCTGAAGGCCAGGTCGTCCTCATCGCGTATCGCCGAATAATCGACCAGCTGGAAGTACCCGCCCGGCACGTCGAGCAGCTTGAAGCGCGATGGCGCCAGCAGCGCGCGGAAACGATCGCGCTTGGCCCGGTAGAACGCCGGCAGGTCCAGATAATGCCGCGGCGTACTGGCCATGAACTCGGCGAACGCAACCTGCGCCGGATGGAAAGTGCAGAACGTGAGGTATTGGTGCACCTTGCGGAACTCGGCCGACAGTGCGGCCGGCGCCACCGCATAACCGACCTTCCAGCCGGTGCAGTGGTAAGTCTTGCCGAAGGAGGAGATCACGATGCTGCGTTCGGCCAGTTCCGGATGACGCAGCACGCTTTCGTGGGCACCTTCATAGACGATGTGCTCGTACACCTCGTCCGACAACACCAGGATCCGGGTGTCGCGCACGATCGCCGCCAACGCTTCCAGATCGGCAGCTGACAACACCGCACCGGACGGATTGTGCGGGCTGTTGATCATGATCATCCGCGTCTTCGGCGTCACCGCGTCGCGTACACGTTGCCAGTCGATCGAGAACGCCGGCACGGTCAGCGGAATATGCACCGCGCGCGCGCCCTGCAGGTCGATGGCTGGTTCGTAACAATCGTAGGCCGGATCGAACACGATCACTTCCTCACCGGCGCGCACCGTCGCGGCGATCGCCGCGAAGATCGCCTCGGTGGCGCCCGAAGTCACCGTGATGTCGGTGTCCACATTGAGTTTGCGGCCATACAGTCGCTCGGTCTTCAGAGCGATCTGCTCGCGCAATGCGGCCGTGCCGTGCATCGGCGCGTACTGGTTGCGGCCTTCGTTCATGGCGCGGTTGAGTGCGTCGCGCAGCTCCTGCGGCGGCTCGAAATCGGGGAAGCCCTGGCCCAGGTTGACCGCCTTGTACTCCAGCGCGAGCTGGCTCATCACGCTGAAAATGGTAGTGCCGACTTTCGGGAGCTTGGTTTCGATCATTGTCATTTGGCCGTATGGATGTCCAAAAAGGTCGAGCGTAGCGCATCGACGCGGTGGCGCGCATCAGTACCCCGGCAGTGCTTCCAGTGGACGCTGCTTGCACTGCTCGTGCTTCAGCAAGGTGGTAGCCGGCAGCCGTTCGGCCAGGAAATCGACCAGCGCCCGCACGCCGGGCAGCATCCCGCGCCGGCTGGGATAGACGAAGTGCATGGTGCCTTCGGGCACGCTCCACTCCGGCAGCACCACTTCAAGGTCGCCGGCGGTGATCGCCGGTGCGCAGACGAACTCCGGCAGCAACGCCACGCCCATGCCACGGCGGGCGGCTTCCAGCAGCACGGCGAAGTCGCCGGTGATCAGGCGCGCCTGCACTTCCACGTTGACCTGGATGCCATCCGCATCGATCAGTTCCCACGTCTGCGCACCTTCGTGCTCACGCATCGACAAGGCAGGCAGCTTTGCCAGTTCGTCAGGCAGGGCCGGTCGCCCATGGACATTCAGCAGTGTCGGACTGGCCACCAGCTTGGTGCGCGAATGGCCGAAGCCCCTGACCACCAGATTTGCATCGGTATCCAGCTTGTTGCGCACGCGAATCGCCAGATCGTAGCCCTCGCCGATCACGTCCACCCGGCGATCGCTGGACAACAGTCGCACCTGCATTTTCGGATATAGCGCCAGGAAGTCCGGCAGCAGATGCGCCAGCACCGTCTGCGCCAGCGACACCGGGCAACTCAGGCGCACCACGCCGCGCGGTTCGGCACGCAATTCGTCCACCGCGTCCTGTGCCGCCTGGGCCTCTTCCAGCACGGCACGGCAATGGCCGTAGAAGCGTTCGCCCACTTCGGTCACCACGAAGCGGCGGGTGGTCCGCTGCAGCAGGCGTACACCAAGGCGCTCCTCCAGTTGCGCCACCCGTTTGCTCAGACGTGACTTCGGTACGCCCAGGGCGCGACCGGCCGCGGAGAACCCGGCGTGCTCGACCACCGCCGCGAAGAAATACAAATCGTTGAGGTCCTGCAAGGCGCCGCTCAATACCGTCATCGTCGTTTCCCTTCAGGGACGATTGATCATGAATAATCAATTTTCTGCCAGATTGTTCTGAATATATCCGCTTTACGTCGAGGGTCAACCGGATTCTCGAGCGCTGCACGCGGTGGAAAAACCCTGGCCAGAGCGACACACTGGAGCTTCGTTCATCCGCCACCGGAATCCATCCATGAACCGTTCGCTGTGCCTCTCACTGCTTGCCCTGCTGGCACTGTCGCCAGCCACGCGGGCCGCCGACCTGCTGGTCAGCAACGTCAACGGCTACACGCTGGACGGTAGCGGCAAGCTGCAACATTTTCAGGCGCTGCTGGTGGATCAGGGCAAGGTGGTCGCCACCGGCACCAGCGCTGACCTGAGCCAACGCGCGGGCAACGCCAGGGTCGTCGATGGCCACGGCCAAACCCTGTTGCCAGGTCTGATCGATGCGCATGGCCATGTGCTCGAACTCGGCTACGCGCGCAACAGCGTGGACCTCAGCAGCACGACATCGCTGGACGAAGCCCTGGCCAAAGTGAAGGCCTATGCCGCCGCACACCCCGAGGCAAAATGGATCCGCGGTGGCGGCTGGAACCAGGAGATCTGGAAGCTGGGGCGCTTTCCGACGGCCAGGGAACTTGACACCGTGGTGTCGGATCGGCCGGTATGGCTGAGCCGCATCGACGGTCACGCCGGCTGGGCGAACTCGGCGGCAATCAAGCTGGCGGGCGTCACCAAGGCCAGCAAGGATCCCAGCGGCGGCCGCATCGAGCGTGACGCCAACGGCAATCCGGATGGCGTCTTCGTCGATGGCGCCGGCGACCTGGTCAATGCCGTGATTCCCGCCTTGACCACGCAGG
Organism: Rhodanobacter ginsengiterrae; assembly: GCF_050026815.1. Lineage (NCBI taxonomy): Bacteria > Pseudomonadati > Pseudomonadota > Gammaproteobacteria > Lysobacterales > Rhodanobacteraceae > Rhodanobacter > Rhodanobacter ginsengiterrae. The sequence goes on along the minus strand of NZ_JALBWO010000056.1, from coordinate 239,951 downwards.
ACAAGGTGGCCGCGCTGGACACCGCGCTGGCCGAGATGGCCAGCGTCGGCCTTACCGGCGTCAGCGATGCCGGCATCGATCTGGAAAGCTACCAGCTGTATCGCCAGTACGCCGACGCGCACAAGTTGACTGCGCGCATCTACGCGATGATCCGCGACACGGGCGACGATTTCGATGCGATCAGCAAGGACGGCCCGCTGATCGGCTACGGCAACGACTTCCTCACCGTGCGTGCCGTCAAGCTGTTCGCCGACGGCGCACTGGGCAGCCGTGGCGCGGCCATGCTCAAGCCCTACTCCGATGACCCGCGCAACAGTGGCCTGCTGTTCCTTCCACCGGCAACGATGACCGCGAAGATCGAAAAGGCCTTCGGCAAGGGCTATCAAGTGGGCATCCACGCGATCGGTGACCGCGCCAACCGCGAAGTGCTGGACAGCTTCGCGGCGGCATACAAGACCCACCCTGACGCGAGGGCTCTGCGCAACCGCGTCGAGCACGCGCAAATCGTCTCGCTGCAGGACATTCCCCGTTTCGTGAACCTGCAGCTGATCGCCTCGATGCAGCCCACCCACGCCACGTCGGACATGAACATGGCCGAGCACCGCATCGGCCACGACAGGATCAAGGGCGCCTATGCCTGGCAGCGTTTCCTCAAGCAGGGCACGGTGATTGCCGGCGGCTCGGATTTTCCGGTGGAGTCGCCCAATCCGTTCTACGGTCTGTATTCGGCGGTCACCCGCGAGGATCACCAGGGCAAGCCGCCGGGCGGCTGGTATCCGCAGCAGGACCTGACGCTGACCGAGGCGCTGCGTGCATTCACCCTCGACGCAGCGTATGCCGAGCACGCCGAGAAGACCCTGGGCACGCTGGAGCCGGGCAAGTGGGCCGACTTCATCCTGGTCGACCACGATGTCATGAAAGATCCTTCCAGCAAGCTCTGGAATACCCGGGTGCTGCAGACCTGGGTGGGTGGCAGACAGGTCTACGCCGCCAGGGAGTGATCGCCGGAAAAACATGCCGAGCAGGCCGGCAATCTGCCGGTCTTCTCCTGGGCGCGATCAGATAGCCGAGGTCTTGCCGCCATCCATCGGGATGATCACGCCAGTGACATAGCTGGCACACGCCGACGCCAGAAACACCGCGACGTCGGCAATCTCCGCCGGCTCGGCCATGCGTCCCAGCGGAATGCCAGCGAGCTGGCTGGCCAGCACCGCCTCGCGCGATTTGCCGCTGGTACGCGCTGCGACATCCAGGCCTTCGTCGACGCGACTGGTGCGGGTGATGCCGGGGTTGATCGCATTCACCCGCCCCCCTTGCCGGCGTATGCGTTCGCATAGCCCACCGCAGCCAGCATCAAGGCCGCGTTTGCCGAACCACCACCGATATGCTGCGGATTGGCCTGACGGCCGCCCTGCCCGATCACGTTGACGATGCTGCCCGTACCGCGCGTGCCCATGCGGCGGATCACCGGATCAATCGCGTGCATGTAGCTGAGGTACCTGGCCTGCATTGCCGACAGGATGGCGGCCGCATCGAGTTCCTCCGGCACAGCGCGGCGGGCGGCACCGGCGCAGTTGACCAGCACGTCGATCGGGCCGTGATCGTTGCCGGTGCGTTCCATTGCCGAATGCGCTGCGACAGCGTCCTTGAGGTCCGCTGGCTGCACCTTCATGGCCAGACCCAGGGATGCCAGGTGCTCCTGCGCGGCACGCAGATTCGCCGGATCGCGGGATACGCCGATCACCCTGGCGCCTTCGCGCGCGAAGGCGATCGCGCAAGCCAACCCGATGCCCTTGCTCGCGCCCGTGACAACGACGGTCTTGCCCGCCAATTCAAGCTCCGCATCCACCTCCGGATTGATGCGCACATTCAAGCATGCTGCTGCCAGCCCGGTGGTTGCCGGCAGCGCTGGCGTCCCGGCCCGCAGGGCCATTTGACGCGATCCGTCCGCCGAACCGCCTAGGCCATCAGTCATGTTGCCAATGGGCAACTTTCCTCTTGACGCTGTAAAAGTCGGTGTTATAGTTCACTACAACACCACCAAACGAGGTCACCAAGGAGGCCCGTCATGAAAGCGCACAACCTGATCGCCAGCGCCGCCGCCATCCTGCTCACCGTCGCCAGCCTGAGCGTCGTCAATTACAACGTTGACAGCAAGCCTGCCGCAGCCAGCCAGCATGGCGCCGCCCGCATCACCAACCTGGCGCCGGTCCAGGTCCATCCAAGTGCTGCCGAAATGCGCAGCGCCGCCCTGCTGAACGATAACGACACCGCCGCCATCGGCTCAGTGCCGACCCTGGGGCGCCTGGACGGATCCGGCAACACACAGCAGTTCAGCCTGCTCGGGTCGCAATTGGTCATGCCCTACTATTCGTTCGGCAACAAATTCGGTCGCATCAGCAAGGAATAAGACATGACCATTACCTGGAACGACAGCGTCCCGATCTATCGTCAACTGCGCGAACGTGTGGTGGCGATGATCCTGGACGGCGCCTTGAACGAGGGCGACCCGCTGCCGTCGGTACGCCAGGTGGCAGCGGACTATCAGATCAATCCGCTGACCGTATCCAAGGCGTACCAGGAACTGGTCGACGAACAACTGGTTGAAAAACGGAGGGGCTTGGGCATGTTCGTCATTGAAGGCGCTCGCGAGGCGCTGCTGAAATCGGAACGGGAGCGGTTCCTGCGCGAAGAATGGCCGACGCTGTTTGCACGGCTGCAACGGCTGGGACTGGATCTCAAGACGCTGCTGCGCGAAGCGGCCACGGACAAGCGCGAAGGCGGTACCGACATGGAGCAAAAATCATGAGTGCGGTGATCACGGCCAGTGGCCTGACCAAGCGATACAAATCGGCGCTGGCGCTGGACAACGTCAGCTTCCAGATCGAGCCCGGTCGCATCGTCGGCCTGATCGGCCCCAACGGCGCCGGCAAGACCACCGCGCTGAAGGCGATCCTGGGCCTGACCGACTTCAGTGGCGAGCTCAACGTGCTGGGTTTCGACCCGCGCAAGCAGCGCGACAAGCTGATGGGCGAAGTGTGCTTCATCGCCGACGTGGCCGTGCTGCCACGCTGGATCAAGGTGAGCCAGGCGGTGGACTTCGTCGCCAACGTGCACCCGCGTTTCAACCGCGCCAAGTGCGAGGCCTTCCTGGCACGCACCAAGCTCACGTCCAACCAGCGCGTGCGGCAGATGTCCAAGGGCATGATCGTGCAATTGCATCTGGCGCTGGTGATGGCGATCGACGCCAGGCTGCTGATCCTTGACGAGCCCACGCTTGGCCTGGACATTCTCTATCGCAAGCAGTTCTACCAGAACCTGCTGGAAGACTACTTCGACGAGAACAAGACGATCATCGTCACCACGCACCAGGTGGAGGAAGTCGAGCACATCCTCACCGACCTGATGTTCATCCGCGACGGCAAGATCGTGCTGGATGCCGACATGGACGCGGTCGGCGAGCGCTACATCGAAGTCATGGTGAATGCCGACAAGGCCGACGCGGCCCGCGCATTGAAGCCGCTGGACGAACGTCAGGTCTTCGGCAAGAGCATTTTTCTGTTTGACGGCGCGAACCGCGCGGTGCTGGAACAGCTGGGAGAAACCCGCCGGCCGTCCATCAGCGACCTGTTCGTCGCCACCATGAAAGGAACCTACGCATGAAAACCCAGACTTGGAACAATGTGTACTGGCTGGTGAAGCGCGAATTCTGGGAGCACCGGGGCGGCTTCTTCTGGGCACCGATCATCACCGGCGGCATCTTCCTGCTGCTGAACATCATGGGCATCATCACCGCCGAAGTCCTCGGTGCCAGTCACGGCATCCACTTCGGGGCCAGCGGCGGTCTGCAGCGAGTCATTGCCGACATGGATGCCGGTGACCTGAGCAAGGTGGGCTTCGCGCTGGACCTGGCGATGTACTCGGCGATGGGCCTGCTGTCCGTGGTACTCGGCTTCGTGGTGTTCTTCTACTGTCTGGGCGCGCTCTACGACGATCGTCGGGACCGCAGCATCCTGTTCTGGAAGTCGCTCCCGGTTTCAGACTCCAGCACCGTACTGTCCAAGGTATTGAGCGCCACCGTACTGGCACCGATCATTGCGGTGGTCATGGGCATCGTGGTCGGCATGCTGCAACTGCTGATCCTGGCGATAGCCCTGTCCTTCCACGGCGTGAATGTCTGGCAGCTGCTGGTATTGGCGCATCCGTTCCGGGTGATGTTCAACCTGATCGGCTACATCCCGCTGTATGTACTGTGGGCGCTGCCTTCGATCGGCTGGCTCCTGCTCTGCTCGGCCTGGGCCCGCAACAAGCCCTTCCTGTGGGCAGTCGCACTGCCGGTGGCCAGCGGCCTGATCATCAGCTGGTTCGGCATCATGGGTCTGTTCAACCTGCCCACGGCCTGGTTCTGGAAAAACATCGTGCAGCGTGGCCTGTTCAGCGCCTTCCCCGGCACCGGTAGCCTATTCAATGCGCACGGCGGTGCTGCCTCCAGCAGTGTCGACGGCTATCCGAACATGGGCTTCATGGACCTGGCGAACACCTATCACCTGCTGGCGTCGCCGGACTTATGGATCGGTGTGGTGGTCGGCCTCGGCTTGCTCGCCGGTGCCGTCTGGTTCCGCCGCTGGCGCGACGACAGCTGAGTCTCGCGAAGGACGGGCCGACATGCGGCCCCTCCCCCCCATGCCCGATTCGATCCGTACCGCTTCTGTAGATAAAGGAGAACACCCATGAAGCACATCACTTTCAGCACGCTCGCACTGATCCTGTGGCTACCACTGGCCGCCTGCAGCCAGTCCAGATACGCCGACTCCCAGCCAGGCGTTGCCGGCGACGCGGCACAGGCAGTCAAGGACGCCGACGAAAAAACCTCCCCGTCGATGATTTCCGGAGAAATCCGGAAGGCGATGCAGGAGGCGAAGCAGGAGCTGGCCACCAAGAACATCGACGTGAACAGCGTTCACATCAACGATAGCCACCACAACGACAAGGATTCACGTCCCAAAGCCGAGATCACTCCGCAGGGCGACTTGCTGATTGCAGGCAACAAGGTGGCAGCCACGCCGGCGCAACATGCCCTGCTGGTGGACTACCGCAAGCAGATCGTCGGTATCGCCGAAAGCGGCATGGATATCGGCGCACAAGGTGCCGACCTGGGCCTCAATGCCGCCAAGGAAGGGGTATGGGGCGCACTCACCGGCAAGAGCGACAAGGACATCGAAGCAGCCATCAAGCCACAAACCGACAAGATCCAGGCAGCGGCTGCCAAGTTGTGCGAGCGGATGCCCGACCTGCTGTCCACGCAGCAAAAACTTGCTGCGGCGATGCCCGAGTTCAAGCCCTACGCAACCATGCAGCAGAAGGACGTCGATGATTGCGGCAAGGACATGCAGGACAAGGACGGCAAGAAAGGCGCTGCCGTGTTCTCCGATTGATCCGGACACCCAAAGCCCTGTGCACGGTGCAGAGGGCTTTGGGTGCAGCACCACACTTCGCAGGAAGCGAATTCAGCCACCACTCCCGCCGTGAATGCCACCCCTGGTCAACGCCATCGGATCGAGCAGCTTCTTCAGCTCGTCCTTCGACAACCCGGTGGTCTCCAGCGCCACGTCCATGATCGGGCGATGTTCCTTGTAAGCCTGCTTGGCGGTAGCCGCACCCTTCTCGTAACCAATCACCGGATTCAGCGCGGTGACCAGGATCGGGTTCATCGCCAGCGCCTCGCTCACCCGTGCCTTGTTGATCTTGAAGCCGGCGATCGCCTTGTCGGCGAGCAGCACGGACACGTTGGACAGTATCCCGATCGACTGCAGCAGGTTGTGCGCGATGAGCGGCAGCATCACGTTGAGCTGGAAGTTGCCGGACTGGCCGGCGATGGTGATCGAGGCGTCGTTGCCGATCACCTGCGCGGCGACCATCGCGGTGGCCTCGGGAATCACCGGATTGACCTTGCCCGGCATGATCGACGAGCCCGGTTGCAGGGCGGGCAGCTCGATTTCACCCAGACCTGCCAGCGGCCCCGAGTTCATCCAGCGCAGGTCGTTGGCGATCTTCATCAGCGATACCGCCAGCGTCTTCAGCGCGCCGGACAACTCCACCGCCGAATCCTGCGCCGCCATGCCCTCGAAATAATTTTCCGCCGACTCGAACTTCACCCCGGTGATCTTCTTCAGCTGTGCCGCTACGGCCGGCCCGAATTTCGGATCGGCATTGATGCCGGTGCCGACGGCGGTACCGCCAAGCGGCAGCCTGCACATGCGCTTGAGCGCGTCCTCGATCCGTTCGATCGCCGAGCCGACCTGCGCCGACCAGCCCGACAGCTCCTGGCCGAAGGTGATCGGCATCGCGTCCATCAGATGGGTGCGGCCGGTCTTGGCCGTGTTCTTCAACTCGCGTGCGCGCTTGTCGATCGTCTTTTTCAGGTGCTTCAACGCCGGCAACAACTGTTCGCTGGTGGTGAGCGTGGCGCTGACATGGATCGCAGTGGGAATCACGTCATTCGAACTCTGCCCGTAGTTGACGTGATCGTTCGGGTGCACCTTGGTGCCGCCTTTCACTGCCAGATGCGCGATCACCTCATTCGCATTCATGTTGGTGCTGGTGCCCGAGCCGGTCTGGAAGATATCGATCGGGAACTGCGCGTCATACTGCCCTTCCGCCACTGCCAGCGAGGCCTTGCGGATCGCCGCGGCCTGGTTCTTCTTCAGATGACCCATCGCCAGGTTGACCTCGGCCGCCGCGGCCTTGATCAGGCCCAGCGCACGGATGAACTGGCGCGGCAGGTGCAGGCCGGAGATCGGGAAATTGTCGATGGCGCGCTGGGTCTGTGCTCCGTAAAGCGCGTCCACGGGGACTTTCAACTCACCCATGCTGTCATGTTCGATGCGGAAGGTGGTCATGCGAGTTCCTTGGGGTCGGGGAGGAATATCCAGCCACGATAGGCGCGATTCGCGCCAGATCAAGGGCTGGCGTGCCGCGGCACGGGGCGGGCACCCGTTGCACACGTTGTAGAATGCGCGTTTACCTGCCCTGCCGGAAATTTCCCGATGCCCTCTTCCCTTACCGCCCTGTCGCCGCTGGACGGCCGCTACGCCAGCAAGGTCGCGTCGCTGCGCCCGATCTTCAGCGAGTTCGGCCTGATGCATCGCCGCGTGCAAGTGGAGATCGAATGGCTGCTGGCGCTGGCCGCCGAAGCGAAGATCGTCGAACTCCCAGCCTTCCATGCCCACCAGATCACGACCTTGAAAGCGATCGCGGACAACTTCAGCGAAGCCGATGGCGAGCGCATCAAGGCGATCGAGGCGACCACCAATCACGACGTGAAGGCGGTCGAGTACTTCATCAAGGAAAAGATCGGCGCCGACGCCAGCCTGGCGCAGGCGAAGGAGTTCGTGCACTTCGCCTGCACCAGCGAGGACATCAACAACCTTTCCTATGCACTGATGCTGCGCGACGCGCGCAAACAGGTGCTGCTGCCGCAGTTCGACGCGGTGATTGCCCAACTGCGTGAACTGGCACACGCCAACGCTGCGTTGCCGCTGCTCTCGCGCACCCACGGCCAGACTGCCTCGCCCAGCACCCTCGGAAAAGAAGTCGCCAACGTGGTGGCGCGCCTGCAACGCCAGCGCCAGCAACTCGCCGCAGTGGAGATTTCCGGCAAGATCAATGGCGCCGTCGGCAACTACAACGCCCACGCCATCACCTACCCGGAAGTGGACTGGCGCGCGTTCTCGCAGCGCTTCGTGGAAGGCCTCGGGCTCGGCTACAACGCCTACACCACCCAGATCGAACCACACGACGGCGTCGCCGAATACTGCGACGCCGTGCGCCGCGCCAACATCATCCTGATCGACCTGGCCCGCGACATCTGGGGCTACATCTCGCTGGGCTACTTCAAGCAGACGCTGAAGGCCGGCGAAGTCGGTTCCTCGACCATGCCGCACAAGGTCAACCCGATCGACTTCGAGAACGCCGAAGGCAACTTCGGTCTGGCCAACGCGCTGCTCGGGCATTTCGCGGAAAAGTTGCCGATCAGCCGCTGGCAGCGCGACCTCACTGACTCCACGGTGCTGCGCGCGCTGGGCACCGCGTTCGGCCACAGCCTGGTCGCCCTGGAATCGCTGAAGAAAGGCCTGGGCAAACTCAACGTCAATGCCGAACGCATCGCCGCCGACCTCGACAACAGCTGGGAAGTGCTGGCCGAAGCCGTGCAGACCGTGATGCGCCGCTACGGCCTGCCCGAGCCGTACGAACAGCTCAAGGCACTGACCCGCGGCCATGGCATCACCAAGGACTCGATGCGCGAATTCATCGGCGGACTGGATTTGCCGACGGGGGCGAAGCAGCGCCTGCTGGAGCTGACGCCCGGCAGCTATACCGGACTGGCCGAGGAGTTGGCGAAGACTATCTGAGCGCGAGTCAGCGCATCACTCGAAAGGGAAGATCACCGGCGGACCCGCCCAAGTCCGCCTCGTCCCTTGCCTCCATGGCAGGCAGGGGCAACCCGTGCGGAAGCTCAAAAGAGAACAGCCACCCGGATTTCCCTGGGTGGCTGTTTTATTGGTGGGCCGTGAAGGATTCGAACCTTCGACCAATTGATTAAGAGTCAACTGCTCTACCAACTGAGCTAACGGCCCATGAACTGATTGCATCCGCGCTGACGGATTGGAACTGGGGTGGATGATGGGATTCGAACCCACGACAACCGGAATCACAATCCGGGACTCTAACCAGCTGAGCTACACCCACCATAAATCTTGCAACTGGTGCGCCAGACAGGACTCGAACCTGCAACCGTCGGCTTAGAAGGCCGATGCTCTATCCGGTTGAGCTACAGGCGCAGTCACTATCGCAGAACGTGTCGCTGGTCGGGGCAGAGGGATTCGAACCCCCGACTTTTGCGTCCCAAACGCAACGCTCTACCAGACTGAGCTATACCCCGCTTTCGAATCCCCGGCAATGTCGCCACCGAAGCCTTGAAATGTTACGGGTGACGCCTCGCCCAGTCAATCGTATCGAAGCACACCTTGGTATTCCCTGTCGCCGTTTTCACCCGAACCCTACAAGCTTCCGGTTGAAAACAAGACGGGAAAAACGCATCCCGTCTCACTGAATAAAAATGGTGCGCCCGGAGAGATTCGAACTCCCGACCACCTAGTTCGTAGCCAGGTACTCTATCCAACTGAGCTACGGGCGCACTGTAAAACCTTTGCCACGCCGGTCTTGTGTCTGGGAAGCAAGGCGGCGAAGCCAGAAGCGGAATTATTCAGACTCCGGCCGCTTGCGTCAACCCTTTTCGCAAAATTTCTTCGCCCGACTCATCGCATCGTGTCCATGCGCGAAAAGGGCGGTCAATGACCGCCCTTTTCGCGTCTCGCCGAATAGCCGTCCAAACGACGATCAGCCACTCCAGCCGTTGCGATTCTGCGGGGCGGGATCGCCGACCTTGCCCACCGCCGGCCCGGCGTCACCCTTCGGCGGCGGAGGCGGTGGCGTGCTGCCGGTCGACGCGGTCTTGGACCAGTCCGCCGGCGGCCCGGGTACTCGCCCGGCCATGATGTCGTCGATCTGATGCGCGTCGATCGTCTCGTACTGCAGCAAGGCGTCGGCCATCGCGTGCAGCTTGTCGAGGTTGGCCGTCAGCAATTCCGTGCTGCGCGCGTAAGCACGATCCAGGATGCCGCGCACCACGCCATCGATCTTGCTGGCAGTCTCGTTGGAGATGCTCTTGTGCTGGGTCACCGAGCGGCCGAGGAATACTTCATCCTCATCCTCGCCATAGGTGATCGGACCCAGCTCGTCGGAAAGACCCCATTTGGTCGCCATGTTGCGCGCCATCTTGGTAGCCCGCTCGATGTCGTTGGAGGCACCGGTGGTGACCTTGTCCGCACCGAAGATCAACTCTTCGGCCACACGACCGCCATACAGCGAGCACAGTTGGGACTGGATCGCCACGCGATTGATGCTGTACTTGTCGCCTTCGGGCAGATACATGGTGACGCCCAGCGCGCGCCCGCGCGGGATGATGGTGACCTTGTAGACGGGGTCATGCTCGGGCACCAGGCGCCCGATGATGGCGTGACCGGCCTCGTGATAGGCGGTCAGCTTCTTCTCGTCCTCGCTCATCGCCATCGAGCGGCGTTCGGTACCCATCAGAATCTTGTCGCGCGCCTTGTCCAGATGCATCATCCGCACCTCACGCGCGTTTTCGCGCGCCGCGAACAGCGCCGCCTCGTTGACCAGGTTGGCCAGGTCGGCACCGGAGAATCCGGGGGTTCCGCGCGCAATCGTCATCGCGTTCACATCGCTGGCCGTCGGCACCTTGCGCATGTGCACCTTGAGAATCTGCTCGCGACCGCGCACGTCCGGCAGGCCTACCACGACCTGGCGATCGAAGCGGCCCGGACGCAGCAAGGCCGGATCCAGCACGTCGGGTCGGTTGGTCGCCGCCACCACAATGATGCCCTCGGTACCTTCGAAGCCGTCCATCTCGACCAGCAACTGGTTGAGGGTCTGCTCGCGCTCGTCGTGACCGCCGCCCAGGCCGGCGCCACGATGGCGACCCACGGCGTCGATTTCGTCGATGAAGATGATGCACGGCGCGTGCTTCTTGGCCTGCTCGAACATGTCGCGCACGCGGCTTGCGCCCACGCCCACGAACATTTCGACGAAGTCGGAGCCGGAAATCGCGAAGAACGGCACCTTGGCTTCGCCGGCAATCGCCTTGGCCAACAGGGTTTTGCCGGTACCCGGCGGGCCGACCATCAGCACGCCGCGCGGAATCTTGCCACCCAGCTTCTGGAACTTGGACGGATCGCGCAGGAACTCGACCAGCTCGCCGACCTCCTCCTTGGCCTCGTCGCAACCGGCGACGTCGCTGAAGTTGACCTTGATCTGATCCTCGCCCTGCAGCTTGGCGCGCGAACGACCGAAGCTCATCGCGCCACGGCCACCACCGCCGGACTGCATCTGGCGCATGAACCAGATGAACACGCCGACGATCAGCAACACCGGCAACCAGCTCACCAGCAGGCCGATCAGCGAGAAGCCCTCGGAGGGATCCTGACGAACCTCGACGCCCTTGTCCTGCATCTGCTTGACCACCTCGTTGGTGGAGAAGCCTAGGATCGGCGCAACCGTACGGAACGCGCTGCCATCCTTGAGCTTGCCGCTGATCGTGGCGGGCTGGTCGGCACCGATCGTGGCATTGGCCACGTTGCCGTTGTCCACGCTTTGCACGAACGCGCTGTAAGCCATGTCCGAAGAGGCGGAGCTGCGCGGATTGAAGTTCTGGAACACGGTGAACAGGACCACCGCGATGATCACCCAGAGCAACACATTTTTCGCTGTTTCATTCATGCACGGTTCTCGCCCGGTGACGCGGCAACGGGTTTGCGGCCCGTTGCCAGCGCATACACCTCACGCGAACGCGCGCGTGAGGCCTTAGGTTTACGCATCGTCACGCGGATGAAGTCCGCGCGCAAGCTGCGCAAGTAATCGTCAAAGCCGACACCCTGAAACAACTTGATCAGGAACGAACCGCCCGGTTTCAGCCACTGCCGGCTGAAATCAAGCGCCAGCTCGGCCAGGGACATCGCGCGGATCTGGTCGGCCAGTGCCACACCACTCATATTGGGGGCCATATCGCACAGTACAAGATCGACCTTGAGGCCTTCCAGGCGCGATTCCAGCTCGTGCAACACGCTTTCCTCACGGAAGTCACCCTCCAGGAAATCGACCCCGGCGATGCTCTGCATCGGCAGGATGTCCAGCGCGAAGACCTTGCCGCTGTCGCCGAGCCGGTTGCGCACCAGCTGCGACCAGCTGCCCGGGGCCGCGCCAAGGTCCACCACATTGATACCGGGCTTGAGCAGCCGATCACGCTCGATCAGCTCCTCCAGCTTGTACACGGCACGCGAACGCAGGCCGTCAGCCTGGGCCTTTTTCACATACTCGTCGTTGAAATGTTCGCGCAGCCAGACTGCACTGCTTTTGCTGCGGGCCATGTCGTTTGCAGTCGCCGATTGGGAACGGGATGCCAGCATGATACCCTTTGCCGTTCATCAACCGTGAATCGAGCCCCACCGCATGGCCCTTTCCTCCTCGCAGATCCGTTACCTGCGCAGCCTCGCCCATGACCTGAGCGCGGTCGTCCTGCTGGGCAACAAGGGCGCCACCGAGGCGGTGGTGAAGGAATTGAACCAGGCGCTGGCTATCCACGAACTGGTCAAGGTGAAGCTGTCCGGCGGCGACAAGGACGAGCGGCAGGCCCAGATCGACGTGCTGACCGGCGGCACCGGGGCCGAACAAGTCCACCAGATCGGCCATGTCGTCGTGCTGTTCCGCCGCAACGTCGACGAGCCGAAGATCGCCTTGCCACGCTGATGGATCTGTCGCTGGAACGTCCCGAGGGTTATCTGTATGTGCGCCGCGTGGGCGCGCAGGGCGTCACCCTGATCGATCGCGAGCTCACTTCCAGCTTCCTGCTGGCGCCCGACAAGGCGGTCGAGAACTGGCCGGTCACGGCCGCGGACATGCTCGATGCCAGCCATGTGCAGCAGCTGCTGGCACTGCAGCCGGAGCTGGTGGTGCTGGGCACCGGCAGCCGCCAGAGTTTCCCGGCCGCCGAGTTCATGGCCGGTTTCCTGCGCAAGAACATCGGCATCGAAGTGATGGACAACGCCGCCGCGGCGCGCACCTACAACCTGCTGGCCGGCGAAGGCCGACGGGTGATCGCGGCGTTCATCCTGCCGCCAGGCTGAGTCAACCTGGTCGCCAGCCGGCGACCGCGGTGATCTTCATCGCCACCGAACACTTCAACGCGGCGGCAGATAGCCCAACGGATCCACCGGGTTGCCATCCTTGCGGATCTGGAACTCCAGTTCGTTGCGCGTGGTTCCGGTCGAACCCATCTCGGCGATCTGCTGCCCCCGGCTCACCCGCTGTCCTTCCTTGACCAGGCGCTTGCGATTGTGGCCGTAGGCCGACAGGAAACTGTCGCTGTGCTTGATGATCACCAGCTCGCCGTAGCCGACCAGGCCGTTGCCGCTGTAGACCACCACGCCATCGGCAGCCGCGCGCACGGGGTCGCCCGACTTGCCGGCGATCTCGACGCCGGGAATCGCATCACCGCTGCTGAAACGCCCCACCAGGGTGCCGTCGGCGGGCCAGTGCCATTGCACGCCACTGACCACCCGTGAAACTCCCGCGGCAGGCGGCGCCGGCGGCGGCATGGCCGCGGGTGGCGCCGCCGGCACGCCGGCCACCGGCACCACGCCCGGTGCCGTGGCCGCCACCGCTGGCGTGACAGGTCTCGTCGGCACGGGTGCTGGCACGGGCGCCGCAGCGGCCGTGACATGGGGCGTTACCGGCGCCGATCCCGCCGCCGGGGTGGCGGGCGCGGTCGTCGGCAAGGGTTCGAAGACCGGTGCCGCGGCCACCGCTGTCGTGCTTCCCGCGGTCGTGCGACGTGGTACGGACGAAGGCGCCGCAGCGTGCGTGCGCGGTGGCGACAGGCTCAGTCGTTGTCCCGGCCAGATCGTGTACGGCGCCGCAATCGAGTTCCATTGGGCCAGGTCGCGGAAATCCACGCCATTGCGGAAGGCAATCGAGTAGAGCGTGTCACCGTGTGATACCTCATAACTGCCACCCGGTATCGGCGTGCGGGCCGCGGGAGACGCCGTGGTGACGGGCGGGTTCCGGTATTGGCTGCCAGGCGCCGGTTCCACCACCACCGAGCTGCGCATGGTGCCGCAGGCGGACAACAGGGAGGCTGCAACCAGCAAGGCCGGCCATTGAAGATATCGATCCATGGGCACCAGCATACCGAGGCGTGAGGTCTTTTTCATGCGACGACGCCAGCTCACGGGCCCATCACTCAACGCAGCACGAACCACCACGCCAGCAGCAAGCCCAGCGCCAGCAGGGCCGTCCAGCCGATCCACTCGACATATTTGTGCAGGATCCGCTCGGCCCGCTCGCCGAACAGCCGGATCAGCAGGGCCAGCAGCCAGACCCGCTTGCCGCGGCCGAGCCCGATGCAGGCCAGGAACGGCAGGATCGGCACGCCGATGATGCCGCAGGCCCAGGTGACGAATTTCATCGGCACCACCGGCTGCAAGGCGGCCAGGATCAACACGCCGAACATGCCCCAGTGGTGTTCCACCATCTGCTTGCTCAATACGGCAACGCCCTGCTCGATCGGCGCCAGCAGATGCAGCGCATCGAGCACCGGCCGCAACGCATGAAACGCCCAGTGGCCCAGCACGTAGCCAACCAGCGCGCCCAGCAACGATGACAGCAGGCTGACGTTGGCGTAGAAGAACGCCTTGTGCCGCTTGCCCAGCATCATCGGCGCCAGCATCACTTCCGGCGGAATCGGGAAAATGAAGGCTTCGACGAAACTGAGACCGGACAGGTAATACAGCGCCCGTGGCTCGCGCGCCCAGGTCAGTGCGCGGGCATACAGTCCGGCAAACAGGCGCATCAGCCGATGCCGCCAAGCAGGGGCACAAAGCTGACCGGACCCAGCTCCTCCTGGATGAAGTCACCCTGGCCGTCACCGCGCATGCGGATCAGGGTCTGCCGGCTGGGCGAGCCGACCGGCGCCACCAGCACGCCGGAGGGGCTCAGCTGATCGAGGATGCGGCTGGGAATGGTGTCGCCGGCGGCGGTGAGGATGATCGCGTCGAACGGCTCCTCGTCCGGCCAGCCGAGCTTGCCGTCGTCGTGGCGCGAACGCACATTGGTCAGGCCCAGCTGGCGGAAACGCCGGCGCGCCTGGCGCAGCAAAGCCTCGATCCGTTCCACCGTGAACAGCTGCGGCACCAGCGCCGCCAGCACCGCCGCCTGGTAGCCGGAACCGGTGCCGATCTCCAGCACCTTCTGCGGCATGCCCTGCCTGGCATCGAAATGCTCGAGCAGGGCCTCGGTCATGCGCGCCACCACCCAGGGCTGCGAGATGGTCTGGCCGTGACCGATCGGCAGCGCGTCGTTTTCGTAGGCGCGCGAATGCAGCGCCTGGTCGATGAAGTGATGGCGCGGCAGGTTGCGGATCACTTCGATCACCCGCGCATCGCGGATACCGCTGTCCTTCAGCAGCGCGGCCAGCCGGTCGCGTGCGCGCTGCGAGGTCATGCCCTCGCCTTTCAGTTCCGCCGCCGGCAGTGGATAGAGCGTCATGGCTCAGGCCACCTCGCTGGCGTTGTCGCGGCCGCTGGCCATCTCGTCGCTCAAGGGCTGCATCCAGCTGCTGACTTTTTCCAGCGCCTGGAAACGGGTCAGGTCGACATGGATCGGCGTGACCGAGACAAACCCACGGCGCACCGCGTTGAAGTCGGTACCAGGGCCGGCATCGTCCGCCTCGCCGGCCGGCCCGATCCACCAGATCGGGCGTCCGCGCGGATCGGTCTGCGCGATGCAGGGCGCGGCGCGATGGCGCCGGCCCAGCCGGGTGACCTCGAAGCCCCGGATCTCGGCCCAGGGGCGGTCGGGCACGTTGACGTTGAGGATGGTGTCGGCCGGCAGCGCATCGACCAGCAGCCGCTGCATCAGCAGCAACACGGCCTTGGCGGCGGAATCGTAGTGCACGCCCTTGTGGTCGTGACTGACCAGCGACACGGCGATCGCCGGCAGGCCCAGAAAACGCCCTTCCATCGCCGCCGAGACCGTACCCGAATAGATGACGTCGTCGCCGAGGTTGGCGGAATTGTTGATGCCCGACACGACCATGTCGGGTTCTTCATCAAGCAGCCCGGCCAGGGCCAGATGCACGCAATCGGTAGGCGTGCCGGCCACCCGGTAGTAGCCATTGCCCATCGGCAATACGCGCAGCGGCGCGTCGAGCGTGAGCGAATTGCTGGCGCCGGAGCGATCGCGGTCGGGCGCCACCACCGTCACTTTCGCCACTTCGCCGAGACGCTCGGCAAGCACGCGGATGCCAAGGGCATCCACGCCATCATCGTTGCTGACCAGAACTCGCATGATGCTCCGTGGAAAACTGTGTGCAGGCGCGCACGCCAACCCGCAACAGCGCACCACTCAAGTCCCGAAGTCTACCCGAGCGCGCAGCCGGTTTCACGCCGACCTTCGCCATGAAAGCCATTCGCCCGGCCGTGCCGCATTGGTTAGCATGAACCCATGAAGCGCCGCCCTTCCCTTCCGATCAACGACAACGACAGCCGGCTGTTTCGCGAGGCGATCGGGGAGGTGCGCCGACTCGATCCCGTTGCGGCGCCGCCACCAGTCACCCGACCCATGCCGCATCCGCGCATGCTGGAGGCCGACGAGGCCGCGGTGCCGGGCGAATTGCTGGACATGGGTTTCGACCCGGCGGTGCTTGAAGTCGGCGAAGAGCTGAGCTATCTGCGCGACGGCTATCCGCCGAAGTTGCTGCGCCAGCTGAAGCGTGGCCAATTCAGCGTGCAGGACGACCTCGACCTGCACCAGATGAACGCGGCCGCGGCGCAGGCCAGCATCATCGACTTCCTCGCCGAAGCAAGACAGCACGGTGTGCGCTGCGTGCGCATCGTGCACGGCAAGGGGTTGCGTTCGAAAGCAGACGGACCGGTGCTGAAAGGACTCACTGACCGCATGTTGCGCCGGCGCGACGATGTGGTCGCGTTCGCCTCTGCCCGGCCGGCGATGGGCGGCACGGGTGCCGTGGTCGTGCTGCTGAAGGGCTGACTTCGGTGCGCTCCTACAGGATCGAGGCCAACTCGCGCACCACGACGGTGGCATACGCGCCGGCGGGCAGTTCGAACGACAGCTCCAGCGCCTCGTCGGCAAGCCAGCGCCAGCGCAAGTCCTTCGGCAGCAGGCGCAGCGGCCGGCGTTCCTGGTCCATCCGCGCTGCGGCCAGTCCGGCCACCAGATCGCTGTCCTGCGCGGCGATTTCCCGTTCCAGCATGCCGGCCTCATCCACGGTCGGCGGCTCGCCCTGCCCCCATAGCGGGCCGGACGGATGGATATCCGCCCGGGCCAGCCGCTCGCCCAGCGCATCGCTGAATGGCTCCGGCCCGAACCACGAGCGCGAGCCCGCCAGCGACCAGATCTCGCCCGGCATGGGCGTATCCCAGGCGCCGCGTTCGACCCGCGCCGCCAGCACGTTGTTGAAGATCTGCGAGCGCACCGCGGACAACAGCATCGAACGCTTGTCGCGCTCCACGCGCCGTCCACCGAACATCGCGCGCGCCTGGGCCACATTGCCGCCTTCGCGGCCAAAGCGCTGCTCACCGAAATAATTCGGCACGCCGCGCAAGGCGATTTGTGCGAGCACCTGCTCGGCGGCCCGGCGATCGCCCGCCACCTCACGCAAGACCAGCACGAAGCGATTGCCGCGCAAGGCACCACGCTTGAGCTTGCGCGAATGCCGGGTCGCCGCCAGCACTTTCACCTCGGCGTGCGGAAACGCCGACCAGTCGGGATCGGGTTTGCCGGCCAGTTGCACCGAGAACGCCTGGCGGGTTACCGCGTGGCGATCCTTCATGCCGGCGTAACCGACCGCCATCTGCGCGACGCCGGCGAACTTTGCCAGTTCGCGCGCCACCCAGTCGGTGTTCGCCCCGCGCTTCTCCACCCACAACAAGGCGTGCTCACCGGCACCGTCGGCGTCATAGCCGAGTACTTCCTCGACCTGGAAGTCTTCGGCACTGACGCGCAGGCGTCCGCTCAACGGAGGATTGCCGAAGGCATGGGGAAGTTCGGACATGGGATGCTCTTGAACGATGAGTCGAAACGAACCTGCGGCCAGGCTTCCGCGCCCGGCCCGGGCTAGACCAGAAAGATCGTGGCCAGCCCGAGGAAGATGAAGAAACCGCCGCTGTCGGTCATCGCGGTGATCAGTACGCTGGAACCCAGCGCCGGATCGCGCCCGAAGCGGGTCATCAGCACCGGGATGCCGACCCCGGCGAACGCCGCCAGCAGCAGATTCAAGGTCATCGCCGCGGTCATCACCAGGCCCAGCGACACACTGTCGTACAGCAGCCAGGCGACGATGCCGATCACGCTGCCCCAGACCAGGCCATTGACCAGCGACACGGTCAGCTCCTTGCGCCACAGTCGCTTCGCGCTCTCGGCAGTGATCTGGTTCAGCGCCAGCGCGCGCACGATCATGGTGATGGTCTGGTTGCCCGAATTGCCACCGATGCCGGCAACGATCGGCATCAACGCCGCCAGCGCCACCAGCCGTTCGATCGAGCCTTCGAACAGGCCGATCACCCGCGAGGCGATGAATGCGGTGACCAGGTTGATCGCCAGCCACGACCAGCGATTTTTCAGCGAGGCCCACACCGAAGCGAAGATGTCTTCCTCTTCGCGCAGGCCGCCGCGGCTGAGCGCCTCGCTCTCGCCTTCCTCGCGGATCACGTCGACCATCGCGTCGATGGTGATGCGGCCGATCAGGTGGCCGCGATCGTCCACCACCGGCGCGGTCACCAGGTCGTAGCGCTCGAAGGCCTGCGCCACGTCATAGGCATCGTCCGCCGGGTGAAAAGTGTTGACGTCCGGCGCCATCACCTCGCTGACCATCTTGTCCGGCGAATTCACCAGCAGCCAGTGCAGCGGCAACACGCCGGTCAGCAGGTTGTCCTGATTGATCACGAACAGCTTGTCGGTCTGCGCCGGCAACTCGTCCCAGCGACGCAGATAGCGCAGCACGACTTCCAGGCTCACGTCCTCGCGGATGGTGACCATCTCGAAGTCCATCAGCGCGCCGAGCTGGTCATCCCCCCATGACAACGCCGACTGCACCTGCTCGCGCTGTTGCGCATCGAGGCCCGCCATCAGCTCCGGCAGCATCGCGGTGGGCAGGTCCTCGACCAGGTCGGCCAGTTCGTCGGCGTCCAGCGTCCCGGCGGCGGCGAGAATCTCGTGCCGGTCCATGTCCGCGATCAGCGTTTCGCGCACCGCGTCGGACACTTCCAGCAGGATATCGCCGTCGCGATCGGCCTTGACCAGCTGCCAGACCGCCAGGCGGTCGTCCAGCGGCAGCGATTCGAGGATGAAGGCAATATCGGCCGGATGCAGCTGGTCGAGTTGCTGACGCAGCTCGAACTGCTGCCCGGCGCTCAGCGGGGCATCGTCATCGCGCCGACCAAGCACGCCAACCATGGCCTCCAGCTGATCGTGCAGCCGGCCGACTGCGCTGCGGGCTTCGACTTCGCTCACACGCGCTCCAGCAGAACGCAGGCCTGGGCCGCGATCCCTTCGCCGCGACCGCAAAAGCCGAGCTTTTCGGTGGTGGTCGCCTTCACGCTGACACGATCGACCTCGCTGTCGAGGTCGGCCGCCAGGTTTTCGCGCATCGCCTGCGCGTGCGGAGTCACCTTGGGTGCCTCGCCGATCACGGTGACGTCGGCATTGCCCAGGCGGTAGCCGTGCTCAGCCATCAGCCTCGCTGCATGGCGCAGGAACTGGCGGCTGTCGGCATCGCGCCAGCGCTCGTCGGTGGGTGGAAAATGCCGACCGATGTCGCCCAGCGCCAACGCGCCGAAAATCGCATCGCACAGCGCATGGATCACCACGTCACCGTCGGAATGCGCGACCACGCCGTGCGCATGCGGCACCCGCACGCCGCCCAAGACGACATGGTCGCCCTCGCCGAATGCATGCACATCGAAACCGGTACCCACGCGCATCATGCAGTCCTTGAAAGAAGGAACTCGGCCAGCGCGAAATCCGCCACCGTGGTCACCTTGATGTTGTCCTCGGCGCCTTCGACCAGCAGCGGCGCGAAACCTGCCTGTTCCATCGCCATCGCCTCGTCGCTGACATTCACGCCGCGCCGTGCCGCGTCACGCAGTGCTGCCGACAGTTGAGCACGCCGGAACATCTGTGGCGTGAAGGCGCGCCAGCGCAGGTCGCGTGCCTCGGTCAGCTCGCTGTGGCCCGCGGCATTGGCGCGCTTCAACGTATCGCGCAGCGGCGCGCCGAGCAGGCCACCATCGCTCGCGCCGGCCTGCGCGATCAGCCGCTCGATGTCGGCCCTGCGCACGCACGGTCGCGCGGCGTCGTGCACCAGCACGAAATCACCCGGCGCAACCGAGGTCGGCAGGGCATCCAGTCCGGCCAGCACCGAATCGCTGCGCTGCGCTCCACCCACCGCGGTGAGTACCGGCTTGCCATGCAGGGTGTCGATGCCAGGCCAATGGGCATCTGCCGCGGCCAGCGTCACCAGCAGTCCGGCGATCCGCGGATGCGCCGCCAGCCGTTCCAGCGTGTGCGTGATCAGCGGGCGACCGGCCAGCGACAGATACTGCTTGGGACAGTCGCCACCGACCCGGGTGCCGCGACCCGCGGCCGGCACGACGCACCACAACACCGCCGCGCTCACGGCGATCCGGCAGGTGGCGCAGCGGGTGGTAGCGCGCTGCTGCCTGCACCGGCGGGCGGCTCGACCACCTGGTAAAAGGTCTCGCCGGGCTTGATCAGGCCCAGCTCGGTGCGCGCCCGCGCCTCGATCGCCTGGTCGCCCTGCTTGAGGTCGAGCACGTCGGCGCCGACGGCCTGATTGCGCCGCAGCAGCCGGGCATTGTCGTCCGCCTGCTTCTTCACCGCCACACGCAAGGTGTCCACCTCGCGCATGCTGCCGTTGCCGGTCCACAGCTTCAGCTGCAGGCCGATCAGCAGCAGGATCAGGATGAGTGCGACCCAGCGCAGCATGGCAGCAGGCGACCCGCTCAGCCGGGCAGACGGCTGAGGTTGGGGAACGCGTCGCGGCCGGCATAACGCGCGGCGCTGCCCAGTTGTTCCTCGATGCGCAGCAGCTGGTTGTACTTCGCCACGCGGTCGCTGCGGCACAGCGAGCCGGTCTTGATCTGGGTGGCCGTGGTGGCCACCGCGATGTCGGCGATGGTGGTGTCCTCGGTCTCGCCGGAGCGATGCGAGATCACTGCCGCGTACTTTGCCGCGTCGGCCATCGCGATCGCTTCCAGCGTCTCGGACAGCGTGCCAATCTGGTTCACCTTGATCAGGATGGCATTGGCGATCTTCTTGTCGATGCCTTCCTTGAAGATCGCGGGGTTGGTGACGAACAGGTCGTCGCCGACCACTTGCACGCGCTCTCCGATCGCGTCGGTGAGCAGCTTCCAGCCATCCCAGTCGCCCTCGGCCATGCCGTCCTCGATGGTGATGATCGGATACTGCCTGGCCCAGCCGGCCAGCAGGTCGACGAACTGCGCCGAACTGTATTGCTTGCCTTCACCGGCCAGGTCGTACTTGCCGTTCTTGTAGAACTCCGAGCTGGCCGCGTCCAGGCCGAGCAGGATCTCGCCGCCGACCTTGTAGCCGGTCTGGTGGATCGCTTCGAGGATGGTGTCGAGCGCTTCGATATTCGAGCGCAGGTTCGGCGCGAAGCCGCCCTCGTCACCGACTGCCGTGCTGAGGCCACGGCCCTTCAACACGCTCTTCAAGGCATGGAAGATCTCGGCGCCAGCGCGCAACGCCTCGGCGAAGGTGGGCAGGCCGACCGGCAGCACCATGAATTCCTGCACGTCGATGTTGTTGTCCGCATGCTCGCCGCCGTTGATGATGTTCATCATCGGCACCGGCAGGCTGCCGGGCTTGCCGTGCGACAAGTACTGCCACAACGGTACGCCACGCGAGGCAGCCACCGCATGGGCCGCCGCCATCGATACGCCGAGCAGCGCGTTCGCGCCCAGCCGGCCCTTGTTCGGCGTGCCATCCAGTGCGATCAACTTCGCGTCCAGGCCGCTCTGGTCGGCCGCATCGAAACCCTGCAGCGTCCCGGCGATCGTGCCGTTGACGTTGGCCACCGCGTTCTTCACGCCCTTGCCGCCATAGCGCGACTTGTCGCCATCGCGCAACTCGACTGCTTCGCGTGAACCGGTGGACGCGCCACTGGGCACTGCGGCGCGGCCAAAGCCGCCGTCGGCCAGGGTGACCTCGGCTTCCAGCGTGGGGTTGCCGCGCGAGTCGAGGATTTCACGGGCGTGGATGCGGGTGATCTGGGTGCTCATGCGGCTTCCGTAAGCTGATGGTGAAAGAGTTGAAACGGGCGCATCGCTGCGCCTGGCATATCAGGAGACATCCTGCTCCAGGAAGCGGTGCCGCTTGGTCACCGCATCCAGTTCCAGCAGGGTTTCCAGCAGGGCTTCCATCTTGTCCAGCGGCCAGGCGTTCGGACCATCGGACAGCGCCTTGCTGGGATCGGGGTGGGTCTCGGCGAACAAGCCGGCCACGCCGACCGCGACCGCCGCCCGGGCAAGCACCGGCACGAACTCGCGCTGTCCACCCGACGTACTGCCCTGCCCGCCAGGCAACTGCACGGAATGGGTGGCGTCGAACACCACCGGACAGCCGGTGTCGCGCATCACGCTCAGGCTGCGCATGTCCGAGACCAGATTGTTGTAGCCGAAACTGGCGCCGCGCTCGCACACCATGATGTCGTCGTTGCCGACCGCCTTGGCCTTGGCCACCACGTGCTTCATGTCCCACGGCGCCAGGAACTGGCCCTTCTTGATGTTCACCGGCTTGCCGGCGCGCGCCACCTTCTGGATGAAGTCGGTCTGCCGGCACAGGAAGGCCGGTGTCTGCAGCACGTCGACCACCGAGGCCACTTCATCCATCGGCGTGTATTCATGCACGTCGGTGAGCAGCGGCACGCCGATCTGGCGCTTCACTTCGGCCAGGATGCGTAGGCCCTCTTCCAGCCCGGGACCACGGAAGCTGTCGCCCGAGGAACGATTGGCCTTGTCGAAGCTGGACTTGAAGATGAAATGGATGCCCAGCCGGCCGGTGATTTCCTTCAGCGTGCCGGCGGTATCCAGTTGCAGTTGTTCGGACTCGACCACGCAAGGGCCGGCAATCAGGAACAAGCGCTGATCCAGGCCGACCTCGAATCCGCAAAGCTTCATGCCGCTGTCTCCTGCGCCAGTTTTTCGCCCACCTGCACCGCCTTGAACTCGCGCGCGGCTTGCACGAAGCCACTGAACAGCGGATGGCCGTCGCGTGGGGTCGAGGTGAATTCCGGATGCGCCTGGCAGCCGAGGAACCACGGATGCTGCTGCGGCGGCAGCTCGACGATCTCCACCAGCAGGTCGTCCATCGACTTGCCCGAGATCACCAGCCCGAGGTCCTCGAACGACTGGCGATAGCGATTGTTGAACTCGTAGCGATGGCGATGGCGCTCGCGTATCACGTCCTGGCCATACATCTGGCGCGCCAGCGTACCGGCCTTCAGGCGGCACTCCTGCGCGCCCAGGCGCATGGTGCCGCCGAGGTCGGAGCGGTCGCTGCGCTGCTCGATTTCGCCGGTGGCGGTGGTCCACTCGGTGATCAACGCGATCACCGGGTTGGCCGTGTTGCGATCGTTCTCGCTGGAATCGGCATCGCTCAGGCCAGCGACATGGCGGGCGAAATCCACCACCGCCGCGTGCATGCCGTAACAGATGCCGAAATACGGCACGCCATGTTCACGGGCGTATTTCGCCGCCAGCACCTTGCCTTCGAAACCGCGCTTGCCGAAACCACCCGGCACCAGGATCGCGTCGGCCCGACCCAGTACGCTGGCCGCGCCCTCGGCCTCGATCTGCTCGGAGTCGATCCAGTCCAGGTTCACCCGGGTCTGCTGCTTGATGCCGCCATGCCGCAGCGCCTCGCCCAGCGACTTGTAGGCATCCTTGTGCTCGACGTACTTGCCGACGATGGCCACGGTGACCTCGTCCTTCGGATGTTCCACGGCATCGACCGTGCGCTGCCAGCTCGACAGGTCCGCCGGGCCGGCATCCAGGCCGAGCCGCTTCACCACGATGTCGTCCAGGCCCTGGCTGTGCAGCCACAACGGCATCTTGTAGATCACGTCGACATCCGGCGCACTGATCACGGCGGCTTCGGGCACGTTGGTGAACAGCGCGATCTTGCGGCGCTCGGCCTCGGGCAAGGCCTCCTCGCAGCGACACAGCAGGATGTCGGGCTGGATACCGATCGAGCGCAGCTCCTTCACCGAATGCTGGGTCGGCTTGGTCTTGATCTCGCCGGCAGCCTTGATGAACGGCACCAGGGTGAGATGCATGAACACCACTTTCTCGGGGCCCTGCTCCACGCGCAACTGGCGGATCGCCTCCAGGAACGGCAACGACTCGATGTCGCCCACGGTGCCGCCGATCTCGACCAGCGCCACGTCGAAGCCACGGGTGGCCTCGTGGATGCAGTGCTTGATTTCGTCGGTGATGTGCGGAATCACCTGTACCGTGGCGCCCAGGTAATCGCCGCGGCGCTCCTTGCGGATCACGCTTTCGTAGATCTTGCCGGTGGTGATCGAGTTCTTGCCGGTCAGGCGGGTGCGCAGGAAGCGCTCGTAGTGGCCAAGGTCGAGGTCGGTCTCGGCGCCATCGTCGGTGACATAGACCTCACCGTGCTGGAACGGACTCATCGTGCCCGGATCCACATTGATATAAGGATCGAGCTTCATCATGGTGACCGAAAGGCCGCGTGCTTCGAGGATGGAAGCGAGCGACGCCGCAGCAATGCCCTTGCCAAGCGAGGACACCACACCGCCAGTGACGAAAATCAGGGGGGTCATGGAAAGCAGCCGTGCTGGAAATTAGGCATTTTAGCTGCAGAAGCGCTTCACTGCGAGCCATTCGCACGCCAAATGTACGAAATGATTCATCTACGCCCGCCCGGAGCCACCGTTCCGCCCCGGCCCCCTGGAACGAGGTGCCATTCAGGCGGCCATCGCGTTCGACCGTATATGCGCAAGCACACCGACCAGCTCGTCCACCTGTGCCGAGGTGAACAGCTTGTCCGGTCCCTGTGGCGCGATGTCGATGAACGGCGACTCGTAGAGCAGCGCCGCCTCCATCACGCCGTGCTCGGTGAGGTGATTGACGATCAAGTTGAGAAACTCGATCTGGCTGGCATTGAGCGCCTTGCCCTCCAGGAAGCCGCCCAGCGCCTGCTTGGCCGCTTCGCGGTCCATGCCCACCAGCATCCGCACGAACAATCCCAGCCCCTGCGCCTCCTGCCCGGCCCGTTTCAGCTCAGCGGCGTTGCCGACACCGCTCGCAGCCAGCATGCGCTCCAGTTCGACGAGGTCGGCGGCAGTCAGCGCCTTGTTCATGCGCAGCTTGTGGATCGCCAGGTGGTCCTGGTGCGCGCGCAGGAAGTGCCGGGCCTTGAGCCGGAAGCGGGTGAGGTCGCCGTCCGTGAACACGCCCGGCAGCTCCACCACGGCCTCGTCGCCCAGTTCGTCCTCGAAATCGGTGTACAGCGTCTTGCGTTCGCGCTTGTCGATAAGCCGTACCAGCAGGCGCAGACGCAGGCGCAGCACCTCCAGCATCGGTACGGTCACGTCCTGCCACCAGCTCTCGTCCTGCACGTCATGGATCAGCTGCAGCTGCTCACGCACCATCGGGATGGCAGACTTCTCCTCCAGCAGGCCGGCGATCGTGCGAACCTGATCGCGCATGCGCACGAAGCCGGGCTCCTTGCGCAGCAACACCAGCTGCAGGTTGAGCAGCAGCAGGTCGAAGCGCCGCGCCTCCTCCGGTTCACTGTCCTGTGCCGACGGCAGGCCAGCGACCTGCGCGCCCAGCTCACTGATGGCGTCCGCGTCCAGGCGCAGCCAGGCGTCGGCCTTGGCATAGGTCTCGACCAGCCGCCGTTGCGGCCGCACCACAAAGTTGTCCAGGTTCATCGCCGCCACCTCGGCATGCAGCAGGCCGCTCAGGGACTGGCGCAGCTCGGGCAGCGACGGCGAAGCATAGGACGGCGGTTGTTCGGCGGCGCCGCCGGCCAGCGCAACGTCGAGCATCCCGATCAGCTCCAGCCGCCGCTTGAACAGGCGTGCGCCCAGGCTCTCGCCCAAGCTGCCCTCGGTCGATGGCAGGTCCTGACTGAAGAACTCCAGGTTCTGGCAATAGTCGAACACGTAGAAAAAGCGCTTGTCCTCCCCGGGTGCGAACAGGTCCGGGCACAGCCGGGTGCCGCGCCCCAGCATCTGCCAGAACTTGGTCCTGGAGCGCACCGGCTTGAAGAACACCAGGTTCACCACCTCGGGCACGTCAATGCCGGTGTCGAGCATGTCCACCGAGATGGCCAGGTGGGGCGCGCGCTCCTTCTTCGAGAAGTCGTCGATCAGGCTTTGCGCATACTCGGTCTTGAAGGTGATGACGCGAGCGAACTCACCCTTGTAGTGCGGATAGTTGGCGTTGAAGCGGTCGGCGATGAAGTCGGCATGCTTCTGGTTCTTGGCGAACAGGATCGTCTTGCCCAGCCGGTCGCCGCCGGCCACCTTGAGCCCGCGCGTCATCAGGTGCGCCAGCACCTTGTCCACCGTGTCCTTGTTGAACAGCCAGCGGTTCATCGCCTCGGCGCTCACGCTGTCGGGTGGATCGCCGTCTTCCTCGTCCCACTCCAGCGCGTCCCACTGGTCCTTCTCGTTTTCGCTCAACTCGTCGTAGCGGATGCCTTCGCGCTGGTATTTCAACGGCACTGACACCGGCTCCGGCGGCACCAGGAAGCCGTCGCGCACCGCCTCTTCCAGCGAATAGGCATCGGTGGGCACGCCGTTTTCCAGATCGAACAGCCGGTAGGTATCGCGGCTCACCTCGTCGCGCGGGGTGGCGGTCAGGCCCACCAGCAACGCGTCGAAATACTCGAAGATCGCGCCGTACTTCTGGTACACCGAGCGGTGCGCCTCGTCGATGACGATCACGTCGAAATGACCCGGGCCGAAGCGCTTGTGGCCGTCGTCGCGCTCGTCGATCAAGCCCATCATGGTCGGGTAGGTCGACACGTAGACGCGGCCCTCGGTGTCCTTCTCGGTCACCAGGTTCACCGCGGCGGCATCCGGCAGAAACTTCCTGAACTGCCCCGCGGCCTGGTTCACCAGCGCCACCCGGTCGGCCAGGAACAGCGCCCGCTTGACCCAGTTGCAGCGCATCAGCACATCCACCAGGGCGATCACCGTGCGGGTCTTGCCCGAGCCGGTGGCCATCACCAGCAGCGCCTTGCGCTCGTGGTCGCGCTCGAACGCCTCGCCGATGCGGCGGATCGCACGGGTCTGGTAGTAACGCTCGACGATATGGCTGTTGACCTCGGCGGTGGCCAATGGCTGCCGCGTGCGACGGCGCTGGATCGCCAGTACCAGCTCGGCCTGCGTGTAGAAACCCTGCACCTGCCGCGGTGGATAGTTCAGGTCATCCCACAGCCAGTGCTGGTAACCGTTGCTGTAGAAGATCAGCGGGCGCTGGCCGAACTGCTGCTCCAGGCAATCGGCATACAGCTTCGCCTGCTGCTGGCCCACCCGCGCATCGCGGCGGGTGCGTTTGGCTTCCACCACCGCCAGCGGCAGGCCATCGTCGCCCCACAGCACGTAGTCGACAAAGCCCTTGCCCTGCCCGTTTGGCATGCCGGCCACTTCGAACTCGCGGTCGCGCGGCTGATCCAGCGCCCAGCCCGCCTCGCGCAGCAGCAGGTCGATGAAGGCATCGCGGGTTTCGGCCTCGGCATAGTCGTGCGTGTCCGGCTGCGCCGCGGCCGCCTTGCGCGCTTCGTCCACCTGCGCGCGCAGGCGCGTGAGTTCCTCGTCCAGCGCCGAGCGGTCAGCCAGCAGCGTCGACAGCTTCTCGTCGCGCTCGTGCAGTCGGGTTTCCAGCGTCTGCAGCTGCGCCACCGTCTGCGCCGGCACCGGCGTGGTTTTCGGCAAAGTCGCCGGGCTGAAACGCAAGCCCGGCTCCGGCCGGCCGCTGCGACCGTAGGTCCGCGCCAGCCAGTACGTCACATGAAACAGCTCGCGTACCGCGGTCACCGCGTCGGCGGCGGCGATCGGCCGCGTGCTGTGCACCGCCTGGTTGCCCAGCGTCACGACCAGCCGCGCCTTGGTGAATACCGCCTCGCCGGCGGCGGTCTTGAAAGTCGGCTCATGCAACAGCGCACTGAGGTTGTCCTGATAGGGCAGCTTCAGCGCCGGGTCGTGCTTGTACGCCCACGCCACCGCCAGCTCCAGCGCTCGCCGCGCATAGAAGCAGGCGGTGCGCGGATCGGGATACGCCAACGCCTCGGCGCGCATCGCGGCCGAAGCGACCTGCGGCCATTCCGTCGTCAGAAACACGAATTGACTCACGCCGACAGTCCCCTTGCCATGTCCAGCGGCTGCGCCAGCGCAGCCCGCAGTTCCGCGATCACCTCCGCCAGCGCGGGCGCGTCCAGCCGATTCTTGCGCAGAAACGCCTGCCATTGGCGCTGCTTGCCCGCATCGGTCGCAAAAAGATCCGACAGCCCCGCTGGCCAATCCACCGGCAACGCCGTGTCGCGGCGCGCGAACGTGGCAGCGATGGCGCGCGCCAGTTGCCCTGCGTCCAGTGTGCCTTCGCCCAGCAGCAGCCACAGATCGAAGTAGTCTTTCAGCCGCGTGTTGGCCATGCCGAGCAGGCACAACGCCTGCAGCTTCTCGGCGCATACGGTGTATTTCGGATAGGCGCGCAGCTGCGGTGCGGGCATGTCATCCAGCAACACCGGATACGTCACCTCCAACGCCGCCGGCGTCACGACATCGCCAAAACCCACGTCCACCTGCAGGACCAGCACCGCACCATCCAGCGTCGCTTGCATCTCAATGCGTACACCGCCGTAACCGACCTGCTTGCGGATCACGCCGCCGCGCACCGAATCGGCATCGAACAGCATGCCGTCAGCGCAAGCCACCGCGCACACGTCGCGGAACACCGTCACGACCGAGTCGACATCGTCGGCACCGAAACCAAGCAAATCGGCATCACGCGTGGGTCGATGCGGCAGCTCGTGCCACAGCAGAAACAGCAGTGCGCCCTTCAACAGGAAGTTCGGTGCATGCGCCGACACCGACAGCCGATACAGCAGCCGCTCCAGCCCATAGCGCGTCAGCAGCAGGTTGTAATCGCCATCAGTGGCGTCGGTGCGGTTCTTCAACCGCGCACGGACGGAGGCCGCCACGTTTCGGCTCATGCGTGGTTCCCCCTGAAACCAGCGTCACGCACCCAGCGCCTCCAGATACGGGCGCATCACGTTGTGCACCCGGTCGATGGTGGCGCAGCGCCACAGCTCGTCCATCGTCAGTTTGCGCGCGCGCCAGGCCTCGCCCAGCGCCTCCAGTGCCACGTCCAGACCAATCTTGTTGCGGTATTTGAAGCAGTCCGCCACGGTCTTGGCCGGGCTGAAAACACGGACGCTGACGCCGTCCACCGCTACCCGCTCGATACCCTCGGTAAGCGCGGCGCCGGACATGCGTACCACCCGCAGCGCCGGCTGCTTGAAACGTGGTGACGGCATGGTCTGCGGAATCGCCAGCCACACCTCGAACGGTGCCTGGGTGCCGATCTCATGGAAGCGCAGCGCCGACAGCAGACACACCACGCCCTGCGGTACACGGATAGCCACCTCGGCCAGCGAACGATGCGCGCTGATCGCCTGCTCCGGCAGGCTGTACACGCCGCGCGCCACCCGCTGCAGCTGGCCCGACGCCACCAGCCGGCTCAGCGTCATCGTCGACAGCCCATGCGCGGCCAGATCGCGCGCGCGCAGCAGCGGCTGCTTGCGCGCCAGCTTCATCACCTGTTGCTCGTGGTTGAGGGGCGGCTTGACCATGAGGCGCAGCATGTTGCGTTATTTATGCAAATGTCAACAGTTGCTGTCAATTTGCAACAAACGGCTGGCGGCCAGCGCCTCGCAGACGCCGTGTCCCGCGTCGCCATTACCCGGTTCGCGTTCCATGGTTACGGTAGTCACGCACAAGTACCGAAAATCCGGAACAGCTGACCGACCTCAGAGTTCGCCGCGGAACGCGCGGTGCTGCAGGCTGGTGAACAGGGCGTCGAGTTCGGCGAGAGCGGTGCGTTGGGTAGTCTTGAGGGCTTCGATGGCGGTGATGCGCCGGGCGAAGGTTTGCTGGAGGGGGAGTGGTGGAACATTGATCCGGAAGCCGGACACATCCTTCTGATTGATGCTGGCCTGATTTACGGCCTGCTTGGCGGCGACGCCTATCTGACCTTTGATAAAGCCGCTTTGCAGGAACGCGACGACATACGATGACAGCGCGATCTCGTGGTTGACGCTGAATCGCATCATGTTCGACTCGAACACGACCGGCTCAGGTAACGCCGGAATGATGGCGCTCTTGCCAAGGTATTCCATGCTGTTTACGCGGTTGATGACGACGTCACCCTCACGCAGACCGTAAGTTTCAAGTTCGGCTGGCGAGACTCTCAAACGCTTGAGCGCGTCCAGCCGGGTCACTACGCCGTCATAAAAGGCATCGATCCGTAGAATCGGAGTGCCTGAACCGTATTCGCTCGAATGTTTGTAGAGGCCGTTCTGGAATCCATCAACAACAATATTCCCGAGATCCATTCGAGGTAACTGCTTCGGGTTGATCGCCGGATCGCCGAACATGTCGAGGAAGATGGATTGGGTGAGGCTGTCGAGTTGGGCGAGTGCGGCGCGGCGCTTGGCGCGCAGCGCCTCCGCCCGATCCAGCACTTCCGCAATTCGCCGCTGCTCCTGGAAAGATGGCAGTGGGATCCGAAATTCGGCGAGAACGCGCGGACTCAGACGCGGCAGATTCGCACCAGTAGCGCGAGAGTTCGCAAAAGCAACCATTGCTGGCTGCAACAAGAAGTGTGCGAGGTAATTCCGGTCCAGTTTCTCCCCCGCAAGTACGGGTAGGATGTCCGTACTGCAGATCCCGCCGAAACTTGGCCGTGCAATTTTGGCGAGGTACGGTCGAAGCTTTCCGTAGAGAACGTGGCGATCCGTAAAAGCAAACTTATTGCTGGCGAGCTCACCTTCATCAACTTCGCGCACGCCGACAAACTTACCTCCGGACTCAATATTTTCCAGGCCGACGTATATCGTTGCGTTCTCGATTTCAGCCGCGGCCACGGCGTTGCGCTCAATGGTGGCGACTTCATGGAGCGGTACGCTCTTCCACGCACTCACTTGAGCATCCCCTCCAACTCCTTCATCCCCTGTGCAATCTCCGCCTCCAGCGTCGCCAGCTCGGCCAGGATTTCCTGCGGCGGACGATGCGCAACCTCCTTCTGCACCACTTCCTTGTAGCGGTTGAGGCTGAGATCGTAGCCCTGCGCGGCGATATCGGCCTTTGGCACGCAGAAGCTCTGCGCGGTGCGCGGGCGCTGGCGTTCACTGGTATCGCGGTGTGACCAGCGGGCGAGGATGTCGGGCAGATTGTTTTTGGCGTGGTCGTCAGGCGTCAACGGCACTGGATGCCCGCTTCCACGGGAATGACGATCAAGGGCGGGAAACACGCCCAGCTTGTCGTCGTCCAGCAGCGGGTTGCGCTTGTCGTCCAGGCTCCAGCCATCGGCCTGCATGTCGTAGAACCACACGTGGTCGGTGCCGCCGGCGTGGGTCTTGGTGAACAGCAGGATTGCGGTGGAGACGCCGGCGTAGGGTTTGAACACGCCGCCGGGCAGCGAGATCACCGCGTCCAGCCTGTGCTCTTCCACCAGCCGCCGGCGCAGTTCCTTGTGCGCCTTGCTGGAGCCGAACAGCACGCCGTCGGGCACGATCACCGCGGCGCGGCCACCGGTTTTCAGCAGGCGCAGGAACAGCGCCAGGAACAGCAGCTCGGTCTTTTTGGTCTTGACGATGTCGAGCAGGTCCTTGGCGGTGTTCTCGTAGTCGAGGCTGCCGGCGAACGGCGGGTTGGCCAGCACCAGGGTGTAGGCCTCCTCGTCGGCGGCGTTCTCCTGCGCCAGCGAGTCGCGGTAGCGGATGTCCGGGTTTTCCACGCCGTGCAGCAGCATGTTCATGCTGCCGATGCGCAGCATGGTGTTGTCGAAGTCGAAGCCGTGAAAGGCGTGGCGATGGAAGTGTTCGCGCTGTCTGGCGTCGTGCAGCAGGTTGGGGTTTTGTTCGCGCAGGTATTCGCCGGCGGCGACGAGAAAACCGCAGGTGCCGCTGGCCGGATCGCAAATGCTGTCGCCCGGTTGCGGTGCGGTCATCGCCACCATCAGCTGGATGATGTGCCGCGGCGTGCGGAACTGGCCGTTCTGGCCGGCGCTGGCGATCTTGCCGAGCATGTATTCGTACAGGTCGCCCTTGGTGTCGCGATCCTCCATCGGGACCTGGTCGAGCAGGTCGACCACCTTGGCCAGCAGCGCCGGAGTGGGAATGGTGAAGCGCGCGTCCTTCATGTGGTGCGCGTAGGTGGAGCCGTCGCCGCCCAGGGTGCGCAGGAACGGGAACACGTGCTCGCTGATCACGGCGTACATCTCGGCCGGCGCCGCGTTCTTGAAGCGCGACCAGCGCAGCGCATCGTAGGCGAGCCCGCCGCCCTTGCCGAGGCCGTCCTTGCCCTCGGGAAAGATCCGCCGTTCGATCGGCTGGTTCAGCCGGTTGGCCTTGTTCTCGGCCAGCAGTTGCAGGTCATCCAGCCGACGCAGGAACAGCAGGTAGGTGATCTGCTCGATCACTTCGATCGGGTTGGCGATGCCACCCGACCAGAAGGCGTTCCAGATGGCGTCGATCCTGCTGCGCAGTTCACCGGTGAGCATGGGGAGGCATTCCTTGAATCGCGTGCAAAGACGCCAAGCATACGGGTTGGCGGCGCACATGATGAGGGGCAGCGATTCGCGCCGGCCCTGCCCTGCCCCGCCACGCCCGGGGTTCCGTCAATGCCGTGTCGTGCCGCAAGAGCGGCGCGCCGCGCCCTGTTAATATCGGCGGATGAACAACCCCATCCCCGCCCGTCTTGTCGCCCTGCGCGCGGCCATGCAGCAGCATGGTGTGGCCGCTGTCCTCGTTCCCAGCGCCGATCCGCACCTTTCCGAGTACCTGCCCGCCCACTGGTCGGCACGCGAATGGCTGTCCGGTTTCAGCGGTTCGGCGGGGACCCTGATCGTGGCTCGGGACGAGGCCGGGCTGTGGACGGATTCACGCTATTTCTCCCAGGCCGAGCAGCAACTGGCCGGCAGCGGCATCCGCCTGATGAAGTTGCGCGTGCCGCATACGCCCGAACACCTGCAGTGGCTGCAGCAGCATCTGCAGCAGGGCGACGTGCTGGCGGTGGCCGGCGACAGCATCGCCGTCACCACGCGCACGCAGATCGAGCGCCACCTGGCCGAAGCCGGCGCCACCCTGCGCACCGACCTGGACCTGCCCGGCGCGATCTGGGCAGACCGGCCGGCGCTGCCGCAGTCGCCGGTGGTCGAGCACGACCCGGCCTATGCCTGCATCACGCGCGCCGACAAGTTCGGTCGCCTGCGCAAGGCGATGCACAAGCTGGGCGCCACCCATCACCTGATTTCCAGCCTCGACGACATCGCCTGGTTGACCAACCTGCGCGGCAGCGACGTGGAGTGCAACCCGGTCTTCCTGGCCCACCTGCTGGTGCAGGCAGAGCAGCACGCCACGCTGTTCGTGGGCCGCGCCAAGCTCAACGACGCGGTGGTCGCGCAACTGGCTGCCGACGGCATCGGCATCGCCGATTACGCCTCGGTCAGCTCCGTGCTCAACGAACTGGGCGCGACCGATCGCCTGCTGCTGGACAGCGGCCGCGTGGTCGACGCGATTGCCGCCGCCATTCCGCCTGGCGTGACGCGGATCGACGCGGCCAATCCCAGCACTGCCTTCAAGGCGGTGAAGAGCGCGGACGAACTCGAACACATCCGCGACGTGATGCGCCGCGACGGTGCCGCCCTGGTGCGCGGCTTCCGCCGCCTCGAACAGCGGCTTGCCGCCGGCATGACGGTCACCGAGCTGGACGTGGACAGCCTGCTGCGCGAAGAACGCTCGGCGCAGCCGGGCTGGGTCGGCGAGAGCTTCGCCACCATCGCCGGCTACCAGGCCAACGGCGCGTTGCCGCATTATCGCGCCACCGCCGAATCGCACAGCACGTTGCAGGCCAAGGGCTTGCTGCTGGTCGATTCGGGCGGGCAGTACCTCGGCGGCACCACCGACATCACTCGCGTGCTTGCGCTGGGCGAGACCACCGCCGAACAGCGACGCGATGCCACCCTGGTGATGAAGGGCATGATCGGCCTGTCGCGGGCGCGCTTCCCCAAGGGCGCCAGCGGTCCGCAACTGGATGCGCTGGCGCGGGCACCGCTATGGGCGGCCGGGATGGATTACGGTCACGGCACCGGCCATGGCGTGGGCTACTTCCTCAACGTGCACGAAGGCCCGCAATCGATTCGCCCGCCCGTGGCCGGCGGCGCACTGGTGGCGCTGGAGCCGGGCATGATCAGCTCGATCGAACCGGGCCTGTACAAGCCCGGCCGGCACGGCATCCGGCACGAGAATCTGGCGGTGGTGGTCGAGGCCGAGCAGACCGAGTTCGGCGAATTCCTCGCTTTCGAGACGCTGACCATGTGCCCGTTCGATCGCCGCGCACTGGAGCCGGGCCTGCTCAATCCGGAAGAGCGCGCGTGGCTGGACGACTACCACGCCGGCGTGCGCGCAGCGCTCAGTCCGCTGCTGGACGATGCCGACCTGGAGTGGCTGAACCGCCACTGCTCGCCGCTATAGCGAAATCCTCCTGCCGGGCGGGCACTGCCCGCCCCACGGAAGCTCGTACCGGTTCAGCGGAAGTGCGTCGCGTCGACCTCACCGACCGACGGTTGCATGAAGTACTCATGCAGGTACTTCTCGCCTTCGTCGCAGAATGCCGTCACCACGGTCTTCAGCTCGGGGAAATTCTGCCGGATCCGCTTGGCCGCCAGCAGGTGCGCGCCCGAACTGGGTCCGCAGAACAGGCCATGGCTTAGCGCCAGCCGCTTCATCTCGGCCACCGCGTCGACGCTGGATACACTGAGCACCTCGTTCACCAGGCCGGCATGACGCTGGAAGATGCCAGGCACGAAGCCGTCGGAAATGCCCTCGATGGTATGCGTGGCGATTTCGCCGCAGAGGATCGTGCACGATTCGGACGGCTCCATCGCGAACAGCCGCACGTTCGGGTTGACCGCGCGGAACGCCTGGCCGACGCCGATCAGAGTGCCACCGGTGCCAACGCCAAGCACCAGTGCATCGGGTAACTGGCCGGCGGGCAGTTGTGCCAGAACTTCCGGCCCGAGGATCAAGCGATTCTCCTCCACATTCCACTCCGACTCGAACTGGGCCGGCGCGAAATGGCCCGGCAGCTGGCCGAGTTCGCGAGCGCGCTGCAGGGCCTCGTTGACGTGGAAGTTGCCGCAGAACAGCACCTCGGCGCCGAACGCGCGCGAAATCGCCACGCGTTCGCTGGACAGTCCCTCGGGCATCACCACCAGCATGCGGTAACCCTTGACCGCCGCCACCATCGACAGCGCGTTGCCGGTATTCCCGCTGGTCGCCTCGACGATGGTGTCGCCGGGCTTGAGCAGACCTTCCTGTTCGGCCCGCTCGATCATGTACTTGGCGATGCGCGCCTTGATCGAACCGGAGGGATTGAGGAACTCGAGCTTGGCGTAGACGCCTTCGATCTCCAGCAACGGGGTGTCACCCACCGCATCGAGGATGCTGCGCGACACCGTGGCAAAGCGCGTGGCCATCTCAGACCGCCTCGTGCGCGTGTTGCATTACGTCCAGCGCCAGGGTGGAGTGCGCGTACGCGCCGCCCGCGCGCATCTCGGCGGCGACCCAGATCGCTTCCATGATCTGCGGCTCGCTGGCCCCCTGCTTCAAGGCTTCGGCGGTGTGGCCCTTGATGCAGTACGGACATTGGGTAACGTGCGCGACCGCGACCGCGATCAGTTGCTTGGTGACGTTCGGCAACGCGCCGTCGGCAAATGCCGCGGCACTGAACGCCTTGAACGCCTTCAGCGGTTCCGGCGCCAATTCACGGCGCTTGTGCGCCAGTTCCACGGTGGAGGACGGATACATCGGATGTTCCATGACGACACTCCTTGCAGGTGACCGGCCGCATGCTGCTAGACACCCAGCTGCAGTCCGAGGTTGTTGTGCTCCAGCACGCGTTCGGCGCGATAGCTCGAACGCACCAGCGGCCCGGCGACCGCCTCCAGGAAACCCTTGCCGAGCGCCAGTTCGCGGTAGTGCCGGAACTCGTGCGGCGTGACGAAACGCTGTACCGGCAGGTGATGCGGGCCGGGCCGCATGTACCGACCCAGGGTGACCACGTCGACACCGGCGCCGCGGATGTCGTCCAGCGTGCGCTCGACCTCCGCATCGGTCTCGCCCAGGCCAAGCATCAGGCTGGTCTTGGTCAGCGTCATCGGCGCATGTTGCTTGGCGAGGGCCAGCACGCCGAGCGTCTGCGCGTAGCCGGCGCGCGGATCGCGCACGGGATGGGTCAACCGCTCCACCGTCTCGATGTTTTGCGCACAGACCACCAGGCCGGCGTCGAGCACCGTGGCGACCGCCGCGAGATTGCCGGCGAAGTCCGGGGTCAGCGCCTCCACTGCGGCCTGCGGTGCGCGCTGGTGGATCGCCTGCACGCAGGCGGCGTAGTGCGCCGCGCCGCCGTCGGCCAGGTCATCGCGATCGACCGAGGTCAGCACCACATACTTCAGCCCCATCAGCGCCACTGCGTCAGCGACCTGCAACGGCTCCAGCGGATCAAGCCAGCCGTTCGGGTTGCCGGTGCTGACCGAGCAGAACTTGCACGCGCGCGTGCATACCGAGCCCATCAGCATCAGCGTGGCAGTGCCGCGCCCCCAGCACTCGGCGATGTTCGGGCACTTCGATTCGGCGCATACGGTATTCAGCTTGTGGCTGCGCACGATCTCGTGCACCGCCTCGTACTGCGCACCGCCCGGCAGCTTGACCCGCAGCCACGGCGGCTTGCGATCGACATCCGGCACGCCGCTGGCCGCATTCGGACGGATGCCGCCCTTGACCGCACGGGTGCCTTGCGGGCTGACGTAATTGCTGCCGTCGGGAACGGGTTCGCTGGAGGACATGAGGTGCGCGGCCTGGAGAACTCCATGCAGTCTCCCGCGACATCCGCCCGGACGCCCTGATGCATATCAAGGCACCTGGGGCGGCCCCGTGCGCGGTGCGCCGGATCAGCTGCGCTTGGGCGGCACCAGCTTCAGCCGCGCGGGCACCGGCGGCTGGTTCGGACACAGCAGGTGACGCACCTCATCCGGCTGCAGTGGGCGCGAATACAGATAGCCCTGACCCTCGATACAGCCACTGCGCAGCAGGAAGTCGTGCTGGGCCTCGGTTTCGATGCCTTCGGCGATGGTCACCAGCCCGAGGCTCTTGGCCATCACCAGCATCGCCTCGGTGATCGCCGCATCGTTGGCATCGCCGGGCAAGCCGGTGACGAAGGAACGATCAATCTTCAGATAGGCCACCGCCGGCAGCTTCAGATACGCCATCGACGAATAGCCGGTGCCGAAATCGTCGATCGCCACCTCGATGCCCAGGGCATGCAGGGTCTGCATGGTGCGTTCGATCTCGTCGCCGAGGCGCAGCATCGCGCTCTCGGTGATTTCCAGCAGCAGACGGCTTGCCGGCAGCTGCCGCGACTGCAGCACGCGCCTGACGCCGTCGACAAAGGCCGGGTGGCCGAACCAGCGGGCCGAGATGTTCACCGCGACCCGGATCGGCGGCACACCTGCCAGGTCCCACGCCTGGATCTGGGCGCAGGTGGTCTGCATCACCCACTCGTCGATGCGCCGGATCAGGCCCAGTCCTTCGGCGACCGGGATGAATTCTCCCGGCAGCACTTCGCCACGCTCGGGGTGTTGCCAGCGCAACAGGGCCTCCACCGCCACGATGCGCCCGCTGCGCAGTTCCACGCTGGGCTGGAACACCAGGTGGAATTCGTTGCGCGCCAACGCCTGACGCAACTCGGTGGCCAGCTGCAGGCGGCGACGGGTGTCGGCGTGCATCATCGGCGTATAGAAACGGCAGGCGTTGCGCTCCTCGGCCTTCGCCGCGTACATCGCGGCATCGGCATTGGCAATCAGCATCGCCGCGTTGGCTCCATCAAGCGGGTAGCCCGCCACCCCGATGCTGGCGCTGAGCACGATTTCGTAATCGTCGATCAGCAGCGGCTCGGACAAGCTGACCAGCAGGCGGTTGACGATCGCACGGGCGTCCTCGCGCAGGATCAGCCGCGGGATCAGCACGGTGAACTCGTCGCCGCCGATGCGTCCGGCCACGTCGCCATCGGAAAGTTGCTGGCGGATCCGCTCGGCCACCTTGACCAGCAGCCGATCGCCGATCGCGTGGCTGTAGCTGTCATTGACGATCTTGAAGGCGTCCAGGTCGATGAACAGCACCACTACCGCCAGTCGCTCGCGCTCGGCCACGGCAAGCGCCTCGGCACAGTGGCGCTCGAATTCGGCCCGATTGACCAGGCCGGTGAGCGGGTCGTGCCGGGCCATCTGTTCCAGCCGGTGCTGGCTCGCCTTGGCTTCATGAATGTCGGTGCAAACGGCGACGTAGTACTGCGGCACGCCTTCGGCATCGCGAATGGCGCTGACGCTGAGATGCTCGGGATAGCTGCTGCCATCATTGCGGCTGCTCAGCACTTCCCCGCTCCAGTTCTGCCCGGCCGCGACCTGGGCCCAGATCGACGGCGGCAGCGGTTTGCCATCCGGCAACGAACGATGCTCGTCCAGACGCCGGCCACTCAGCGCCTGGCTGGAAAAGCCGGTCAGCGCCACATGCGCGGCGTTGGTGGACAGCACCCGCCGCTCGGCGTCGGCGATGATCACGCCCTCGGCGATGCCGGCCAGCGCCTCCGCCGCGATGCGACGCTCCTGCTCCATTTTCAGGCGTTCGGAGATGTCACGAATGATCGCCTGGCGCACCGGCTGGTTGCCCCAGTTGGCCAGGCTGGTCTGCAACTCCACTGGTCGCGTGCTGCCGTGCTCGCCCAGCAGCAGATTGCTGGCGGCGCGCCCGGCCTGCTGACCGGCCATCGATTGCACGAACAGATGGACGAAGCGGTCGCCGACCAGTTCGTCGGCACTGCGCCCGGTCCAGGTCGAGGTGGTGCGATTGACGTCCAGGATGCGCCCGCTGGATTCATCGATCATCACGATCGCGTCGGCGGCGCTGTCGAACAGCAGCCGGTAGCGTTCTTCGCTGCCACGCACGCTGGCCAGGATGCGGCGCGCCATGTCCAGCCAGAGCAGCGTGGCAATCAGGCCCGCGCCGAACACGCCCCAGAACAGCACCTGGCCCATCCACACCGCGCCATCGGCGATCTTGCGCGAAAACAGCGCGCTGCGCGGCTCGATGTAGGTGTTGATCGCTTGGATGCGCTCGCGCTGGCGGGCGACTTCCGGCGCGGCCATGCTGCCGCTGGCGTAACTGGCGGCCAACGCGTTGGCAATCGTGTTCAGGTCGTGGATCGAGTCATCGGTGGAACGCCAGGCGTCCAGCGCCTCGCGCATGTAGGGCGCGCCGGAAAAATGGTGCAGCATGAAGATGACGCCGGGAATCGCAATGGTGACCGTGTTGCTGCGATGCAAGGCCCCGGCGACTTCGTCGTAGTCGTAGGTTCCGGACATGATCTGGTCGCGTGCCGAGCGATCGGCCATCAACACGTCGTAATTCTGACGATAATTGGCCAGGGCCGCCGGATCGCCGGAAACAGCGTAGTTCTCCAGCGAGATCACGCTCTGCTTCTGCGCCTTCGACCAGATGCTCTCGCCGTTGAGGAAACCGGCGAGAGCAACCTGCAACTGCAGTGCGCCCCAAGTCAGCGCCAGGATCAATACCAGCATGCCCACGAGCCCGTAGACAAGCGGCATCAATCGTCGTGACAGCGGTCGTTGCAAGCTAAGTTGCGAACTGCGCATTGCGTCCCTTGGTTCGTGATTGGCACATCACGTTCTGGCAACACACTGCCCGGAACCTGATCCGTCAGGCTGCGGCTTCGTTCAGCACATCCAGAACGCGATGCGGTTTGACGCAGCGGTCAGCGAGAATCCGCATGCTGGTGTAGCTGCGCTTGATGCATTCGCCGATGTGCGTCACTTCGTCGGCGGAGGGCTCCGTTCCCAGCAGTGTACAGACAATCTCCAGCGCCTCCCACGGGTGAGTATCGTCATAGGCGGCATGCAACTGCAGCCACCGCAGCGTACCGGCCCGGCTCTTTTCCGGAAAGCGCTCGACATAGCGCCGGTTTTCGTAGATCAATTGCGACCACTCGCCGGTGGCTCCTTCCACCGCATAGTTGGTAGCCGCGATGCCGGCAGCCAGTGTATCCCGCTTGCTGACGTCCTCGCACCAGTTGGCCAGGGTCTCGGTGCCGTGCGGCGGCACCCCATGCAGCACCTCCTCGCGTGGAATGCCCGCGCCCTCGGCCCAGTTGAGCCAGTACTCGGCATGGTTCTGCTCGACGCGGATGTTGCGCACCAGCCAGCGGCGCGCCAGGTTGTCACCGGCACTGCGTCCGAATCGCGTCTTCAGCAGGCTCTGTGCCATGTAGGCCGGAAAGCGTTCAATCACCGGCCAGATGCCGACCATGAAATTGACGGTACTTTCCCGGCCAAGGCTGCCATCGGCCATGGCCTCCCACAAGGGGTGCTCGATCACGCTGCGCTTGGTGCTCTCGCAATCGGCCACCATGTCCCGGGCCCACTGCGGATAGCTGCTCAGCTCGGTCTGCGGGCCGGTCAGTTTGAATTCGTTGTGCATTGCGTTCTCCTCGGATTGGGCGGTTCAGTGAATTACTGCGTCGTTCGACCGGCCCGGGATGTCCGATGCCGGCCGCCTTCCCGGCATGCCTGCGGCGATGACCGGAAATTCTGGATCCGCCATTCGCGGAAGGCCCTGCCTGCGGCGGCAGCGCGGTCCCTGCACCATCGGGTCGCAGCAGGGAAGTAGCCGTCGTCAGGGCGGGCGAGGAGACTACGATGCCGCAATCCCGTCGGCTTTGTCCGTTTGGAACCGTTGTGCTGCGCAACCTGGCGTGCCGTGAGAGGCCCAAGGTTCGGCCGTCCGAACCGCGCCGGGGCTTGGCGGCAGACCACCGGACCAGCCCGTTTCAGGTCAGCTCCCGCGAGCATGGGGAAGCGGAATTCGCCGACGATCTCGGCAGGCAAGCTCGCCTCGATGCCGCACGCCGCCTGGAAGAATCACAAGGCATGGTATGCCGGGACGATCAATTGCACGTCACCGCGCAGGCGCACCTGTCTCAACGGGCGTGCGAAGACCAAGCCAGTGCCTGGTCGTGACGGCTATCGGCCACCCTCCGACCACGGTTGGAGGTCCGGACTGGAACGCGAACTGGCTGGAAGGTGACGGTCATCACCGGCACCCCGCCCGCGGCAACTCAGGGCAGGCCCATTTCCGCCTCGACCTGGCGGATGAAATTGCCCATCCGGATGGAGGCCGTGCTGGTCAGGAAGATGCCCTCGTAATACGCCAGCAGAACATCCAGCCGCTCCTGGTTGAGCACGCTGGAAGCCTGGTATTCCGGCCCGGGTGGGCGGGTGATCGTCTCGACCATGTCGCCGAGCAGCCCCCGCATGTCCTCGCGGAATGCCTCCAGACCCTGCAACCAGCCGGTGTCCGGCTGATTGAGCACCAGCCTGGCCGCAGCGACGAATGCCTGCCTTCCGGCGATTTCATCGACGATGCTGTCGATGTTGTTGACGCTGCGCGGCAGCGAGACGCAGTCGGCGAATTCCAGCACCAGATACCGTTGCAGGCCCCGGTTGCGCGTGATCAGCGTCGGCAGCTTGCCATCCAGCTGGAGGTGGCTGGGACAGGTGTGGCAGGCATTGTCGACACCGCCGCTGCGGTCGCGATACGCCTGCCAGACTGCGCCGGTGCTTTCGACCAGAACCGGCCGGCCAAGCCGTTCGGTTCTCCTCACCATCTCGAACAGGGCGAGGATCCGCGCGACCGAGTGATAACGACGTTCGCCGTAGTACTTCAGCTTCTCTTCCATGGACTGCGTGGGCTGACGTCGCGTGCGGTTGCCGCTGGAGTCGACGTAGATGCGGTTCTTGCCGACGCTCGTGCGCGAGGCAATGGCATTCAGGCGACTGCGAAAGGAGCTTGCGCTCTGCCGGTAATCGATGGAGTTGGGCATGGTCGGATCCCTGGCGGGAAGGCATGACAGCGACAGCCGCCGCGGGCGGCATGGCGGACTATAGCCATGCCGCGGTCGCTTGCGTCGGCGATTTTCAGCGAAAGCGCCGCGCGGGACCAAAATACAGCCGGATCCTGCGTGGACACCCGTCATGCACCTACATGTTCATCCGGACAAATCCGGCATCTCCCCGATACGCTCCCCGGCGGCTGGCAGCGGCCGATCAATCCGTCGGCATGCTCGGCACCAGCACCATCCACGACATGCCGAAGCGATCGACCAGCATGCCGAAGCTGGAGGCGAAGAAGGTCGCCATCAGCGGCTGATGTATCTGGCCACCGGCGGCGAGCGCATCGAACATGCGGCGCGCAGCGAGATCGTCGACGGCCGAAAGCGACAATGAAAAGCCCTTGAACTCCGGCTTGCCGGCGCTGAAACCATCCGACATGAGCAACTGGGTCGAGCCGATCTGCAGGCAGGCATGCATCACCTTGTCTGCCGGTGGCTGGGTGCCATCGGGACACTGGCCGGCGCCGTCGGGCCCATCGCCGTAATGCATCAGCATGACGACCTCGGCGCCCACTGCCTGGCGGTAGAACGTGATGGCCTCTTCGCAGCGACCGTCGAAGAACACATAGGGCTGGATCTGCATGGCGTTGGCCTCGTTTGAAGATGGACAGGATGGGTCTGCAACATCGGCTTGCCTGCAAGCAACGAACGAATCAACGGGAGATCGACACCGTGCGGACCGGCGATGATCGCCGCTCCGGCTGCACGGGCTTTGCATGGATGGCCAACTAGTGATCAACTCCCCCGGACGCGGCAGCGCCAACACACCAGGGGACGGCAAGCTGATGCACGCAGACACCTTGAACACGCCTTGCCTTCCGGCACCTCGCCGGCGGCTGTCCTGTCTGTTGCTGGGCCTTTTGCTGGCTCCAGGCCTGGCCACCCGAGCGCAGGGCGCACCGGCCGACCAGGCCCGCTGGCAGCGCCAGGCGCAGGCGATCACCATCACCCGCGACGACTGGGGTATTGCCCATGTGCACGGCAGGACCGACGCCGATGCCGTCTTCGGCATGGCCTATGCGCAGGCCGAGGACGACTTCAACCGGGTCGAGACCAATTACCTGAACTCACTGGGCTGGCTGGCCCAGGCCGAGGGCGAGTCGGCGATCTGGAGCGATCTGCGCCAGCAATTGTTCATCGACCCGGTCGAATTGAAGGCGCAGTACGCGAAGAGTCCGCCCTGGCTGCAGGCGCTGATGAACAGCTGGGCCGACGGGCTGAACTACTATCTGGCCACCCATCCGGACGTCCATCCGCGGGTGATCACCCGTTTCGAGCCGTGGATGGCGCTGAGTTTCAGCGAGGGCAGCATCGGCGGCGATATCGAACGCGTCGCGCTCGAACCACTCGCGGCGTTTTACGGCAAGGACGGAGCGAAGCTGTCCAGCGTGGAAACCCCGTCGAGCTGGGTCGAGCCGACCGGATCGAACGGTTTCGCGATCGCGCCCAAGCTCACTGCGGACGGCCACGCGCTGCTGTGGATCAACCCGCACACCTCGTTCTTCTTCCGTTCCGAACTGCAGATGTCCAGCGACGAAGGGCTGGATGCCTACGGCGCGGTCACCTGGGGGCAGTTCTTCGTCTACCAGGGCTTCAACCCGCACATCGGCTGGATGCACACCTCGACCGGGGCTGACGTGGTCGACGAATTCGCCGAGACCATCGTGCCCAAGGGCGACCAGCTGTTCTATCGCTACGGCAAGGAACTGCGACCGGTCACCTCGCGCACGATCACCCTGCGCTACCGCGCCAAAGACGGCTCGATGGCCAGCCGCAGCTTCACCGCCCGCTTCACCCATCACGGCCCGATCGTGCGTGCCGCCGACCAAAAGTGGATCGCCGCCGCGCTGATGAACAAGCCGATGGCGGCGCTGGAGCAAAGCTGGCTGCGCACCAAGGCCAGCGACTATGCGAGCTACCTGCAGGTGGCGCAACTCAAGGCCAATTCATCCAACAACACGATCTTCGCCGACGACAAGGGCGAGATCGCGTACATGCACCCGCAATTCATTCCGAAACGCGACAACCGCTTCGACTACACCAAGCCGGTCGACGGCAGCGACCCGGCCACCGACTGGCAGGGACTGCATGCCCTGGACGAAGCGCCGCACCTGCTCAATCCGCCGAACGGCTGGATCATGAACACCAACAACTGGCCCTACTCCGCCGCCGGCAAGTTCAGCCCGCGGCAGCAGGACTATCCGCGCTACATGGACACCTTCGGCGAGAACCCGCGCGGCATCCACGCCACTCGCGTGCTGGATGGCGTGCGCGACTTCAGCAAGGCCTCGCTGATCACCGCCGCGTTCGACTCCTTCCTGCCAGCGTTTTCGCGGCTGGTGCCGGCCGTGGTCCACGACTACGACCTGCTGCCCGACAACGATCCGCTGAAGCCGCGGCTGGCCGGCCAAGTCGCCCTGC
Organism: Rhodanobacter ginsengiterrae; assembly: GCF_050026815.1. Taxonomy (NCBI): domain Bacteria; kingdom Pseudomonadati; phylum Pseudomonadota; class Gammaproteobacteria; order Lysobacterales; family Rhodanobacteraceae; genus Rhodanobacter; species Rhodanobacter ginsengiterrae. The sequence goes on along the minus strand of NZ_JALBWO010000056.1, from coordinate 195,499 downwards.
TGCGCGGCTGGGATTACCGCTGGGGCATTGCCTCGATGCCGACCTCGCTGGCGGTGTTCTGGGGCGACACGCTGTGGGACCGGGTGCATGCCCAGGCCGAGTCGGAACACCAGTCGGTGTATGACTACATGGCCGGCGATGCTGGCGCGAAGGCACGCCTGGACGCGCTGGCCGACGCCTCCGACCGACTGGAAAAGGACTTCGGCAATTGGGGCGTGCCGTGGGGCGAGATCAACCGCTTCCAGCGCAATGATGGCGCCATCGTGCAGACCTTCGACGATGGGAAGCCGAGCATCCCGGTGCCGTTCGTGTCCTCACGCTGGGGCTCGCTGGCCTCGTTCGGCGCCCACCGCTGGCCTGGCACCAAACGCTATTACGGTACCAGCGGCAACAGCTTCGTCGCCGTGGTCGAGTTCGGCCCCAAGGTCAGTGCGCGGGCGATCACCGCCGGCGGCGAAAGCGGTCACCCCGGTTCGAAGCATTTCAACGACGAAGCCGAGCGCTACACCACCGGCAACCTGCGCATGGTGTATTTCTGGCCTGAACAACGTCAGGGTCATGTCGAGCGGGTCTATCACCCGGGTGAATGAGGCAGGCGATCGCGCGTGGCCGCACGCGCGATCGCACTCCCCGCTCTGCATGGCCTGAGCGGCACCCCGCCCCCGCTCAGAGGCTGGCGGCGATGCGCCCGACTTCGGCCAGCACGCTGGCACCCGCGGCAGCGTCCGGCGCGACGGGCGCGTAGTACGCGGCGACCAGCAAGGGCGCGCGCTGCGGCGGCCAGATGATCGCCACGTCATTGCTTTCGCCTTGCGCCCCGCTGCCGGTCTTGTCGCCGGCCTGCCAGTCCGGCGGCAGGCCGGCGCGCAGCTTGTCCATTCCCGTACTGCAACCGCGCAGCCAGCCGAGCAGGTGTTGCCGTGACGTGGCGGAAAGCGCGTTACCCAGCAGCGCTGCGCGCATGTCGCCGAGCATCGCCGCGGGCGTGGTGGTATCGCGCAAATCACCCGGTCGGGTCACGTTGAGCTGGGGCTCGGTACGGTCGAGCCGGGTCAGCGGATCGCCCAGCGCGCGCACGAAGGCCGTCACCGCGGCCGGACCGCCCACGCTGGACAGCAGCAGGTTCGCCGCGGTGTTGTCGCTCACCGTGATCATCGCCTGGCACAGCTGGGCCACCGTCATGCCCGGCGCGCCTGCATGGTGCGAGGTTACCGGTGCCCATTTCAGCAAGACGTCCTGGCCGAAGGTGATCCGTCGATCCAGTTGTTCGTCGCCCCGGTCCACGTGCGCCAGCACTGTCGCTGCGGCCAGCAGCTTGAACGTGCTGCACATCAGGAAGCGTTCGTCGGCGCGGTAGCCGGCATGCTGGCCGCTGCCGGTATCCAGCATCGCCACGCCCAGCCGGCCGCCATGCCGGTGCTCCAATGCAGCCAGCCGCGCCGCGAGGGCATCCTTGATGGCCGGTTGCGCCGGCATGGCAAAGGCAAGGCGATGCAGCGGCAGCGCCGCCGCGCCCAGCAACAGGCCATGCAGCAGGTTTCGACGATTCATCGGATCTCCTCGTGAGCGGGACGCCAGCCGTCCGGAATCCCGCAGGCTAGCGCTCCCGGCAGGCGCACACCGGTCACCGAGAGGGCGAAATCATGGCATGCCTCAGTTGCGCGAGGGAATCGCCAGGCCGCGCTGCACCGCTGGCCGCGCCAGCCCACGGTCGAGCCAGGCCGAGACATGGCGGAAACTGTCGAACGCCACCAGTTCGCGCGCCTCGTAGAAGGTCACCAGGTTGTTGACCCAGCCCAGCGTGGCGATGTCGGCGATCGTATAGTCGTCGCCCATGATCCAGGGTCGGCCGTCCAGACGGCCATCCAGCACGCCGAGCAGGCGCTTCGATTCAGCGACGTAGCGCTGCAGCGGACGCTTGTCCTCGTAGTCCTTGCCGGCGAACTTGTTGAAGAAGCCGACCTGGCCAAACATCGGGCCGATCGACGCCATCTGGAAAAACACCCACTGGATGGTTTCCCAGCGCTGCGCCGGATCGGCGGGAATGAACTGACCGGTCTTGTCCGCCAGATACAGCAGGATCGCGCCCGACTCGAACAGCGCCAGCGGCTCGCCGCCCGGACCCGCCGGGTCGATGATCGCCGGGATCTTGCCGTTCGGATTCAGCGACAGGAACTCGGACGTGTGGCTCTCGTCCTTCATGATGTCGACCAGGTGTGGTTCATACGCCAGCCCGGTTTCCTCCAGCATGATCGACGCCTTCACCCCGTTCGGTGTGTTGAGCGAGTACAACTGGATGCGGTCGGGATGCCGGGCCGGCCAGCGGCTGGCGATCGGGAAAGCGGAAAGGTCGGGCACGATTTGCTCCTGCGATAGGGGATCATCGTTACGTTGGGTGTCCCATCGGCAGGTTCAATACGGCGAAGGCACAATTGCCCCTGCGCTGATCAACACATATCGGGCCGCGCGGCCCTGCGGTCCCGCACGACGAGCGATCTCGACGAAACGTCGCTTGTGTCGCCACTTGTGCCAGACGACATGCCCCGGAAACGGCAACCCCGCCAGCAGCAATCCCGTTACCAGCGCATTCAAGATGAACGATGCAAACCACATGGTTTTCCCCTGCATGTGATGGCGCGACGTTGCAGATCGCGAACAGCGTGCAGGCTGCAACACGATCAGCTCCGGAGCATCGCGAGACCGACGTGTTGCTCGCGATCGCCGGTGTGATCGTCCTCGCGGGTTATCCCAGCAAAAAGCCGACAGCATCGACCATGAAGTGCGCCAGCATGTTGGCCCACAGGTTGCGGCGCCACAGGTAGAGCAAGGTGAGCAGCGCGCCGGCCGTGCCTGCGATCAGCAGGTGATGCCAGCCCCAGTAGCTGAGATGTTCCAGCGTGAAAATCGCCCAGGTGAACGCGCCTGCCGCACCACGGCAGCCGGTCAGCTCCTGCACCCGTTCAAGCGCATAGCCGCGGAACAGGACCTCTTCGGAAACCGCTGCCCGCACGACCGAGATGAATCGCAACCAGAACGGCAGCACAGTCAGGGTCTGCAGCTGTTGTGCCTCGTCCCAGTGCAGCGCCGGAAGCACGACGAGATACATCACAGCCAGCACGGCGAGCATCAGCACGCCCGTCGCCAGCGCCGCGAGAATGTCCCTGCCACCCGGTTTCCGCAGCCCGATGGAAGTCAGCGGACGACGCTCGATCCGCACCACGTACAGCAGGATCGCCGCGACCAGTCCCCAATAGACCAGCTCGTTGGCGGCCATGTGACCGACGCTGGCAAACGCGTGATCCCACGTTCCGAATGGCAGGCTGATGCCGCCGAGTGCCAGCAGCAATCCCGCGATGCTGGTCAGCCATGGCCTGCTGCGCCATGTCACCACCGGTGCAACGTCAATCGACATGATTCACCCTCGCCCCGTGCACTGATGCCTTCGCGACCTTTTCCCGGACGGCCGGACGCGCCGCGCGCGCGCCGTCGACCAACTGGATGAATTGCAGGATGGCCTGGGTAGTCCGCTTCCTGCCGCCCGTGCTCATCAGCTCCAGGAACAAGCCGTCGAACACCGCGCCCAGCAAGGTCACCATCGCGGGGGTTCGCTCGGCTTCGGGCAGAGCGGTCCCGATCAGCGCCGACCAGGTCAAGGCGTTGCGCTGCAGGTACTGTCCGTACACCTCGGGGTTCTGCACGGCGAGGATCTGCAACTCGTAGAGCAGCTTCAGGTACGGATAATTTTCGCGCGCGATCGCCCAGTCCCAGAACCGCTTCAACGGTCGCTCCGACCGGCCTGCCTGCTGCTCGACCATGGTGCTGAAGGATTGCCGCAGGCTCGTCTGCATGCTGTCGAGCACCTCGGTCAGCAGCCCTTCCTTCGATTCGAAGTGGTAGATGAGCAGGCGCGCACTGGTACCCAGCGCCTCGGCAAGCGGCCTCAGCGAGAGATCTGACAAGCCATGCTCGAGCAGATAGCCGACCAGCTCGTCAACCAGGATTTCTTTTCGCGTCTTCATGTAACAAACGTTACATGTAACGATCGTTACACGTCAAGCGGAAACGAACGCAGGCGTCCGACAGCAGAAAGTGCTTTCGCCTTGCCGGAAAAGCCCCGGCCCTTTCGCGCAAGCCGGCACGCGGGTCGCCAGCGTGCTGCTCGCCGCCGCGATCGTGTGCATGGTGCTGTGGGGGGAAATCCGAGTGGCTGAAGAATCAGGCCGGCGGTCCCGGCCAGTCAGCCGCTGGGCCGCTTATCCCGCCCGGCCCATGCAGCGCTGCCAGCGCTCATCGACACGCTGGGCGAACCAGGCGGTGGTGAGCTTGCGGGTGATCTTCGGGCTTTTCAGCGTGATACCCGGGAGCACGGCACGCGGTAGTGGTCGACCCCCGATCTGTTCGGCCAGCGCGAACACCCGGGTGTAGATTTTTTCGCCCGCGAAATCCTCGCGCTCCCCCCGGGTCAGTGCACGATGGATCGCCGAATCGCCCATCTGCAACGGCCCGGCGAGCGAACGCACCGCCAGTTCCGTCGCGCCTGGCGGATCATCAAAACCTGCGTCCGGTTTCACCAGGTCACCGTCCAGCGCCAGCGGAATGCCCGAGGCAAGGCTCACCGCCTGCTGAAACGCAGCGTTGCGACTGGCGTACCAGCCGGCATTGAAGTCGGCGAAACGGTACAGCGGCCTGGCATAGGCCACCGGATAACCCAGCAGATGAGCGATGCCGAAATACAGGCCGCCGCGCCGACTGAACACTTCGTGGCGGATCGAGCCTTCGACCGGATACGGATAGTCCTGCGCATGGGCCTCGGCAAAGGCGATGCTCACCTGCATCGGGCCGGCGGTGTGCACCGGATTGAGCCCGCCGAACAGGCGCTTGCCCAACGGCACCATGCCGATGAAATCCTGGAAGATGTCACTCAGTTGCCGCTCGGTGCGGGCCGCTGCCAATCGTTCACCGTACCGCCGGCCATCGGGTGACTTCAGCCACAGCGCCGCGTCCACCAGCAAGCCGGGTATGTGCTTCGCCGCCGCGCGGCGATTGATTTCCTGGCGTGCGATCCGGCCCAGTCCGGGTACCACCGGATCGACCTGGAAGCCGGATTCCTGCTCCGCCACCACCAGCACCGCGCACAGGTTCGACGTGGTCGGCTCGATCCGCTGCGCCGCGAAGGCCGCCTGGATGTCGCTGGCCCAGCCGGTGCGATCGCTGGCACTGGCCGGCATCAGTCGCACCAGTACCGCGCGCACCTGCGCCGGGCTGCGCAGCGCCATGGGTTGCGTCGGCTGCGAGGCGCAGCCGGCCAACAGCAGTGCGAACGGGAAAGCCAGCGCGCGGAACGGAATCGCGAATGTGGTGAATTTCATTTCGCCATGCTAGCGCGCCGGCAGCGTGCAGCACTGCCGCCCTGCTCAAATCAGCGGAAAGATCCAGTGCAAGGTGCCATAGACCAGGACCTCAGCGATCGCGAACACGGAAAAGCCGAGGCAGAACTTTCCTGCCGGCTTTTCGTGCCACAACTTGTACGCATTGCTGTCGATCTTTCGCGACGCGGCCGGTGCAGCATCTTCAACTCCAGCTTGGTCCATCTGCCCACCCCTGTGCCCAAGGCTCGTCCCCATTCGGCAGACGCGGTACATTTTCCTGCCGTCAGCATCGCCGCCAACCGGGGCGGCGACAAGCGTGGCGATGATCGGCCCTGTATTTTCAACCCGCCCGCACCCATATCGCGCCCATGACTCCGCTCCAGCAATTCATCGCCGCTCACCCACGCCTGTTCGTGCTGACCGGTGCCGGCTGCAGCACCGACTCGGGCATCCCCGACTATCGCGACCGCGATGGCCAATGGAAGCGGCCGCCGCCGGTCACCTATGCCGCCTTCATGCACGAAGCGGCCACGCGCCGGCGCTACTGGGCGCGCAGCCTGGTCGGCTGGCGACGCTTCGGCGGCGCGCTGCCGAACGATACCCACCGCGCGCTGGCCGAACTGGAGCGACGCGGACAGGTGGAGCTGCTGGTGACGCAGAACGTGGATCGCCTGCACCAACGGGCAGGCAGCCAGGGCGTGCTCGACCTGCACGGCCGGCTCGACCAGGTGCGTTGCATGAGTTGCGATGCGCGGCTCACCCGCGACGCGTTCCAGCAGATGCTGGTGGAACGCAACCCGGCCTGGGCGCAACTTGACGCCGTCGATGCGCCGGATGGCGATGCCGATCTGGACGGTCACGATTTCACCTCGTTCGACATTCCGCCCTGCCCGCATTGCGGCGGCATCATGAAGCCGCACGTGGTGTTCTTCGGCGAGGCCGTGCCGCGCGAGCGGGTGGACGCCGCCGCGCGCGCGTGGCAGTCGGCCGACGCGGTGCTGGTGGTGGGATCCTCGCTGATGGTCTATTCCGGCTACCGCTTCGTCGATGCCGCCGCACGCGCCGGCAAGCCGGTTGCAGCGGTCACCCTGGGCCGCACCCGCGCCGATCCGCTGCTGACGCTGAAGGTCAACGCCGCGTGCGACGAGTCGCTGGCCTTCCTGCATCGGCTCTAGCCAGGCAGGAAGCCGCGCCACAGCGACTCAGCTGGTGTGGTCGAGGATGATCTTCCACCCGACCGGAGTCTTCTCCCACAGCAGCGAGAACACGCCATCGTCCTGGGCGACCTCACCGTGCGCCTGGCGGTCGAGGTGGAACCGGCCGGTGACCACGGCGTAACGCACTTCGCCATGACTGCCGGGCAGCAGGCGTACGTCGAGCGCGGAAAAGCGCAGCGTGCCCATCTGCCGCTTGCCGACGTAGTGCTTGCGATAGCTTGCCAGGATCGCGCGGTAGCCCTTGCGCACGCTGGCGCCGACGAAGGTGGTGTCGGGTGCGTCCTTGTAGCCGTGCATGAAGGCATCCACATCGCCGCGATTCCACGCGGCCTGCTGCTGATCCATCACCCGCTGGATCGCGCGGGCATCACCGTCAGTGGCGGCAGCACCGACCGGTCCGGCCAGGGCGAACGCAAACGATGCCAGCAAACCCACCCGAAGCAGTGCAGCTTTCATGGCGCCTCCCGAACGATGTTTGATGGTGGTGCCGCATATCCCGGGTGAATCAACTGCCGACCACTTTCTCGATGCGCCGGTCCGGCACCAGCCAGATCAACGCGGCCAGCGCGTAGACGAGCTGGCCTGCCCATGGCCGCCAGAAGGTCAGTGCAATGCCGGTCAGGTAGACCAGTGGCGAGGACTTGCCTTTCCAGTCGGCACCGATCGCGGCACGCAGCGCCGACTCGGTACCGCCGGCGGCGATCAGTACCTGTTCGAGTATCCAGTACGCCACCGCCGCCATCAGCAGCACCACGCCATAAAGGGCAGTCGGCACTGCGGCGAGATGGTTTTCGCCCATCCAGGCCGTGGCAAACGGAAACAGCGACAGCCAGAACAGCAGGTGCAGGTTCGCCCACAACACGCCACCCGAGACCCGATGGATGATCGAAAGCATGTGGTGGTGATTGTTCCAGTAGATGCCCACGTAGACAAAGCTCAGCACATAGCTGAGCAGCACCGGCGCGAGTGGAGCCAGCGCCGCCAGCGCGGTGTCGTGCGGCACCTTCAGTTCCAGCACCATGATGGTGATGATGATCGCGATGACGCCATCGCTGAACGCTTCCAGCCTGCCCTTTCCCACCTGACGCTCCCGATCCACGACGATGTCATTCGGCGTGCAGCATGCCTCAGCGCCGGGCTGACTGCATCTTCCGCACGACCTTCGCTACTGTCCGTTCGGGAGCGTCTGCTTGAGCAAGCCGATCCGGCTCCCGTCTGGAACAGCCACGTCGGGAACCAGGTCGTCGGCGGTGAACGCCTTGCCATCCGGCCCGACACCGCGCAGGTAATAGTGATCGTCGCCGACCCGCTCGTAGTAGAACGGTCGCGGGATCGTCGTCGACGGGTCGGTGGTCATCGGCATCGCCTGTCCCGCGGACGCCTTGCGCAAGGCATCCAGCGAAGGCGGATACACGCCGTGCTGCAGCCGATAGAACTCGACCTGCGGCACCAGCGCGTCGATGGTGGAATGCGCCAACTGCGCGCGCAACCCGTCGTAGACACCGCCGCGTTGGACGAAACCGAAATAGAACAGGCTGCCATACAGGATCACGCTGAACGCCATCCCGCCCACACCAATCAGCGCCAGCACCCGGCCGCCCTTCTTTCGCGAAGTCATGCCGATGATGATCGCGATGATGCCGATCACCACGCCCAGCAAGGGAATGAACGAGGCACAGCCGAACGCGTAATAGCCACCGGGCAAGGACGGTCGCGATGCGGCTGGCAGCTCGGGTGGCAGCGAACCGCCAGTCAGATCATGAGCCAAGAGGGGACTCTCCAGGGACGGGAAAGGAATGCGCTGCAGTCAGTCATGGTGACTCTACTTCTCTGAATTCATTCGACAGCGTGGCGGACTGCAGCCGATGGCGCCAGCTGCCAGGTGGCGCCTTACGCCCCCGGCCCGCAGTCGATGCAGTGCAGCGGTGGCGCCGCTCCCATGCCCAGTGCCTTGAGCAACTCGCGCAATGCCGTGCGCAGGCCCTCCTCGATCGTCGGATGGTAGAACGGCATCTGCAACACGTCGGCAACGGTCATCCGTGCCTGGATTGCCCAGGCCAGCAGATGCGCCAGATGTTCGTTCTGCGGACCGATCATTTCCGCGCCCAGCAGCAGGCCGCTTGCCCGCGCACCGTACACGCGCAGCAACCCGTGGTTGACCAGCATCACCCGCGAGCGCCCCTGGTCCTCGAATGACACCTCGCCCACCGCGAAGTCGGTGCCGGCGCTGACCAGCTGCGCGTACTGCTGGCCGGCGAAGGCGATCTGCGGGTCGGAGAACACGATGCCCAGCGGCGTGCGCCGCAGATGCTTGTAGACCGCCGGGTAGCGTGCGGCCTGCTGGCCGGCCAGATGCCCTTCGTCGGCCGCTTCATGCAGCAGCAGCCGCTCGGCCTCGGCATCGCCGGCAATGAAGATGTGGCTGCCGCCGGCGCGGGTGGTTTGCGGATCGAACAGCGGCACACCGCGCGCATCCAGCACGAGGCCGCTGCGTTCAAGCGCCAGCTGGTCGACGTTGGGCCTGCGCCCGGTGGCGACCAGCAGGTAATCGAAGCGTTCGCTGGCCGGCGCGCAGCCAGGGGCGGTGAAATGCACGACCACGCCATCGCCATCGCGCTCCACCCGCACGTCATGCACGTCCGGGCTGAGCGGCAACTCCGCCGCGATCAACCGCGTGGCCTCCGCGCGCACTTCAGGGTCGCTGATCCCGGCCAACCGGCCGTCGCGGCCGAACAGGTGCACGCGAACCCCCAGCCGGTGCAGCGCCTGGCCCAGTTCCAGGCCGATGACACCGACACCGAACACCGCGACCGACCCGGGCAAGTCCTGCCAGTCGAACACATCGTCGCTGATGATCAGCCGGTCGCCGGCGGCGCGCAAAGCCTCGGGAATCCGGGGCCGCGAGCCGGTCGCGATGACGATGCGCCCGGCTCGAAGCTGCTCGACCTCCGGCACGCTGCCATCCGCGCCGGCAGAAAGTTTCAGCGTATGCGGATCCTCGAACTGCGCATGCGCACGCAACACGTTGTGCGGATCGAAGCCGGCCACGGCCTCAAGCACGAAACCGACGAAGCGGTCGCGCTCGTCGCGCACCCGTTTCATCACCGCCCGACCGTCCACCCGGCCGCCATCGCTGGCCATGCCGAAGGCGGGCAGCGTGGCCAGCCGATGGCGCGCCTCGGCGGCGGCGATCAGCAATTTCGAGGGCATGCAGCCGACCCGGGCGCAGGTGGTGCCGAACGGACCGCCCTCGATCAGCACGACGCTGTCGGTGAACTTGCGTACCTCGCGATAGGCCGACATGCCGGCGGTGCCGGCACCGATGATGGCGACCTCGACCTCGCGCATGCTCATGCCGCCACCGCCGGTAATGGTCGACAGCCGGACCCGCCGTTGCCGACCGGGCCTGCCACGGCCGCATCGCTCATCTTCAATTTCACGGTACCGTCCTCCTTCGCGGGCGTATCCGGCAGCTCTCGTGCGCGTGCGCCACGCCGCGCCGCGCCGCGCCGTTCAGGCTACTGCAAAATGGTTGGCGTGGCGGTCGGCATGCGGACTCGCAAGCCCTGGCGATGTCGATTTGCGCCCGGCTCGTTCGTGGCATCCATGAGGACTACTCCTCCATCCGGGAAAACCGCCATGTCCAACACTGTTCGCCTGCATCGTGTCTTGCGCGCGCCGGCCGAGCGCGTCTATCGCGCCTTCCTCGATGCCGAGGCCAAGGCCAAGTGGCTGCCGCCGAATGGTTTCACCGGCAAGGTCCATCATCTCGACGCACGGGTCGGTGGCAGCTACAAGATGTCCTTCACCCACTTTGCCAGCGGCCAGAGCCATGTCTTCGGCGGCACCTATGTCGAGCTCACGCCGTTCGAGCGCATCCGTTACACCGACCAGTTCGACGACCCCAACCTGCCCGGCGAGATCATGGTGACGATCATCCTGAAGTCGGTGTCGTGCGGCACCGAACTGCACGTGGTGCAGGAGGGTCTGCCCGAGATCATTCCGCTCGAACAGTGCTATCTGGGCTGGCAGGAATCGCTGGTGCTGCTGGGCAAGCTGGTGGAGGCCGAGATTCCCGCCTGAACCGCCGACAGCGCGCAAACGGCATGGCGCGCCTTCATTCAATGCAGGGCGACGCTCACCTCGTTGACCAGCCGGACCAGCCCGCGCATGTCGAAATTCGGCGGGTCGAGGGTGGCACCCAGCCGCACGATCACCAGCTGTTGCGACGGCACGATGAGGATGCGCTGCCCGTTGAGGCCCGACGCGAAATAGGCGTCGGGCGGCATGCCGGCAATGATGTGGCTGCCGTCCGCCCCGGTGCCGGTATTGGTCCAGAAGCCGGAGCCATAGAGGCTGTCCAGCGTCTGGCGACTGGCATCGGCGACCCAGCCCGCAGGCAGCACGCGTCGGCCATCCACCACGCCATCATCCAGGTACAACTGCCCCAGGCGTGCCCAGTCGCGCGCCGAGGCGTAGATCCGGGTGGAGCCCACCAGGGTCTGCGCGCCGTCGAATTCCATCCGCACATGCCGCATGCCCAGCGGATCGAACAGCTCACGATGGGCGAAGCGGATCAGGCCGGGCGCGCCGCCGCCCACCTTGTCGCGCAGCACGCCGGCGAGGATCAGCGTATTGCCGCTGGTGTACTCCCATTGCGTACCCGGCGGCACGCGAAGCTTCGCCTCGGCGGCGAACGCTGCCATGTCACGGCGCAGCAGCAACATGGTGGATACCGGGTCGAAACCGCTGTCGTCTTCGGTGAGGTCGAGCCCCGACGTCATCCGCGACAACTGCTCCAGCGTGATGTCGTGCCGCGGATCCGCGGGATCCTGCCAGGCCGCCACCGGTGCGCGCATGGCCATGTCCAGCCGCCCCTGCCGAGCCAGGATGCCGAGCAGCGCATTCACCACCGACTTGCTCATCGAGTAACCCAGTTGCGGCGTCTGCGGGTCGAAGCCATCGGCATAGCGCTCGGCGATGATGGTGCCCTCATGCATCACCACGATCGCATGCACATGGCGTCGCGGCCCGCTGGCCGGTTCGGCAAAGGCGTGTGCCAGCGCGTCGTTGATGGCCCGATTCGCGCTGACCACCGGCGGAGCCTCCGCAACCGAAGACGCCGAAGCCGCGGCATGCGCCGCCTGCAGGGTGGCAGCATCCGGTGTGGTGGTCGGCAGCGCGCAGCCGTAGTCCGGATACCAGGACGCTTCGGCGACAAAACGGCCACGCCAGTTGGCGCTGACTCTCCGTCGTGCGGTGTCGACCGTGTAATGCAGGTGCGGCAGCAGGATCCGCATGCCGCGCAGTGGTGCGATGTTCTCCGCAAATACCCGCTCCGGCGCCAGGCCGGAGACAAACACGCCCGCGCACAGCGTCTGCGCCACATTGGCAGTAGCCACCCGCAAGGCGCGATCAGGCCGCTTCCACGCGATCAGTGCTGCCAGCGTAAGCACCACCAGCAACGCCATCAGCAGTGTCGCGCGCATTACCGTCCTCATCCGTCTGGACATGAAACCCCCGGTTCTCAAGAGTCCAGTGTACCGGCCAGAACCGTCCATCCGGTACGCTGACCGGCGATGCAAATGCTGCAGCGCGCGGCGCCACGGGACTCGCTAAGATGGCCCGCCGGCCGCATCCCGCGGCGAGGGGAAAGTCATGAAGAGCAAGCTTTTGAGCATGGCGGTTCTGGCCTGCCTGTCGCTGATGGCTGTCGGGGCGCCATCCCGCGCCGCCCAGCCCGCCGGCGGCGTCGCCAAGGAGGCCGAGTCGGCGACCACCTGGGTGTATCCGGTGATCCCGAAGTTCGGTGGCGTGCATCCGCGTCCCGATGTGGAAGTCCAGCCCGACCCCAACGTCGACTACAAGATTTTCGTCGACGTGCTGTCCACGCAAGGCGACAAGGGCAAGCCCTATGGTTCGCTGGAACGCCTGGCGCGCCTGGTCAATCTGCTCGGTTATGCCAAGGTGCCGGCGGAACACGTGCACATCGTGGCGCTGCTGGACCGCGGCGCAGGCGCGGCCGGCATGACCCAGGCCGCCTCGCGCAAATACCTCAAGCACGACAATCCCAACCTGGAGATCCTGCATGCACTGAAGAAGGCCGGCGTGAAGCTGGAGGTCTGCAGCCAGGCCATGGCCGAACACCACATGCAGGACAGCGACGTCGACCCCGCCATCACCATCACCCTGTCGGCACTGACCGACCCGGTCGTCTACGGGCAACAGGGTTACACCTACATGCAGCTGTAGCCCGGGGGGGATCAGTGGCATCGACGGCGCCTGCAGTGGGCGTCGTAACCTATCCGTGCGCGCCGTGCGCTACGCTCGATGGCACGCGGCCAGCGTGCCGTTGATCGAGTAGCCACATGCGCCTGTTCCGTTTCATCCCGACATTGACGTTGCTCGCCTGCCTGCTTGTCGTAGCCGGCTGCGCCGCCGGCGGCGACATTACCCGTCCGGTACCCGCCACCTTTGTCGCGGCACCGCAGCCGGCGCATCGGCTGGTGGTGATGTTGCCCGGCCGCGGCGACAGCCTGCAGTCGCTGACCGACACCGGCATTGCCGCGATCATCCAGCAGAGCTGGCCCGACGCGGACGTGATACTCACCGGCCTGACCATGCCGTTCTACCGGCAAGGGCGCGCGGCCGAGCGGCTGCATGATGAAGTGATCGAACCGGCGTTGCGCCCGGCGTATCGGCAGGTATGGCTGGCCGGCATCTCGCTGGGCGGGCTGGGCGTGCTGCTGTACGACCAGCGGTATCCCGACCAGATCGACGGTTTGCTGCTGCTGTCGCCCTACCTGGGTGATGACGCGAGCCAGCGGCAGATCCGCCAGGCCGGCGGCCTCGACGCCTGGCGGCCCGGTCCGCCGCAGTCGATCGGTCCGGATACGTTCCAGCATGAACTGTGGCGCTACCTGAAAGACTGGGCGCAACGACCGCGCCGCACCAGCTCGACCTGGCTAGCCTACGGCGCCGACGAACCGTTCCGCCAGCCGATCGAAATGATGAGCCCGCGTCTGCCCGCCGACCACGTCGTCATGCTGCCGGGCAAACACAACTGGAAGCTGTGGAAGCCCGCGATGCATGTACTGCTGGAGCGCGCGGGATCAGCCAATCCACTCGACGCCTTGCCTCGGGACTCGGGCAAGTAGGCTCGTTCACATCCACGGCCTTGCTAGCCCCACGGCACCGATGCCGCCAGCTGTTCGCGCAACTGCAATTCATCCATGTCGGCCAGTTGCTGCTCTGCCAGCCACAGGTTTTCCGCGGCCATGGCGAGCTGCCGCACCTCGCCATCACCGGCATGGGAGAACACCAGCAGCATGCTGCCGTAGGAGGCATCCAGCACCGCGGCTTGCCACTGGCAGCCGCGGCCATCGTCGAAACTGCGCATGTGTTGTCTGTCCGAAAAGCGGTCGGTCGATTATATCGACGCGCACAAGCAGTCGCCGCGACGTACCCGCGGCGGCCTGTCGATTGCCGCGGTTCCCGTTCGTCGTTCCAGTGAAGGCGGCCCGTCGGCCGGCCATTCCCGCAGAGAGGCAGCCATGTCGTACATCGACGGTTTCGTGATCGCCGTACCCCAGGCCAACCGCGCGCAGTTCATCGAGCACGCCCTGACCTTTGACAGCATCTTCATGGAGTGCGGCGCCACCCGGGTGATGGAGTGCTGGGGTGAGGATGTACCCGAAGGCAAGCTCACCGACTTCCACCGCGCCGTGCAGGCCCGGCCCGACGAAGCCGTGGTGTTCTCGTGGGTGGAGTGGCCCGACAAGGCGACCCGCGATGCCGGCATGGACAGGCTCATGAAGGACCCACGCATGGACGCAGCCGGCGCCATGCCATTCGATGGCAAGCGGATGATCTTCGGTGGCTTCGTCCCGGTGGTCAGCCTGCCGGCATAGTCGACGGGCGCAACCCGATTCGGTCAATGGGCACACGATGTCGGGGCAGTCGGCACGGGCGCAGCCTGCCCCCGACATCGCTGCTGCCGGCAAGCACGCCGACCCTGCTGCTGGAGCAGGCGTGTCGTATCGTGTCGGCGGGCCCGGCCTTCACCCGAAAGTGCAGCGATTCTGCTAGCTTTCGGAGTGACGCACGATGGTCATGACCGCTTTTCCGTGCGCCCATACCGGACGAGACGACCACCGCAGATAGATGATTCCGACGTTACCGCCCCTCGCCGACGTGCTCGACCTGATGCCCGATGCTGTATGCGTGGTCGATGTCGAAGGCCACCTGCTGTTCGTCAACGCGAGCTTCCAGCGCATCTTCGGCTACCGTCCCGAAGAGGTGCTGGGCCAGCGGATATTCGACCTGGTTCACCCCGATGATCGCGCAGCCACCGCCGCCCAGGCCGAACAGGTAATGACCGGCAAGCTGCAGCTCCATTTTCGCAATCGCTATCTGCACAAGAGCGGTCACAGCGTCGACATCCAGTGGTCGGCCCGCTGGCTGCCCGAACATGGCGTACGCATCGGCGTTGGCCGCGAAGTGACCGAGCTGCGCCGGCTCGAACGTGAGCTGGAATACCGCGCCTATCATGACTCGCTGACCGGGCTGGCCAATCGCGACCGCTTCCGGCACGAACTGCAGGCGGCGATCGAACATGCGGCGCGGACCGGTCATGGCGTCGCCCTGCTCTACCTGGATCTGGACGGGTTCAAGGTCGTCAATGACCGCGGCGGTCACGAGGCCGGCGATCAGGTTCTGCGCGAAGTTGCGCAGCGCCTGCAACAAGGTGTCCGGCAGGATGACCTGGTGGCTCGCGTCGGCGGCGACGAGTTTGTTGTCTTGCTGCCGGGCTGTCGTGATGCCAAGGCCGCCCAGGCGGTGGCCGACCAGCTGCGTGCCCGCCTCGCTCCACCCTTCGCGTTGGCCGACGACCTGTTCCTACTGGACGCCAGCACCGGCATTGCCTGTTTCCCCGCCGACGGAACCGATCCCGAGACACTGCTGGCGCACGCCGATCGCGCGATGTACACCGCCAAGCGCCTGCGCATGGACTAATCTCTGCGGCATTCCGGAATGCCTCGGCGCGGCGGAGGATGGCGTGGTCAGGCGGATCCATCAGGGCGCGTCAGCCGAATCACGATCAGGATCACCGGCGGGCCTGGTCCGTGGTGCCGACACGCGCCTGGCCGGATCAGGCTTTTCCTCGACGTTCCAAGATCGTGCCATGAAGCGCCCCTGACCACCCGACAGCACATGGATGGCCAGTTGCAAATTGCGCGCCTGCGCCTGGACCGACTTGAGTTGTGAAAAATAGCGCAGGATTTCCTTCCGGCGGCTGGGCACCAATGCCTGCCATGCCTGCTTCGCCGCCGGGTTCGCCTGCAGTGCCTCTTCAAACCATGCCGGCACGGGATGCACCGGACCGGCCTGGTAAGTCGCATCGAATGCCACTTCCACGCTGACCAGGTCGCCTACGCCGGTTGCCGAGGCGTTGCGCACTTCAGCATGCAGATACAGATAGAAGCTGCCGTCGCCGGTCGGCATCATGTTGATGTGCCACGGTGGCTTCGGCTGGCCATTCACCTGCACCCGAACCGGCAACGGCTTGCGCCAGCCCTCCTTCAAGCGCTTCGCCTGGGCCGCACTGACCCGCACGTACGGATTGATGCCATTGATCTCGATGACGGCCCGAAATTGCAAGCTGCTCATGCTGAAGGGATACCCGCTGCCAATGTCTCCCATTGAACCACCCCGCGGCCATCGTTGGCATTGGCGTGGCCAGGTCGCCATCAGGACACAAGCTGACCCGGGTTGACCGTCACCGATCCCGAAGTCGTGGCTTCCGCCGAATCGTCGGGCGGCGGCTTGACGCATCGCGCGGATCAAGTATACGCTGTACACATGAAGCCCCTGGCCACCAAGGAAAAGATCAGACGCGCCGCAATGAAGCTGTTCGAGCGTGGTGGCGCCGACGCAGTCAGCATGCGTCGCGTGGCGCAGGCAGCGGGTATTACCCCGATGGCGATCTACCGGCACTTTTCCAGCCGCGAAGCGCTGCTGAAGCAATTGTCGGACGACAGCTTCCAGGTCATCGCGCGGGAATGGCAGACACGCGCCACCCAGCCCGAGGCACTGCTCCGTCTGCCTGCGCTGCTGACGCCCTACCTCGACTACGCGCTGCAGCATCCGCACCTCTTCGACCATGCGTTTTCGCTGCGCCGTGACGATGCCCGTCAGTTCCCCGAAGACTTCCGCAATCGCCAGTCGCCCACGCTGAACGTGATTGCCGATGCGATCGCCGAAGGGATCGACCAGGGCGTACTGCGCCGGGATGATCCATGGAGCGTGGCGATGACACTGTGGGCTCACTCGCATGGCCTGATCGCGCTGTATCGGGCCGGTCGCTTCAGCTACGACGAGGCACAGTTCCGTGCGTTCTATCTCGAATCCCTGGAGCGACTGATCGATGGCATCAAGGCTTGATCGCTTTGCATTGACGGCATGGCTGTCCACGATCGCGTTGTCCGCCCTGATGTGGTGGTTCGGCAGCGGTCTGCGGCCATGGTGGTGGCTGACCTGGTTGGCGCCCCTCCCGCTGCTGTGGCTGGCACCACGCACCCGCGCCGGCTGGGCGGCGCTGGCAGCGTTCCTGGCATGGGCCCTGGGCGGAATGAACCAGTGGACTTATCTGCACGGCGCCATCGGCCTGCCGCTGGCGGTGATCGCTTATGTGATCGCGATGCCGGGCGTCATGCTCGCGCTTTGCGTGCTGCTGTTCCGGCGAATGCTGTTGGTTGGCCAGCCGCTCGCGGCCGCACTGGCGGTACCCGTCGTCTGGGTGGCGGTGGAATACCTCAACAGCCTGATCTCACCCCATGGCACGTTCGGCAACATCGGCTATACGCAGATGGATGCGTTGCCGGTGATCCAGATCGCCGCCGTGACGGGCATCTGGGGCATCGGATTTCTGGTCATGCTGATGCCCGCCACGCTGGCCGTGCTGACATGTCCGTCATCATCACGACAGACTCGCCCGACGGTCGCCGTGGTGGCGATGCTGTTGATCGGAGCATCCGTGCTCTATGGCAGTTGGCGAATGCAGGCCGCTGCGACGACGACCACGCGGATCGGCCTGGTGTCGCTCGAAAAGCCCGTTCGACCCGCACTGGACGATGCGCAGGGCCGGGCATTGCAGGTTCGCTACGCAACGGCGATCACGCGTCTGGCCGACAGCGGAGCCAGGATCGTGGTGATGCCGGAAACCGCGTTCGCCACGGGCGGCACCAGCATCCCGGCGTTGGCGGAGCTCGCCCACCAACGTGGCCTGCTGATTGACGTGGGAATGGATCTGAAGGGTGCGGCAGAACGCAACATGTCGATGGTGCTGGGCCCCGCAAGTGTTTCACCGGTCACCTACAGCAAGCACCATCTGATCCCCGGCTTCGAAGATCAGTACACGCCCGGCGACAGCTATTCCATGCTCGCCGGCAATCCGCGGATCGGCCTGGCCATCTGCAAGGACATGGACTTCCACGATATCGGGCAAGCCTATGCCGGGCACCGCGCACAACTGCTGCTGGTGCCGGCGTGGGACTTCGGCGTCGACGGCTGGTTGCACAGCCGCATGGCGATACTGCGCGGCATCGAAAGCGGATTCGCGGTGGCGCACGCCGCCCGTTCGGGCCGACTCACGCTGAGCGATGATCGCGGCCGCGTGGTGGCCGAGGCCTCCAGCGAACAACACGACGCCGATCTGGTCGGCGAGCTGTCCTTGCGCGAAACCCGCACGTTGTACTCGCGCTGGGGCGACTGGTTCGCATGGTTCGATCTCGCCACCCTGGCCGGATTGCTGGGGCTGGCGCGACGACGCGTCATCCAGATCGACCTCTTCCCGTGGGAAGAACTCAGTGCCCGGCAGCGCTGATGCTGGTCACCCCGGGACCGATGCTCGAGCCGATGAAATCCAGCATTTTCGTGTGCCCGCCTCGTACACCACGCGGGTGGCAGGGGCCCACCAGAAGTCGGTGACGGAGTCCGCCTCGTTCGGGCGGACCAGTTGCCCCTTGTTGTCCGCCAGACGCAGCAACGCCAGCACGGGATGGCCTTGTACCACTGCCGTGGCGGCGAGGTACTTGCCGTCAGGTGAGATCTTCACCGTATCGTATTGCATGTGCCGCGCGAGATCGGCAAAGCCCACAGGATGCGCATGCACGAAAGGAGCGCACAGCAACCCCAGCGCGACCATCCATCGTCGAATACTCATCTGGTCCCTTCCCCTGTCGCCGAGATCCACCATCACGATCTGGCGATGGGTCTGCGGTACTTCAACCCTGCAATGCATGGCATGGAAACATGCTCAGCGGCCGGCGTCGCGTCCTTCCTTCGCCACCGCATCAGCCGTCGTGCGGCGACGCTTCTTCTGCGCGTAAAGCCTGGCGTCGGCCGCCTCCAGCAAGGATGCGGCCTGGTCGCCATCTTCCGGCATGGTGGCGACACCGATGGTCACTCCCGGGTAAGCCGCTTCGCGCGCGGCGCCTTCACGGACGAGTTGGCTGATGCGAGCGGCGATGTCCAGCGCATCGGCATGGTTCGTGTTCGGCAGCACGGCGATGAATTCATCACCGCCGTGCCGTCCCAGGTGGTCGTGCTCGCGCAACATGCCACGCATGGTGCGGGCCACCCAGGTCAGCGCGCGGTCGCCCGTGCTGTGCCCATAGTGATCGTTGATGAACTTGAAGCGATCCAGATCCATCGCCAGCACGCTCAGCGGTTGCTGCCGAAGTCGGTGCAGGTCCAGCTCGGCATCCAGCCGCGAAAGAATACCGCGACGGTTGAGCACGCCGGTGAGCGTGTCCTTGATCACTTCGGTCTGCAGATGGCTCTGGGTGGTCTCCCAGTTGGCGGTCATCCGGTTGAAGCACTCGGCCAGAACCGCCAGCTCGTCGCGGCCATCGACCTCGACGCGCACGCCTGCCTGACCTTCCTCGATGCGGCGTGCGGCATCGGTCAACGCCTGCAACGGCCGCAGCAGGGAGCGCAGGAAAATCACGATCAGCAGCCCGGCCACGGTCAAGCTGATCAGCCAGCTCCACATCAGCCAGTGCAACTGGCTGATGCGCTGGGCCGCGGCCTTTTCGTAGCGCGCCTTGAGCACGCCGGACAGACTCACGCGTGCGCTCGATATGTCCTGTATGGCGCGCTCCAGTTCCGCGCGCGTATGCAAGCTGGCCACCGCACCGCTCAAATGCTGCGCATGCACCTGCTCGATCAGGCGACGAACCGAAGGACGCGCCTGCATCCAGGCGTTCCGCGCATCGTCCAGCACCTGCTTCGGCACGTCCGCGCTGTTCGTGCCCAACTGGATGTTCGAGAAGCTGTTGTCCACATTCCGGGTCAGTGCGGCGAAGTCCGGCACCGAGTCGTGCGACTCGGCCAGCAACTCATCCACCAACGCCTGCTGGAGGTAATACTCCAACGTGGTCAGCGGGAGCAGTCCGTGCACCGACTCCTCGACCGAATCGCGGAAGGCCATCTCCTGCTCGTTCAGCACGATCATGCTCACGGTACTGAGCACGGCAAGCGGCAGCAACAGCAGCGCGATGATGACCGTCATCCGTTGCCGTACCGACAACCTGCGCAACATCACTTCGAGACTGCTTCCCATCTCGGCCACCTTCCTTCGTCGCGTGACATGCGAGCAGCTGCGGTACGAGCTGCCACCCGCGAACCATCGTACAGCAGGCGAACGGCAGCCACGGCGCGGGGCGCAGGCCCGGTAGCGGAGGAAAGCCATGACCTCGGAGGTCATGGCTTTCCTGCAACGCCGATCGGAGAATCGCGGCATCTCCATCAGGGAACCGGCTCATGCGCGCGACGCTCTCCGTTCTGGCCATGTTGTTCGCTTTCGGCACGGCGCAGGCCTCCATGGCTGCTGCGCCGACCTCCGCCACGCGGCTTGACCACGTGCTGCTGTGGAGCCGCAGCATGGACCAGGCGACCGCGGTGATGGCCGTCAAACTGGGTTTCCAGGTGCGGCCCGGGCGTGATCCCGGCGGCGTCGCCAATCGCTACGTGCGCTTCGCCGACAGCAGTTTTGTCGAACTGCTCGGCGTCACCCGGCCCGATCCGACGTTCGACCCGGGCATGCAGGAAGACCGGCTGGCGCTCAAGGGCGGGCCGGGATCGCGGACCTTCGGCTTCCGCTCCTCGGCGATCGATGCCATCCATCGCTCGCTCAAAAGCCTCCACTACGCCGTCACCCCGTTCTTCAGTGGCCCTGACCAGTCAAAGCCGGGCTGGCGCTTGTTTGCCTTCGATCGCGCGCCGCTGTCCAGCAACACCTTCTTCATCGACTACGCCACCGACTACGCGCCCGATCAGTTCGACCCAGCCAACGCCGGCGATTACCGCGTCACCCGCGAACACCCCAACGGTGCGCGCGAGCTGTCGGCGATATGGCTGGTCTCGGCGGACGCGGCATCCGACCGTCGGCAACTGCAGAAGATGGGGTTTGGCCATGCCGTGCCAGTCAAGCTGGCCGAGCTTGGCGCGCGCGGTTTTTGCGTGCCGGTCGGGCCGACCGCCTTGCTGACGCTGCAGCCCGATGGCGACGGCATCGCCGCCAACGCCATGGCCAGCGGTGGTCCGCGCATCCTTGGCATGAGTTTCGGCGTCGCGGACCTGGGACGCGCGCAACGCTGGATCGAGCGCGGCTACGAGCGCAAGTTGCCCACCTATCCTGGCCTGTTTGGCGAGTCCGTACTCGCCCCCACGCGGGACGATCTCGATGTGTCGATCGAATTCCATGCGATCCAGCCAGACCTCGCCCCCTGTGCTGCTGCGAGCACCATGGCCTATCCTTGAGGTCCCATCCAGGGATTCGCTATCATCATGTCAGCGGCCATCGTGTCCCCTCCGCCGATCGGTGCCTTGCTGCGTGAGTGGCGTGCGGCGCGACGGCTGAGCCAGCTCGACCTGGCGCTGGAAACGGGCATCTCGACGCGACACCTGAGCTGCGTCGAAACCGGCAAGGCGCGGGCCAGCCGCGACACGGTTTCGCGGCTGGCCGAGGCGCTGGGCATGCCACTGCGGGAACGCAATGCCTTGCTGCACGCTGCCGGCTTTGCGGCGATGCATCCCGAACGTGCGCTCGCAGCGCCGGCACTCGAACGCATGCGCCAGGCCGTCGACCTGATGCTCGCGCACCAGGAACCGTATCCCGCTTTCGTCATCAACCGGCACTGGGATGTGCTGGTGACCAATGCGGCCGCCGTCAGGCTCAACCAGATGCTGATGGACGGCCGGCCGGGCCGGCACGCCAATCTGCTGCACCAGATCTTCGACCCGGAGGATTTTCGCCCGGTGATCGCCAACTGGCCGGAGGTTGCCGCCCGGTTCCTGCGGCATCTGCATGACGACCTCGCCGCCCATCCGACGGATCGCCGAATGCGCCAGTTGCTCGACGAAATCTCGGCCTATCCCGACGTTCCTGCACGCTGGCGCGAGCAGGAATCCGGCCGTGATTCCTCGCCGATCGTCACCTTCAGCTTCCGCAGCAAGTTCGGCGAGCTGCGCTTCTTCGAGACCTTCACGACCTTCGCCGCACCGTTCGACGTGACCCTGGACGAGATCCGCATCGACTGCACCTTCCCGGCCGACGAGCACACCGCGGCCGTATGCGCCGGGCTCGCGGCGCACCAGGCCGCAAGCAGCCGCGATGCCTGAAGGAGTGGCCCTGTCAGGGCACGTTCGTCAGCACAGCGGATCATGGCCAGCCGCCGAACGCCCTCGCCTGGTGAGCAGCTTCAGCCACGGACCCGCATGGAATACGCTCATCAGCCCATACATCACCGTCATGCCGCTGAGTGACGATGCATCGTGCGACGCCGGACAAGGCATGGTCATCGACCCGCTGTGCAGAAAGCCTGTCACGCATGCCATCAGCACAAACGACGGCGCAGCCGCCAGCGCCAGCCCGTCGACGGCGCGAAGACATGCCGGATCGCCGCCGCCATGATCGGCGGCGGCACGGCCATCTGCGCCGGCAGGCGCGTCGACTGCTTCATCTGCGCCGTGATGAAGCATCGCGACACCACCGTCAGGACATCGCTCAACCCTGCGCGTACTGGTCATGATGCCGCCACCAGACGCCGTTTTCATTGCGCCCCCGAGGGGCCCGATCGAGCCACTGATACATCCCCCACAGGCCGTCCAGTCCGCGCGCATACGTGGAATACGTGTGGTAGACGACATCGTCCTCCAGCACGAAGGCGCTCATGCCGGGCATCTCGCGCAGATAGGTGGCCACGCCGGTCTGCGTCATCGCCGCCATCTGGCCAACGAAGCCATCCTCGCCGACATTCAGCGCCGGCCTCACGTCCATCGGCCGGTAGTTGTAATCCACCGGCCCCTTGCGCAGTTGCTCCTCGCTGAAGGCGACGTTGAAGTCGGCATTGAACCTACCGTCCGCTGCCGATGCCCAGGGGAACGTCCAGTCCATCCGCTGCTTGAACCCCTGCAGTTTGGCCAGCGGTGCCCGCGACACGGCGGTGAACGCCACGTCGTGGTGCTCCAGATGGACCACCGAGCCGTTGAAGCCGTCCGCGATGGACGAGCAGGACGGACAGCCGGCCGCGTAGTCGGGCCCGAACATGAAGTGGTAGACCAGCAGTTGCGAGCGTCCGCGGAAAAGATCCGCCAGCGACACACTGCCGCTTTCGGTATCGAACCGGTACGCGTGGTCGACCCGCACCCACGGCAGCGCCTGCCGTTGACGCGCCAGCGCGTCGCTGCGCCGGGTCAGCTCCTTCTCCGCGTCCAGCAACACAAGCCGCGCCGCCAGCCACTCGGCGCGCGTTCCCGTCTTGTCATGGGTCATCATTGATTCTCCTTGTGGATTCAGGCCGCTACCGGCTGGTGACGTGCGTAACCGGCCAGTTGGGTGCGCAATGCCGCCAGGAATGCCGGTCGCGCCTCGCAACGCTCGACATAGGCATCCAGCGAGGGGAACCCGGCCAGCAGATCCGTATGCCGGATGAACCGCAGCACGGTGGTCATCAGAATGTCAGCCGCCGTGAAATCGCCCAGCAAGTAGTCGCGCTCGCCGAGGCATGCGGACAGTGCCGCCAGACGCGCCTTCACTTCGTCGGCAGCAGCGGGACGTCGCAACAGCACCCACGCTTCATCACCGTGCAGCACATCCATCACGAACAGATTCCACAGCGGCGGCTCGACGGTGTTGAGCGCCGTGAACATCCAGCTCAGCGTCTCCTGGCGCTGCCCGGCCGGCATCAGCGCTTCGCACTGCTCGGCGATCGCATGGACGATGGCGCCCGATTCGATCATCGTTCCCGCAGCGGATTCCAGCACCGGCACCAGGCCGAACGGATGCTTGCGCCGATAAGCGGCGGAGCTGCGCTCGTCGGCGTCGATCCAGCGGCTTTCATAGGCGATGCCTGCTTCTTCCAGTGCCCAGCGCACGCGCAGGTCACGCACCAGCCCCTGCGCCACCGGCGGTACCCAGCTGAAGCCCCATACAGCCATCTTTTCCATGGTGTCTCTCCCCGGATTCACGTTTCATTGGTACCGCTTGCCGACGGCAAGTGGGCGATGGATCGTGGGCTAGACTGCAACCGGGCCATCGAGGGGTGGGAGTGACAAAGGTGGCGCGATTGAAATGGCTGGATGCAACCCGGCTCGCTGACAGGGGCTCGATCGCATGGACTCGCTGATCACCGCCGCGGCGCGTGCATTGGCAGCCGGCGATCCGCTGGGCGCATTGAAGCGGGTCGCCTTGCGCGACGATGCGCCGGCGCTCGCACTGCGCGGCATGGCGATGGCCCAGCTCGGCGATCTCGCGCGCGCCAGGGTGCTGTTGCGGCGTGCGGCGCGCGCCTTCGGGCCACGCGAGTCAGTGGCCCGCGCACGCTGCGCCGTCGCCGAAGCCGAGATAGCGCTCGTCTCGCGCGAATTGGGCGAACCCACCACGGCGCTGGATGCCGCGCGCGTCACCCTGGCCACGCACGGCGATCACGCGAACGCGGCTTGCGCGTGCTATCTGCAGGCCCGCCGCCTGCTGCTGCTCGGTCGCCTCGACGACGCCGAGCGCAGCCTCGCCGAACTCGACATGACCCTGTTGCGACCCGCGTCGCTGGCTGCCTGCGAACTGGTGGTTGCCGGCGTGGCGATGCGTCGTCTGCGCGCGGCGGCGGCGCGTGCAGCACTGAGCCGCGCCGAGAAGGCTGCGCGTCGGGCGGGCATCCCGTCGCTGATGGAGGAAGTCCGCCGTGCTGTCCGCGTACTGGAGCTGCCTGCTGCGCGGCTCATCGCAGGCGGCACTGAGCGCCTTGTGCAACTGCACGACATCGAGGCCTTGCTGGCCTCCGCCGCGGTTGTCGTCGACGCATGCCGTTACGTCGTGCACGGTGCAAGTTCACCGGTCTCGCTCGAGCGGCGACCGGTGTTGTTCGCGCTTGCCCAGGCGCTGGCTGAAGCCTGGCCCGACGATGTGCCAAGAGCAAAGCTGATCGCGCAGGCCTTCCGCACCCGCCACGCCGACGACTCGCATCGCGCGCGCCTGCGCGTCGAAGTCGGACGTCTGCGCAACCTGCTTCGACCCGTGGCCGATATCCATGCGACCAGGCAGGGTTTCGTGCTGGCACCCCACGAGGCCCGCGAGGTCGTCGTGCTGGCGCCTACCGTCGATGACGCGCATGCCGCCGTGCTGGCCCTGCTCGCCGACGGCGAGGCATGGTCAAGTTCGGCGCTGGCGCTGGTGCTGGGCAGCAGCCAGCGCAGTGTGCAGCGCGCGCTCGATGCACTGGCGAGCACCGGCAAGGTCGACGCATTCGGTCGTGGCCGGGCACGTCGCTGGATCACTCCGCCGGTGCCCGGATTCCCGACGAGCTTGTTACTCCCGGCGCCGTTCCCCGGCGACTAGGATGGGCACATGAAACGATCAAACGCCGACATCATCAGCCAGTACGGTCCCTTTCCGGGCGTGGATTGCGTGCATGGCGTCAGCTACGACGGCAAGCGCGTGTGGTTCGCCAGCGGTGCCACGCTCACCGCCTTCGATCCGGACAGCACCGAAGAGGCGCCACGTGTCCTCGATGTCGCCGCACACGCGGGCACCGCCTTCGATGGCCACCATCTGTTCCAGATCGCCGAGAACCGCATCCAGAAGATCGATCCGGCGACCGGCCGTGTACTCGCCACCATTCCGGCGCCGGGTGCCGGTGGCGATTCCGGGCTCGCCTGGGCCGAGGGCACCCTGTGGGTCGGCCACTACCGCGAGCGCAAGATCCACCAGGTCGATCCGGACACCGGCGCAGTGCTTCGCACCATTGCCTGCGACCGCTTCGTCACCGGCGTCACGTGGGTCGACGGCGAGCTGTGGCACGGCACCTGGGAAGGCGACGAAAGCGACGTGCGACACATCGACCCCGCCAGCGGCGACGTGCTTGAAAGCCTGCAGATGCCGGCCGGTATCGGCGTGTCGGGACTCGAATCCGATGGCGGAGATCGACTTTTCTGCGGTGGCGGAAACAGCGGCAAGATCACCGCCATCCGCCGCCCAGGAGGGCGATCCAGCCCCGCCTGATCTTTTGCCTGAGGCTCCGCTTGTGCTGCGGCTGCGGCTGCGGCTGAACCCTGTTCAACTTGCCGTGGAACTGGCTGGCTTTTGGACGACTGCCCGGGTGGTGCGAACCTTGGGGCAGCGGGATTTGAAGTGCACTCCGACCCGCGTTGGCGCATCAAGCTTTTCGTGGCGCGTCATCGAGCAGGTGCCATTCGTCATGGGCCTCGAACGCACAGATGATGGCTGCAATCGGGTTAACATCCTGATGGCTTGCTCGACGACAAGACCTTGTCGGCTTGGGCTCAATGGCCTTCCACCACGCGAAAAGGGGAGCGTTAAGTGAAAAGCTGGAAACTTCCGCAGAACATGCATCATGGCTATCGCAAGGCATTTCGTGCATCGGGATTCGCTGCGGCGATCCTGGTGTGTCTCTATGGCGCGGGCGGGCTCAGTACCGCCAGCGCTCAATCCACCTCCGGACACATCTTCGGACAGGCACCGGCGGGCCAGACGGTCACCGCGCAAAATGTCACCGGCCTGCGTCGTCATGTCACGGTGAAGAGTGGCGGTCGCTACAACCTCACCGCGCTGCCAGCGGGGCTCTACACGGTGGTGCTGGAAAAGGACGGCGCCGTCATCGACACGCGCAAGAACATCCCGCTTGCCGCCAGTCGCGGTGCCGAGGTGGATTTCGCCTGCCCGCAGGACAAGTGCGACGCACCCTAGAGCGTTGGGGCGTCAGGGCGGAAACAACCCATCGGACTTTCGTTGCACGATGGCGCCTGCCGATGCGAGCCGGCGTGGGCGTGGCGGAATCGAATCCGAGGACGGCGGCCGGCTTTCATGCCACAGCGGAAACAGCGGCGAGATCACCGCCATCCGCCGTCCCGGAAACCGGGCCAGCTCACGCTGATGCGCGACTTGCTGTTTCGCCCGACCGATCAGCGAGCGCTGGTTGCCGCGGGCGCCGGTGCGGCGGGCAGCGGCACGGCTTTCGGCGCCTGCACAGCCCCGGCACACGCGGGCGGGGCCGAGGATTGAGCGCCGACCACCATGGTGCAGCTCCAGCTGATCGGCCGGCCGGCATCGTCCTTGCCAGGCTCTTCAGGCAGGAAGACCAGGACCGGGGCGGGCTCGATGCCCGTGTTGCGGGTAGTCAGCGTGATCCGGCCACCGTCGCCCACCTCCAGCTTCTCGACATACTCGTTGGCGGAGCCGGGGTTGTAGGCAAGGTCGTCCTTGCTCACATGGGCCAGTCCACCATGGGTCGTCGCCGCTTCCATGACTACCAGCTTGGGTGCGTCGGCGGCTTTGATGGCCTCCTCGATATGCTCGCGGGCCACCCGAGCGTGCCAGGCAGGGAAGGCAAACGCGGCCACCACGGCGAGAATCGCCAGAATCACCAGGACCGTGATCAGGGAAATGCCTCTGTTCGTTTGCATCGGGTTGCTCCCGTGAAGTTCGTATCGACTGGCGTGACCACGCCGCATCCGAAGACTGCTGGCAAGCATGTATGCGCGCCATGAAGGTCATGGCCTGGCAAACGGCCCCTTTCGGATGTCCGCGTTTCATGCATGCTCCACGGAAGCCTGGCCGGAGCGGACGTCCACATCATCGTCGGCTCGAAGGGTACTCCGGCCCGTTCGGGATTTTTCCGCCCCATGTCGATCCGCGTGCCTGTCCTTCGTCGAAGAGAAGGAAGGACATCCTTCCCGCCCTCAACCCGGAGCACTCCGATGATCAGCAAAAACACGATTTGTCTTTGGTATGACGGCACCGCGCTGGACGCCGCCACATTCTATGCCGCGACCTTCCCGGACAGCACCGTCGGCGCCGTCCATCGCGCGCCGGGAGACTATCCCGCCGGCAAGCAGGGCGACGTGCTGACGGTCGAGTTCAGCGTGATGGGCATCCCCTGCCTGGGCTTGAACGGCGGGCCCGGGGTTCCGCACGGCCTGGCGTTCTCGTTCCAGGTGGCCACCGACGACCAGGCCGAGACCGACCGCCTGTGGAACGCGATCATCGGCAACGGCGGCGAAGCCAGCGAATGTGGCTGGTGCAAGGACAAGTGGGGCCTGTCCTGGCAGATCACCCCGCGCGTGCTGAGCGCCGCGGTCACCGATCCGGATCCCGCCGTGGCCAAGCGCGCATTCGACGCGATGATGACGATGTCGAAGATCGACATCGCCGCGATCGAGGCCGCCCGGCGCGGCTGACGATGGCCGCGGCCAGCTTTCCCGACGACGCCGAGACCAGGCTCCCGGCAAGGCCCTGCATCGCAGGCGCGTGCGCCCGGTCCTCGCGCCTATCCTGCAGGGTTCGCCCTGCATCGCGCCGGCGCAGGCCGGCAAGCGCAAATTCGACACACTCGGAAGGCAGCCCGACATGACCACAGACCGCGCAACCACGCTGTTTCCGGATTCAAGCGTTTCCCCTGGAAACCATCTGTCCGGCCACCTTCGCATCGAGTCGGTCGACCTGCTGCGCGGAATCATCATCGTCATCATGGCGCTGGACCATGTCCATGACTTCTTCGGTGCGCTCGATGGCAGTCCGACCAACCTGGCCACCACCACGGCACCGCTTTTTCTCACCCGCTGGATCACCCATTTCTGCGCGCCCGTGTTCTTCCTGCTCACCGGCACCGGTGCCCGACTGGCGCTTGGGCGCCTGTCGAAGAGCGAACTGTCGCGTTTCCTGCTGACCCGCGGCCTGTGGCTGCTGTTCCTCGAAGTGGTCGTGATGCGCTTTGCGCTGCAGTTCAACCTCGATTACCGGGTGACCATCATCACCGTGCTGTGGGCGCTGGGCTGGTCGATGATCGTGCTGGCCGCGCTGATCCATCTGCGGGACCGGGTGATCGTCGCGTTCGGCATCGTCCTGGTGGCAGGCCACAACCTGCTCGACGGCATTCCGGCAAGCACCTTCGGCAGCCTCGCACCGTTGTGGTCGGTGCTGCACGTGCCAGGCTTTCTCATCAACACTCCGCGATACGCCGTGTTCATCGCCTACCCGCTGATCCCATGGCTGGGCGTGACGGCGCTGGGCTATGTCTTGGGGCAGGCCTGGCGCTGGAGCGACGAACGCCGCCGGACGCTGCTGCTTCGACTCGGCCTCGGGATCAGCGTGGGTTTCGTGCTGCTGCGGCTGCTGAATGCATACGGCGATCCGCTCGCCTGGTCGGTGCAGAAGTCACCACTGTGGACCCTGTTGTCGTTCCTCAACACCAACAAGTACCCACCATCGCTGCTGTTCCTGCTGATGACGCTGGGACCGGCGCTGCTGCTGTTGCGTGCATTCGACGGCGGCGCTCCGCGCTGGCTGCGCCCCGCCTTGATCATCGGCAAGGTGCCACTGTTCTTCTATGTCCTGCATTTCTACCTGATCCATCTGCTGGCGGTCGTTGCCTGTTACGTGCGCTTCGACCATGTGGACGGCATGTTCCAGTCGCCGGATCTGGGCCACTTCCCGTTCACCGCGCCACCGGGCTGGGCCGCGAGCCTGCCGGTCATCTACCTGCTGTGGGCATTCGTGGTGCTTGCCCTCTATCCGTTCTGCCGCTGGTATGCCGGGGTGAAGCGGCGACGCAGGGACTGGTGGCTCAGCTATCTCTGAGCTTCCCGAGCAGCGTGCTCGCGACCCGACTTTCCCGAACCCTTCTGCACGATCGTGCCCTGCCATCATCCGGAGCCTCTCATGATCCCCACCATCACCGCTTTTGAAAGTTCGCCCGATCGCGGCAAGGGACTCGCGCGCGACATGCGTGTGCGCTGGGCGCTGGAAGAAGTGGGTCAGGCGTACGCGGTTCGCCTGGTTTCGTTCAGCGCCATGAAGGAAGCCGCGCATCGTGCGCTGCATCCCTTCGGGCAGATTCCCACCTACGAGGAAGGCGATCTCGTCCTGTTCGAGTCGGGCGCCATCGTGTTGCACCTCGCCCAGCGCCATGCGGGCCTGCTGCCGGATGAGGCGAACGCCCGGGCGCGCGCGATCACCTGGATGTTTGCCGCAGTCAACACGGTGGAGCCACCGATCCTCGATCTGCAGACCGCCAAGTTCGGCGAAGGCGACAAGCCCTGGTCCGAACAACGCCTGCCCCTGATCAGGGATCGCATCAGAAAGCGCCTGGGCGAACTGTCCGATCGCCTGGGCGATGCCGACTGGCTCGACGGTGCGTTCAGCGCCGGCGACCTGATGATGGTGGGCGTGCTGCTCCGCCTGAAAGCCTCGGGCTTGCTGGACGAATACCCGAACCTCGCCGCGTACGTCGCCCGCGGCGAAGCGCGCCCCGCGTTCAAGCGTGCTTTCGACGCGCAATGGGAAGTGTTCGCCAGGCAGCTCCCGGTCGGTTGATCGAGGTCGGCTGCGGGTCGCGAAATCAGGAAATGAATGCTCGTTCATCGTCGACGGCGCCAATCCCCACCTGCGACACATCCAGCCAACCGGCGGCACAAACCCGGCTGCCCTGCGCAACGGTCTGCATCCACACTATGGCCTGGTATTCGGCGGCGGCAACGAAGACAACCATGTCCTCGAGGATGTGACGATCATCGGCGTCAGGCGCGGCGGTGGCTGGAAGATCCATGCGCAGGTGCATACCAGGAACGCCCGGGACATCCTCCGGGTGGTCAAGCTGCACGGCCGACGCGAGAACGGGAAACCAGGGGCCGGCACAGCTCAGCGCGCACCTGATTCCCGCAATCTCTTCCCGCTTGAATGTTGGGGGAATAGGCCCGCCTCGCGCGGGCTTCGGGCGGGAGCCGAAGTGACATCTCGTGTCCACCGTCGACATGAGCCACGCTGAAACCGCACTGCCTACGAAGGATGCCCCGCCGGGGCCGGAAGACTTTCCTGTCGAGCTGGGCGGATCGGAGCAGCGTGCCCGGCAACACCGCCCGACGCCGCCCGACTCGCTGGCGCCTGCTGTCATGCCGTCACATCATCGGCTACCGCGAGGTGCAGAAATTCGAAACGACGGTGTGGCAAAGCTTCCGCGCCCGCAGGATCTTCGGCGGATGCGGCAGGATCATGGATCGGATGGCTGAGGCGCTCGCGCCGCCAAAGCCCTGGAGCGCAGCCCACCCTGCGGCGAAACACTCTTGAGAAGTGCGACTGGTCGGCAAAGCCGCAGGCCACGGCGATCTGGCTCAGTTGCTCATTGCTGTCCGACAACAGCGCACGCGCACGCGAAAGCCGCAATGCCACGATGTAGGCATGCGGAGACATGCGGAAGCTGAGCTTGAAAGCCCGCGAGAAATGGCTTGCACTCAGCCGCGTCACGGTGGCCAGATCTTCGACTCGAATGGGCGCCTCCAGATGGGCCAGAACGTGATCGACCACCCTTCGGGCCTGCCACGGTGCCAGTCCATGGACCGGTTGGTTCATCGGTGTGCGAACCACGAAATCCAAGAGCAGGTCCAATGCCCTGCGAATTTCGTGCCTGGCAGTGCCGGCATCCTGGTCGAGAGCCAGGCATGCCCGCCGCAGAAATTGCACGGCGATCGGAACTGACGCTTCCCTTTGCGCTGGGTCGTTCATGGTCTCGCATCTCCGAAGCCGGATTTCAGCCTTGCCCGGAGTACAAGCTATCGCCGATGGCACTCGCCATCCATTGATCCGCCGGGCCATCTTTCCGCAGCACGGACGAACGAGGCTGGCCTCCTTCTTTCGGAGGACATCGACGAAGGCACCGCCTAGAAGCGAATGAGACCTCGCCGGCTCGCCACGGCGATGGCCTCGGTGCGGCTCAGGACCCGCAGCTTGTTGAAGACGCTGCGCAGATGCGACTTGACGGTAGTCTCGCTGATGCTCAAGCGCAGCGCGATGTTCTTGTTGCTGCGCCCTCGCGCCAGCAGGGCCAGCACTTCCAGCTCGCGCTTGGTGAGCGCCTCGCCACTGACTTCGGCGGCGAGCTTGGCCACCAGCAACGGCGGAATGCAGGTTTCGCCCGCATGAACAGCGCGGATGCAATCGAGCAGTTCCTCCCGCTGCGCATCCTTGAGCATGTACGCCTTTGCGCCCGCCTTGATCGCCCGGAATATGTCCTGGTCGGTGCCGAACGTGGTCAGCACGATGAACAGCGCGGAGGGCGCATCACGGCGGATCGCCTCGATGGCACCGATGCCGTCCAGAACCGGCATGGACAGATCGATCAGGGTCACGTCGGGACGGTACTGCAGCCAGCGATCGACGCAATCCCTGCCGTTGGCAGCTTCGCCGACCACCACCATGTCCGGCTGCCGCCCGATGATTGCCGCCAGGCCTTCGCGGACGGTGACGTGGTCATCGGCAATCAGCACCCGTATCTGTGTCGCGGGCGGCACCCTGGCGGTGGACGACGGCAACGCCATCAACTGCGGTCCGACGCCGGGATCATGGTCAACGGCAAACCGATCGAAACCCTCGTGCCGCGACCCCTTGAGCTGACAACCTCCATCTGCCCGCCCATCGCACCCACCCGTTCGCGCATGCCCAGCAGGCCATAGCCTTCGCTTCGCGCGGCCGGGTCAAATCCCCGTCCGTCATCGTCGAACTGAAGCGACACTTCCTCCTCGCCAAAGCGGATGGTGGCGTGGACGCTGGATGCCTGGGCGTGGCGCAGCACGTTGGTCAGGCACTCCTGGGCAATCCGGAACAGGTTTTCCTCCCAATCGGCCGGCAGGGCCCGGGGTTCCCCCAGCACCCGGAAGTCGCCGCTGAGCGACACACCTTCGGTCAATTTGTCGAACAGTGCGCGCAGGGCATGGGCGATGCCACCCTTCTCCAGGGACTGGGGTCGCAGTGCCTGCACCGAGCGGCGGGCCTCGCTGAGGCTCTCGCGCGCCAGGTTTCGCGCGGTGACGACGTGTTGCTCGGCGGCGGGCCCGAGGCCACGCCGACTGGCGTCCTCGGCCGCTTCGAGCTGGACGATGATGCCGGTAAAACCCTGCGCCAGGGTGTCGTGGATGTCGCGTGCGATGCGATTGCGTTCTCGTGCCACGGCAGCCTCGCGCCCCTGCGCCGACAATTCGGCCAGGCGGATCATCAGCATCGCCTGGTTGGCCAGGGCCTGGGCCAGTTCGACCTGCTCGGGCTGGAAGATTCGCTTGCGCTGGAAGCGAAGTCCGATGGCACCCTCCAGTCGCCCGGCGACGAACAGCGGAAGAAACAGCACGGTGATGATGCCCAAGGGCAGCAGCCGATCGCGCAAGGGGAACGGCGGCACCAGCCGGATGTCTTCGATCACGCTCGGTCGCCCGGAGCGAAACACTTCCGGCCAGGGCCAGACGTCTTCCATCGGCAAGGTGAGGTCGAGCCCGGCGAAGCGGGGGGCCGTGTTCGGCACAATGCGGCCGTCCTCGAAGGCGAACTCGATCCCCATCGTGTTCTCGGCAAGCCCCCGGCGCCAGACGCTGGCGCTGTGCGCGCCGAACTGTGCGGTAAGCGTGCTCAGCGTGTGGGCGACCAGCAGGCTGGGCTCCGCCTCATTGGCCAGCGCGTCCAGCGAACTCTTGAGGGCGTTGACCTGTCCGCGGATCAGTTGTTCGGACGCCAGCAAGGCATCCTCGGCACGCTTGCGCGCCTCGATATCGGTGTTGGAGCCGTACCACTTCAGAACCCGGCCGGTGTTGTCCCGCAGCGGGGCGTAGCGAAAGAGAAACCAGCGGTACTCACCGTCGAAGCGCCGGACCCGCGCTTCCAGCTCACCCGGCACACCTTGCACCAGTGCCTCCTGCCATTGCGTCTGCAGACCCGGCATGTCGTCCGGGTGGATGGTGGCCGTCCATCCCCAGCCCACGGCATCATCCATGGCTATCCCGGTGTAATCGCACCACTGCTTGTTGAGGAATTCGACCGGTCCCTCGGCACTGCCGAACCAGGCCAGCCCGGGGATGGTGTCGATCGCGATGCGGAAGCTGGCTTCCCAGGATTGCAGATCGCCGTCGAGCGTGGCGCTCGCGTGCTCCGCCATTTCACCAGGATGCTCGCTCATCGCCGGACTCTTTCAGCCGCTACGCCGGTCGATCGCGCAACCATTGCAATCGCGGCGACAGGGACGATGGAAATCCCGGCGATCCGCACGCATTTTCGCTGCTGTGCCATTGATCCCCACCTGATCCGCAACGCGCGGACTGTTGCCATCCGGCGATAGACACGATGCGCAGGGTACGCCCGCGAGCATGTCCCATGAACCCGGCCCCTGCCCCGCGATCATCATATCCGCCCGCTCCGGCAACGGCCAATGCCCGCGACAGCCGGCACACATCCACCGCAGCAGTGATCGACAAATTCGGCAGGTTCGATCAAGCCGTGCATCCCGCTGGCACTTAAGTTCGTCGCACCAGGCAACGCCAGAGGTGACCCGTCATGAATCGAACCCGCAAGTTTTTCATCGCATGCAGTCTCCTGCTTGCTGCATTTTCGTGCAGCGCGAGCGTCAAGCCCTACCCAGCCGACTTCAAGACCGAAACGATCGCCGCCAACGGAACGCGGATCTTCGTGCGGGTCGGCGGCCACGGCCCGGCGGTGGTCTTGCTGCACGGCTATGGCGAGACCGGCGACATGTGGCAGCCGCTGGCCGTCGCTCTGGCCCGCAACCACACCGTGATCGTGCCCGACCTGCGGGGCATGGGCCTCTCCGCCCATCCGGCCGCTGGCTACGACAAGAAGAACGAGGGTCGCGACATCGCCGGCGTGCTGGCTGCGCTGCACGTGGACAAGGTCGACGTGGTTGCCCACGACATCGGCAACATGGTCGGCTACGCCTTCGTGGCCGAGCAGCGCGAGCGGGTGCGGCGCTTCCTGCTGATGGACGCGCCGCTCCCGGGCATCGGGCCCTGGGACGAGATCCTGAAGAGTCCCATGCTGTGGCATTTCCATTTCGGCGGCCCGGACATGGAGCGCCTGGTGGCGGGCCGCGAGCGCATCTACCTCGACCGCTTCTGGAACGAATTCTCGGCCGACCCGCGCCGTTTCACCGAGGCGGATCGCCAGCACTACGCCAGGCTCTATGCCCTGCCCGGTGCCATGCACGACGGCTTCGCCCAGTTCGCGGCCTTCGACCAGGATGCGAAAGACAACCAGGCCTTCCTCGCGCAAGGCAAGCTGACCATGCCGGTGCTGGCGATCGGTGGCGAAAAATCATTCGGGCCGACGATGGCGGTGGTGGCGCGCGCAGCAGCCACCAACGTGACCGGGCTGGTGATTGCCGACGCCGGCCATTGGCTGATGGAAGAGCAGCCCGCGGCCACGATCGCGGCGGTGCGCGACTTCGTGGATGCCGCACCATGAGCCCGCTGCTCAAGGCATGCATCGCCTGCCAGCTCGCCCTGGTCGCCTGCGCCGCCTGTGGCAAGGATCCTGACGCTCCCCTGCCGGCCCGGCGGATGACCGCCAGCGAGATAGCGCAGCACCCGGCGCTCGGCGCCATCGCCGGCACCTCGGGGCTGGCGGGCATCCGCACCGTCGTGCTGGCGGGCGATCCGGCACAGTCCGGCATGTACGCCATCGAATTGCTGGTGCCGGCACACACGCGCATCGCCGCGCATCGGCATCGCGACGACCGCACGGCGGTGGTCGTGTCGGGTACCTGGCATTTCGGCTATGGCCGCACCGCGAACGACACCGGGTCCAAGTCGCTGGGGCCGGGAAGCTTCTACACGGAGCCCGCCAACACATCGCACTTCGCCCGTACGGAGAACGAGCCGGTCGCCGTGATCATCACCGGCAACGGCCCCACCGACACCCGCTACGAGTCTCCTGCCCATCCAGATGTCGCACCCGAAGGGAGCCAGCCATGACCTCACCCGCCACACCCCGCGACCCCGTCGCCGACCACATGCTCACCGCACAGAATGCGGCCCTGCTGATCATCGACTTCCAGCCGGTCCAGGTCGGCTCGATCGCCTCGATGAACAAGCGCCTGCTGGTCGCCAACGTGGTGGCCGTTGCCCGCACCGCCAGGCTCTATGGCATGCCGACCGTGCTAACGACGGTCAACGTGAGCAGCGGACACAACCAGCCGATGCTGGCTCCCATCACCGACGTGCTGAGCGGCGTGCCGATTGTCGACCGCACCTCGATCAACGCCTGGGAAGACGACGACTTCGTCGCCGCCGTGAAGGCGACCGGGCGGAAGAAGCTGATCATGGTCGCGCTGTGGACGGAAGTCTGCCTGGTCTTTCCCGCCCTGGATGCCCTGCAGGAAGGCTTCGAGGTCTACGTGGTGGTCGATGCCGTGGGCGGCACCTCGGAGGAAGCCCATCGCGCCGGACTGCAACGCATCATCCAGGCTGGCGGCATTCCCGTCAGCTGGATCCAGCTGGCCTGCGAACTGCAGCGCGACTGGAACCGCGAGAGTACCGCGGCGGGTTTCGCCGACATCGTGTTCGCCGAGGTCGGCCACTGAAACCACCGCCTGGCTGGCCGTGCCTGTTTCCGACAGCGCCCGGGTTCCGTTCAATTCCCGGGCTGAGCCAGCCAGCATGGCGATTGAGTCCAGCTCGAACTGTCGTCCGCGGATGGATGGGCTGGCACCCTTGGTTCAGTTGCCCGGCGTTTTTCCGATCAGGACGGGAATCGATCGGCAAGCAGGTCGAGCAGGCTGCGCAGTCGGTTCAGCCGCTTCAGGTCCTTGTGATAGCCGAGCCAGGTGTCGCGTGACGGCGGCGGGTCGCCGAGGTCGACCCGCCTGAGCTCGGCAAACGCATCGCCGAGTACCGTCGGCAACACGCCGACACCGATGCCTTCGGCGCACATGCGCGCCTGCGCTTCGCGGTTGTTGCTGGTGAAGGCGACGCTGGCCTGCGGCAGGTGCTTCTTCAGCCAGGTCACGTCGGGCATGCCGCCGAACGCGGCATTCATGGTGACCAGGCGCGCGCCGCGGCCGCCCTTGCGCGGGCGCGGATCGCCGCGGCGGACGTACAGTGCGTAGGGCATGCGCAGCAGCCGGCGCGAGATCACGTCCGGTTCGTCGAACGCCTTGATGCGGAAGGCCAGATCGGCCTCGCGGCGCGCCAGGCTGTAGAGGCGCGCGTCGGTGAGCAGTTCCACGGTCACCGAAGGATGCCGACGGGCGAACTCGGCCAGCACCGGCGTGAGCACGTAGCTGCCGAACCAGTCCGAGGCGGCCAAGCGCAGCTGGCCGCTGAGCGTGCTCTCGCGGCCGGCCAGCCGGCGCTCGAAGGCGAGCGCTTCCTCCTCCATGCGTTCGGCACTGGCCATCACCGCCGCGCCTTCGTCGGTGAGCACGAAACCATCGGCCGTGCGCTGGAACAAGCTCTGGCCAAGCGCGGCCTCCAGCGCGCGCAGGCGCCGGCCCATCGTCGGCTGGGTCTGCCCGACCACGCGCGCGGCGGCGCCCAGCGAACCCTCGCGCGCGATGGCGAGAAAGATGCGTACGTCGCTCCACTCCACGACCCTGCTCCGGTTGTTCCCATTCATGCATTTTTGCATGGAAAGAAAACGAAAACGTCGATTTCCATGCATCGCTCCCGGGTCTACCGTGGACGCACCTTCCCTGCTGGACACCTCGCCATGAACACCCTTCCCCTCACCATGAAAGCTGCCGTGCTGGAACAGGTCGGCGCGCCGCTACGCCTCAGCGAACTGGCGCTGCCGCTGCCCGGCCCGGGCCAGGTGCTGGTGCGCGTGGTCGCGGCCGGCCTCAATCCGCTGGACACCAAGATCCGCGCCGGCAGCGCCGGCCACGCGCGCCATCCGCTGCCGGCGGTGCTGGGCATCGATCTGGCCGGCACGGTGGTGGCACGGGGGCCCGATGTGGACGGTTTCCGTATCGGCGACGCCGTGTACGGCATGACTGGCGGCGTCGCCGGCGTGCAGGGTTCGCTGGCCGAATACGCGGCGGTGGACGCGGCGCTGCTGGCGCCGAAGCCGGCCCATCTATCGATGCGCGAAGCCGCCGCGCTGCCGCTGGGATTCATCACCGCGTACGAAGGACTGGTCGATCGGGCGCAGGTGCACGCCGGGCAGCGCGTGCTGGTGCACGGTGGTGCCGGCGGCGTGGGCCATCTGGCCGTGCAGCTTGCCCGCGCCCATGGCGCCCAGGTGTTCGCCACCGGCAATGACAGGCAGAAGGCGATGATTGAAGGCTACGGTGCCACCGCGATCGACTACGGCACCACGCCGGTGGCGGACTATGTGCAGGCGCATACCGGCGGCGACGGCTTCGACGTCATCTACGACACCGTCGGCGGCGCCACGCTGGATGCTTCGTTCGAAGCGGTGCGGCCGTACCACGGCCACGTGGTCAGTGCGCTGGGCTGGGGCACGCACGCGCTGGCACCGCTGTCGTTCCGTGCCGCGACCTACTCCGGCGTGTTCACCCTGCGCCCGCTGCTGACCGGGCACGGCCGGGCGCATCACGGCGAGATCCTGCGCGAGGCCACCCGGCTGGCCGACCTCGGCCTACTGCGCACCCACCTCGACCCGCACCGTTTTGCGCTGGCTGAAGCGGAACAGGCTTACCAGCTGATCGAGAACGGCGCGGCCACCGGCAAGGTCGTGGTGGACGTGGCCGGCTGAAACCACAACAACGCGCCTCGGCTCGCTCCGCGAACGGAAGCCATGGCTGTTGATCGGGATGCATCTGGACGGGATCGGCCATGACCGATGCGGGTTCGGCAAGCAGCAAGGGCTACCGCCGGGCCAGCTTGATCGCTTCATCGACGCGATGGAGCGGACCGTGCGATCCGTAGCGCATGGGAAATGTGCCTGGATTGGCCCGCCGCTCAGGTCGGCACCGGCAGGAACTTTTCTTCCAGGACGTCACGCGGCACCGGCTCGCAGTAGAGGAAGCCCTGTACCTCGTCGCATTCGAGGATGCCAAGCAGCCTGGCCTGCTCCTGTGTTTCGATGCCCTCGGCGACCACCCGGAGATTGAGCGAGTGCGCAAGCTTGATGATGTTGGAAACGACGGAAACGCCATTGGGTCCCAGGGTCATGTCGTGGATGAACGAGCGGTCGATCTTGAGCACGTCAAGCGGCAATCGGGTCAGGTAGGACAGGGAGGAAAAACCGGTGCCGAAGTCGTCCAGGGTGATATGCACGCCCAGGGCGCGGACACCCTGGAAGGCCTTGATGCCATGGTCGATGTCCTCCATCAACATGCTTTCGGTGATTTCCAGCTCAAGCCCGTCGGCGGCGCGCGGGTCGACCGAAACCAGTCGGGCAATCTCGTCGACGAAGTCGCGGTTGCGCAGTTGCAGGGCCGATACGTTGACCGCGATGCGCCAGGCGGCCCGGCCGGCGTCGCACCACTCCAGGTAGTCCCGGATCACCTGGCGCAGCGCCCAGCGGCCGACCTCCTGGATCATGCCGGTCTGTTCCAGCACGGGGATGAACTGGTCTGGCGGCACCAGCCCGGAGTGCGGGCTGTTCCAGCGCATCAAGGCCTCGGCGCCGGTGATTTCGCCGCTGGCAAGGTTCAATTTCGGCTGGTAGTGCAGCACGAATTCGTTGTTGTCCAGGGCGCGCCGCAGCTGGTTTTCCAGGGCCAGGTTCACCGCGGTCCGTTCGGTCATCGCCTTGTTGAAGAACAGGTAACGCTCGCCCCGCGCCTTGGCCGCCTTGAGCGCCGCTTCGGCGTGCTTGAACAGGATGTCGCTGGCCTCGCCATCGTCCGGATAGACCGCGATCCCGGCCTTGGCCGAGATGCGGAAGACGTGGCCATCGAGCTTGAACTCATGCTGCAGGAACCGCTCCATGGTCTTTTCGAACAGGCCGGCGATGTTCCCGCCCGGCGCGACCTTGGGCAGCACGAAGGCGAAATGGTCGGTGCCGATGCGCGCCAGCAGGCTGGCGTCGCGACTGTTGTCGATCATCCACTGCGCGACCTGGTGCAGGAGCGCGTCGCCGGCATCGCGGCCGAGCGTGTCGTTGATGCTGTTGAATCGCTCCAGGTCGAACAGGAACAGGGCGAGCCTGTCGCCATCCTCCTGGTTGTTGCGCATCATCTGCGCGATGCGCTCCAGGAACAGCGTCCGGTTGGCCAGCCCGGTCAGCGGATCGTAGTAGGACAGGTAGTCGAGCCGGTCCTGCCTGTCGATATGGACGATCGCAAACGCCACCTCGCGGGCCAGGTCCGAGAGCAACAGGCCCATCTCCTCGCTCTGGAAGAAATCGGCGTCATGCGCGTACAGGACGATGGCGCCGATGGCCTGGTTGTCCACGACGAGCGGCAGCGCGGCGAGCGAGCCGACCCCGGAGGCCGCGTAAAGCTCATCGAGCAGTACCCTGGGATCGCCCTGCATCTGATGCACGATCTGCGGAGCCTTGTCGCGCATGACCCGGGCGACCAGCGTATTGGCGGCGTTTTCCCCGGACGACAACAGGTCCTGCACCGCGGCCATGATGACCGGGCTCTTGCCGGCTGACGCGACCGGCGTGATCCGGCCCGAGCCGGGCTCGGCGATGCAGACCATCGACATGCGGAACCGGCCCTTGTGCACGGCGATCCTGCAGGCCTCGTTCAAAAGCTCGTCGCGGTCGCGGATCCTGGTATTCAGCGCACTGATCTGGCTCAGCACGGTATACACGCGGTTGAGCCGTTCGATCCGCAGCGCACTGTCCTGCAGGGCGATTTCGGCCAGCTTGCGTTGACTGATGTCCTGGCTGGTGCCGCGCGCGCTGAGCGGCTTGCCGTGCTGGTCGAACACGACATGCCAGCGTTCCTCGATGTACTTGACCCGCCTGTCCGGGAAATCCAGCCGATGTTCGACGGAAGAGGAACCCGGTCTGTCAAAAGAGCGCTTGAACGCCTCATCGACCAGGTCGCGCTGGTCCTGCGGGATCAGCGCCAGGAACGCTTCGTGCGTAGGCCTGAAGGTTGCCGGGTCGGTCTCGAAGATGCGATGGTTCTCCGCCGACCAGGTCACGGTTCCGGTATCGAGCACGGTCTCCCAGCTTCCCAGCTTCGCCACGGCTTGTGCGTCGAGCAGGCGCGATCGTTCCGATTCGAGCTCGACGGTGAGGCGCTGCAGCTCCTGCCCGCGTTGCTGCTGCTCGTCGGCGGCGCGCTTGCGCTCGGTGATGTCGTGCTGCAGGGCAACGAAATGGGTCACGGTTCCGTCGGCGTCGCGGATCGGGGCAATCTGCCATTCCTGGTCGTATGCGCTGCCATCCTTGCGGTAATTGACCGCTTCGCCATCGAACATCTCGCCGCGCCCGAGCTGCTCGCGCAGGCGAGCAATCACCTGCCGGTCCGTGCCCGGGCCCTGCAGGATGCGCGGCGTTTTCCCGATGACTTCCTCGGGCGTATAGCCGGTCAGCCGGGTGAACGCGGCGTTCGCAAACACGATCCGCGGCCCCGGCAGGTCCAGCTGCGCGTCGGTGATGAGGATGGCTTCCTTGGACTGCATCACCGCCGAGTTGAGCAGCCGCAGCTGTTCCTCGGTACGGATCCGTGCCTCGATGTCCAGTTGCAGTGCACGGTTGGTTTCTTCCAGCTGCAGCGATTTCTGCTCCAGCTTGCGGATCAGGGTCTCGCTGTACACCTTCATCAGCGCGCCCTCGTCCTCCGGGGCCGTTGGCGACCCGCGCTCCGGGTGCGCATCGATCCTGGCCTCCACCGCCAGCACACGGGCCAGGAACGCCTCCGGCTCCGCCGGCTTGAGGATGAAGGCATCCGCGCCCAGGCTCATCGCCAGGCGCTCGTCCTCGGCTTCGGTGTAAGTCGCGGTGTAGACGATGAACGGGATGCTTGCCAGGCGCGCATCCATCTTCCAGTGGCGCAGGAGGGTGTAGCCGTCCATCACCGGCATCAGCAGGTCGGAGATGATCACGTCCGGTGGCGAGGCGCGTGCCTTGACCAGGGCCTCGGCGCCATGCTGGGCCGTCGTCACCGCATAGCCGTGGCCCTTGAACAGCGCCTCCAGGTAGTAGAGGTTCTCCTCCTTGTCGTCGACCAGCAGGACATGTTTCAGCAGCGCCGGCGTCATCTGGCGCCCCGGTCCGTCGGAGGACGTGGCTCGAACCGGCCGATCTCGGCCACGAAGGTGTCCGGGTTGATGGGCTTTTCGATGTAACCGTTGCAGCCGGCCCCCAGCGATTT
Organism: Rhodanobacter ginsengiterrae; assembly: GCF_050026815.1. Taxonomy (NCBI): domain Bacteria; kingdom Pseudomonadati; phylum Pseudomonadota; class Gammaproteobacteria; order Lysobacterales; family Rhodanobacteraceae; genus Rhodanobacter; species Rhodanobacter ginsengiterrae. Next base: position 153,328 of record NZ_JALBWO010000056.1, on the reverse strand, counting down.
CTCGCGGTCGCCGACCATCGCATAGGACGTCACGGCGACGATCGGCGTCTGCTGCAGTATCGGTATCTCCCGCAGCGCGCGGGCAACGGCATAGCCATCCATCGCCGGCAGCTGGATGTCGAGCAGGATCAAATCGGGGAGCAGCTCGAGCGCCTTGCGGATGCCTTCCGGGCCATCCTCGGCGGCGACCACCCGGTAGCCGCTGTGTTCGAGCAGAAAGGTCGCCAGGTAGCGATTCTGCGGGTTGTCCTCGATCAGCAGCACCGTGCGATTCATGTCAGGTCTGTCCTGTTCAGGGGAAGCGTGACGGTGAACGTGCTGCCTTCTCCCGATGTGCTGCTGGCATCGATGTCGCCGCCGAGCAGGAAGCTCAATCGACGGCAGATCGCCAGTCCCAGCCCGGTCCCTTCGTGCTGGCGGGTCAGTCCCGAGTCTATCTGATGAAACGGCTGGAACAGCGTCTGCAGGTCCTCGGCACGAATGCCGATGCCGGTATCGCTGACCTGCATGCAAACCCGGGCCATGCGCGCTGCGCCATCGGCGGCTGCCGTCGCTGGCAGCCGCCAGGCGCGCAGGTGGACGCCTCCACGCTCGGTGAACTTGATTGCATTGTTGAGCAGGTTGAGCAGGATCTGCTCGACCCGCCTGCGGTCGCTGGTCATCTCGCGCAACGCCGGGTCGATGTCGAGCGCCAGGCTGAGCCGCTTCTTCTGGGCCATCGGCCGTACCGATGCCACCACCCGCTCCAGGGACTCGTGCACGTCGAAGGTTTCGTTGCGCACCTCCATCTGGCCGGCTTCGATCTTCGAGATATCCAGCACGTCGCTGATCAGGTCGAGCAGGTGGCGCGCACTGCCGCGGACCATGCCCAGCTGCTTGGTCTGTTCCTCGTTCAGCGGCCCGGCCAGCTCCTGCAGCAGGATGCCGGTGAAGCCGATGATCGAGTTGAGCGGGGTGCGCAATTCGTGCGACATCGTGGCCAGGAACGCGGATTTGATCCGGTCGGCGGCTTCGGCGGCAACCAGCGCCCTTCGCAGGTCGCGCGTGCGCTCACCGACCAGCACCTCCAGCTGTTCGTGCGAATCGCGCAGCGCGCGTTCGGCCTGCTTGCTGTCGGTGATGTCGTTGAGCGTCATGAAGGCCAGATACTTGCCTTCACCGTACTGCACCCGGCGACCGTTGTATCGGATCAGGCGGTCCCAGGGCATGTCACGGCGCAGCACCCGAAGTTCGAGATCCTCGACGAGTTCGCCACGCCGGCTGCGCGCCAGCGGCCATTGTTCCGGGGAAAGTCGTACGCCATCGAGGGTGGACATGTCGAAGATGTCGTCGAACTCGCGCTGGCGGCGTCGACCTTCGTCCAGGCTGACAAAGCCCAGCAGGCGCAGCGATGCGGGGTTCCAATGCAGCAGGCTGGCGTCGGGGGAGGCGATCACCAGTCCTTCGTCCAGGTGCTCGACAATCAGTTCGAACTGCTTCTCGGCCTCACGCAAGGCCGTTTCTGCACGTTTGCGCTCGGTGATGTCGATGCCCATGCCCACCAGGCAGGTCTTGCCTTCGAGCACGATGCGGCGACCGGTGAACAGGTAATAGGTCGATACCCCGGCCTTGCTCAGAAATGGCGCCTCGACCGACGACTCACCGTACGAGAAGACCTCGGCGATGCGTTCCTGCAGCAGTGCGCGGTCTTCCGGTGCGAAGAACTCCGACGGGCGCATTCGCATGATTTCCTCGGCGCTGTAGCCGGTGGCGCGTTCGAAGTTCTTGTTCCAGCGCAGGAACATCCCCGTTTCGTCATAGAAATAAACCACCCCGGGCATGCTGTCGATCATGCTGTCGGAGAACAGTTTCTCGCTCCGGGCCCTGGCGTCCGCGGCCTGTTTCCGCTCTTCGCTCGCCAGGTTCTCCAGCGCGAACGACAGGTCGCCGGCAGTCTCCTCCAGCAGCGCGATTTCCCTGTCCTGGAAAAACTCCGGTTCGTCGGAATAGACATTCAGGACGGCGCAGACCGCAGCCCCCATCCGCACCGGAAACGACGCCGAGGACCGCAAACCACGACGTTCAATATCCGCCCGCCAGGGCTGCACCAGTGGATCGTCGAGCATGCGGTTGCTGATGTAGGGACGATTGCTGCGGAACGCCGTGCCCGAAGGGCCGCGTCCCTCCGGCCGGTCGTCACTGTAGACCTCGACGCTTTGCACGTAGGCCGATTCGTCCCCGAACACCGATACCGGCGCCAGCCGATGGGTGGCTGGATCCTCCCAACCCACCCATGCCATGCGCAGATTGCCGTGTCGGACCAGTACCTCGCAGGTCTTGTCGAGCAGGTCTTGCCGGTTGCGCGACCACACGATCGCCTGGTTGACCTGGCTCAGCGCGTCGTACAGGCGGGTCATCCGCCGCAGCTCGGCCTGCTGCGCGTCGCGCACGGTGGTGTCGCGTGCCATGGACAGGTAGCTGCGCTGGTCATCGAGTTCGATGCAGCCGACCCGGACCTCGGCCGGGAAAGCGCTGCCGTCCCGTCGCCGCAACCGCACCTGCTGGGTCAGAAGGTGGCCGGGTTGCATCGCTTGCCATGACTGTCGGGCGCGCGGCAGGTCAAATCCCTGCATGATCTGCGACAGGTCCAGGCGCAGCAGTTGTTCGCGGGTGTGGCCCAGGGCAACGCAGGCCTGGCGGTTGACGTCGCTCAGGCGCCCGGTGGCATCGTGCACGAACATCGCATCGCTCGCCTGGTCGACGTAGGCGCGGAACCGCGCCTGGCCGGCGGCTGGATCGGCGCTTGTTCCGCTCCCGCGCGCGGCCGCAAGCAGTGCACTGGCGATCGCGCCGCTCAGCCCGAGCCAGACCAGGGCCCACAGTCCGGGCGTCGTTCCGATGGCAGGTCGGTGCAGGGGCGGCAGCAGGCAATACACGGCCAGCAGGCATGCCAGCCCGGTTGCGAGCAGGCCGGCACGCCATCCGCCGGCATGGGTGGCCAGCAGGATGGACACCACGAACGCCATCAGCATGGCCGAGGGATCCGCACCGGTACGCAAAGCCAGCTGCAGCCACAATGCCGCCAGGGTGACGGCCGCCGTGTACGGATAGGCCCACCACGATGCCCATCCCCGGGGCCGCAACGCCTTGGCGCTCAGCACGCGGCGACCTCGCTGGATGGCGGAGACGGGCGGCCGGCGCATGGGCGCAGCCCGGGTCGTCCATGCCGACGAGGCGGAGGCGGCCGGAGCCCCATGCGGCTTGCCCGGATCGTACTGAGGGTATCGGTCAAGCCTGTTGAGACCACGTTCCCGGTTCCCCCTGCTGGATCCTGTCACCGCACCTCGGCGGCCGTAATGACCGCCATGCCCCTTTTCCGAAGGACAAGCCACAGGACCGTGACATTCAACTCAATCATGCACGCATGCGTTCGATTGGCAAGCGGTCATGCGCCACATGCTTGTGACGTGCATCCTGCCGGCCTGCCTCGACCCGGCCCGCGCACCCGCCGGGATGGTTGCGGGAAACCGCTCACGGCTGCACAGGGAGGCGTCGCCAAATTACTTCCGTGTTCGGCATGGGTTTCGCGCCGCAACGCGGAGCACGGCCGGAAAGTCGAATCCGCCCCCTGTCGTCCAGATCCTTCGTTTCGGCATCGTTTTTGTTGATCTCGATCAACAGCTTTCGGTGCCGATGACCCGACCATCCGGGGTGGTGGCAGCGTGACCTGGCACCGACAAGCGCAGCCGATGGCTCCGGTTGAGCCAGGACGGCGGGCGTGGCGACGATCCCGTCGACATCCATCCGGGCCATCTGCTCCGCGCCGCGTTCCCGCATCACCAGAGTTTCCTGGATGCGTCACAGACATTGATGGTTTCGATTGCCACCCATTGCGGAGGGTCAGCGGATGTCGTCGATCAAGCTGGTTTCACTGATGGTTCTCGCCTCCCTGGCGACAGGTCAGGCATGGTCGCAAACGGCATTGATGAAGCAGGCGCAGGGTCTGTTCAAACCGATACCCGCCAACGCGCCGCCGTTGCCGGGCAATGCGGCGACCCCGGCCAGGGTGGAGCTCGGCAAGATGCTTTACTTCGAGCCTCGGCTGTCCAAGAGCCACGCCATCAGCTGCAATTCATGCCACATGGTCGGCATGGGCGGGGTCGACCTGCAGGAGACTTCGCTGGGCCATCGCTGGCAGCATGGCGGTCGCAATGCGCCGACCGTCTACAACGCGGTGTTCGATGTCGCCCAATTCTGGGATGGGCGTGCCAAGGACCTTGAACAGCAGGCCGGCGGTCCGCTGGTCAACCCGGTCGAGATGGACACCACCGAGGCACATGTCGTCGAACAGCTCAAGGGAATTCCCGGCTACGCCGCCGTGTTCGCCAGGGCCTATCCAGCCGTGCCCGATCCGATCACGTTCGACAACGTGCGCAAGGCCATCGCCTTGTTCGAAGCCACCCTGATCACCCCGAACGCGCCGTTCGATCGCTACCTCAATGGCAACGAGAAGGCGCTCGACGCGAACCAGCAGGCAGGGCTGGCGCTGTTCATCAACAAGGGCTGCGCGGCATGTCACAACGGCATCAACGTGGGCGGCGGCATGTACGCCCCGTTCGGCGTGGTCGAGCGGCCCGGTGCCGACATTCTCCCGCCCGGGGACAAGGGGCGCTTCGCGGTGACCAAGACGGTCAGCGACGAATACGTGTTCCGGGTGCCCTCGCTGCGCAACATCGCGCTGACCGCGCCCTATTTCCATACGGGCAAGGTGTGGGACCTTCGCCAGGCTGTCGCGATCATGGGCAGCAGCCAGCTCGGCGCGAAGCTGAGCGACGAGGAGGTGAACAAGATCGAGGTCTTCCTGGGGTCGTTGACTGGCGATCAGCCCAAGGTCGCACTGCCGCTCCTGCCACCCAGTGTGGCAACGACCCCGCGGCCCAAGCCGTAGCCCACACGAAGAGAACGCCTGCATGGTCGTGAAATCCAGCCGCTACGCACACTGAATGACCGTGCAGGTCCACGTGTTGGTGGACCTGGTCGATGACGAGGGCTGCGAAGGGAACTCGCCGCCCTCGCTGATGCAGCAGGTCGCCGCCCTCGCTGATGCAGCAGGGGCCGCATGGTCACCCCGTTGCGTGTCATGCCGGATCGTCAGAGCTTGGCGGGCGCCGGCGCGGGCGAAGCGGGCGGACTAGGCGGCCTGCAAAGGCCCGGCGACCTTGTACGTGCTGAGGATGATGCCGGACGGAAATGCTTGCGTGCTGACGAGCTCGAAGGAGCATGGCGGGGTTCCCTCCGCAAAGAAGCGCTTCCCCGTGCCCAGCAGCACCGGATAGACGATCAACAGGACTTCATCCGCCAACCCATGTTCTAGCAGCGTCGATGTCAGCGTGGAGCTGCCCGAGAGCACAAGGTCCGGGCCGTCCTGCGACTTGATCCGGCGAACGCCCGCGACGAGATCCGGTCCAACGCCTTCGAACGGGCCCCAGGCAAGACTTTCCGGACGATGGGTGGCGACATGTTTCGTCGCCGCATTGAGCGCGTCCGCCATCGGGCTGCCTGGCGCCTTTGGCCAGAAGCCCGACCAGATATCGTAGGTGAGACGGCCAAGCAGCAGGTCGAAGCTCGTGCCATACGCGGCGAGGATCGCATCCCGGCCAGCGGGGGTCCGATAGGGCGCGGTCCAGTCGCTATGGGGAAAATCGCCATCATCATCGGAGTGCTGGATCACGCCGTCCAGCGAGATGTGTTCCATGATCTTGAGCTTTCTCATTTGAATCTCCGTGTTGCGGGGGGCGTTTCTATTCCGCCGGCATGACGAGGAATTCGCGCACCTCGACCGCTGCACGGCAGGCGACGACGGCCTTGCGTCCCCACGCCAGCGCCTCATCCATGTCGGCTGCGTCGAGTATCCAGAAGCCGCCGATGTGTTCCTTGGACTCGATGTACGGTCCATCGGTGATCACCACCGCTCCGCCGGGCTGCTTGCGCAGTGATTTCGCGCGGGGCGCCGCTTGCAGTCCGCCGGCGAAGAACCAGGCGCCGGCCGACGCCATCTCGTCATTGAGCGCCTGGATGTCGCGGACCATCGCATCGTCTTCCAGCGACGCGTCGTAGTTGTCGGGGTGGTGGATCGCCACCAGATATTGCGGCATGTCTGTTCCTCGGGTGATCTGCAGGCTGGCCGGTTGCTGGCCTTCACTGCAGCGACGAACGGCCGCCACCGATTTCGACAACCGTTCGGGACGTTGTTTTCGACCTCGGGCGTTTGTCGGGTGGCAGGCGACGGACAGGGGAAAGCTCGGGGTGCCGAAAAAGCCCGGGGCGTGAGCGCCCGCCCCGCTCGCGCATCATGCTCACTCCTCGATGGCTTCGACACCCTGCTGCCTGAGCTCTTCGAGGCGATCGAGCATCTGCCTGAGCCGCTCGGGCGAATGACCCTGCCAGACCACCACCTCGCCGACGACGCGGAACGGACTTCGGGAGCGATACGACCGGGTGATGTTGCCGGGAAATTTCTTGTCCGTCAGGTTGGGGTCGTCCTCGATCGGACCGGTGGGCTCCACGATGTAGATCCGCCCCCGCCCTGCCCCCACGGCCAGCTCGGCGCCCCAGGTGGCGGCGTCCAGGGTCGCGGTCAGGTAAACGAACAACGCCTGCTTGCGCCTGCCGAAATTGGAGGCATGACCCGGCACGATCAGGTCGCCCACGTTCAGGTCGGCCCTGGTGCCGTGATAGTACGTCTGCGGTTCGGTCATCGCGTCTTTCCGGTGTCCTGCCAAGGCGGCAGGCCGGCGATGCTGCATCCCGCACCGGGGCTTGCCGCAAGCACCCCTGTGTTTTATAAATTGATGGTGGGAAGCGCAAGGCGCTTCCTTTTTGTTTTTGGCCGCCCCGCCTGCCCGCGAGGCACAGCGGCTCAGGGAACCAGCAGCCAGCTCACCTGATGGATGTCCGGCGGCGGCGGCAACCACCAGCCCGTCGCCGGGTAGCCGTATTCATAGGTCACGGCGTCCTGCATGGCGAAGGAGTGCATCGGCTTGGCCTGGCAGACCACGTCCCTGACCGGCATGGCGCCGGAATTCAGATAGGCAAATTCGGCGTTGGTGGTGCAGGCGTTGTCGTCGAACATGGCGCCGTGGGTGGTGGCGTTGTTGACCAGCACCATCCGCGCGGCGGGGCCGTTCACGAGCCGATCCTTGAGCGCCTCCGAGTAAGGCGTGGACGGATCGAACTCGTTCTGCACCAGCAGGGCCTGCACCCTGGTGCGCGACTCCAGAGCGCGGTCGAGCGCCGACTGCCACGGCCAGTGCTGGCACTTGTCCACCACGGTGGACGCGCCGATGGCCCAGTACCTGCGCACGTCGGCGATCTTCTGGGCGATGCTCCGCGGATCGGTGGAGCCGGAGTCGTTGCACTGCAGGACATCGGCCATCGGGTTGAAGCTGGGCTGGCTGCGCAGGTCAACCGAGGTGAACGCGGCGATCTGCTCGGCACTGGCGATATGCGCCGGGTCGCCATCCAGCGCCTGGGACATGGCGCTCAGCGACGGCGACACCAGCAGATCCCAGAACACCCACATGCCGGTGCCGTCCATCGCGCCCAGCGCCTGGTCCGGCGTCACGCTGCCCATGCGGTGCTCCGACGTGGCCTGATAGATGCGCTGGAACGTCGTCATCACCTGCGGCGGGGTCGTGCCCATGTGGAACTGGTCGTCGTGCCGCGCGATGAACGGGATGAACGCCTGCTGCACGTTCAACTGATCCATCGACATCCGGCTCAACGCCTGTCGCTGCCAGTCCAGATGCCGCCAGTTCATGTTGCTGTCGAGCACCACGCGTTCGAACCGGTCAGGGAACATGCGGCTTGCGTACGCCATCAGGCTGCTGCCGCTGGAGACGCCGAACAGATCGGCGCGCGGGAAGCCCAGCACGGCACGCACCAGGTTCAGGTCACGGGCGTGGTTGGGCGTGGTGATGTTTTTGAGGAAGGTCGCATGCTGTTGCAGGCATGGCCCGATCGAACGATTCCACCAATCCTGCTGCGCCCGCACGCTGTCGACCGTGGGATTGCGGCTGTCGCCGTCCATGAAATTCTCGGCACCGCTGCGCTGCGCATAGTCGCAGCTCACCTGGGTGCCCAGGCCATCGGTGATGCCGCGCAGGTCGACGCCGACCACCAGGTGGTCGATCTCGACCTGCGGCTGCAGCTGTTCGAGCATCTCCGCCTGGGAAGCGCTGGAGTTGTCCGGGCCGCCGGCATTGACCAGCAGCAGACGGGAGTGCGACGGCGCGTTGAGCGGCCGGGAAATGCCGATGGTGATGTCACCCTGACCCGGGGCGGCCCAGTCGACGGGCACCGTGACCAGGGCGCATTGAATGGTGCTGCCGTCGGTGAACAACGATGGCGGACAGCCGCCCCACTTCACCGCCTGGTGGTAGTACCTGGCGTAGGCCGGATCACCGCTGTGATCGTCGACACTGTGGGCGCTGGCCAGCCCCGGGCACATCACGCAAGCGATCAACGCCAGCAGCTTGCGCGCAGACAACGTAAAGAGCTTCATCCTGATGATTCCCTGGTCGATAGTGGCTGCCTACATGAGTCGCGCCATGGCATTCACTGCCATCGGCATGCGGGCTTTCCGGGTGGTCCTGGTGTCGTGCGAGCCGTGGCATGATCATCGTCAGGGCGAGCGTGACCGTAAATGACCGGTCGCGAACTTTTTCGATGTAACCACTTCGAGCCGCCACGGGGAGCATGGATGGCGCACAGGCGGCAAAACGACGAACCGATGTATGTGCAGATCGCCGAGTCGATCCGGCGGGATATCGATTCGGGTCGCTTCCAGGTGGGCGCGCGGCTGGCCGGAAGCCGCTCGATGGCCGTCGCCCTGGGAGTTTCCCGCACGGTCGTCTTGATGGCTTACGACCAGCTGGAAAGCGAGGGTTACCTCGCATCGCAATCCGGCAGCGGCACCTACGTGAATGCGCGCCCCGCCGGCGTGTCCGCGGGCGAGACGCTGATGGAGGAACAGGTCGAGCCGCCGAGAGAGCCGCGGCTGTCCCGCCTGGCCCGGCGGGCTGTGCTGCCTGCCGTCCCCGAGGCGGACCTGCCTGCGCCCGAAGAGGACGTGATCGAAACGGAACTGATCGACCTTGCACAGCCGCGTGTGAAGTCCGACCCGCGCAGCATCAAAGCCTGGAAGCAGAACCTGATGGCGCTGCTGCGCCGTCGCAATGCGCCGCACTTCCCCGAACTGCAGGGTGCCCTCGACCTGCGCAAGGCCGTGGCCGGCTACCTGAGCGTCGAGCGGGCGATCGAGGTCGATCCAGACGACATCCTGATCGTCAGTGGCGCCCAGCAGGCACGCGACCTCATCGCCCGCGTCCTGCTCGACGAAGGCGATGGCGTCGGTGTGGAGGAACCCTGCCAGTGGAGCGTGCGCCATACCTTCGAGGCGATGGGAGCGCGCATCGTGCCGTGCCCGGTGGGCCCACACGGCATGGACATCGACCGCCATGCAGCGGCGCTGGACGGTGTGCGGTTGGTCAACGTCGCCCCGTCCTTCCAGTTTCCCACCGGCGTGGTCATGCCCGAGGAGCGGCGCCGCGCTTTGCTGCAATGGGCCTATGCGCACGATGCGTGCCTGGTGGAGGACGATTTTGATTGCGAGCACCGCTTCGGCGTGCGTACCTCGCCGTCGTTGTGGTCGCTGGACCGCCACGGCCGGGTGATCCACGTGAGCAGCTTTGCCCGCTCCATGTTTCCCGCGCTGCAGCTGGGCTACATGCTGGTGCCGCGCCCGCTGCGCGAGCGGTTCCTGGCGGTCAAGTGGCTGGCCGATCGCGGCAGCATGTCGATGCAGCAGCACGTGCTCGCCGCGTGCATCAACAGCGGCCAGTACCTGCGCGATCTGCGGCGGATCGCACACCGTCTGGCTCCGCGCCACCGGGCCTTGCACGACGCGCTGCACCTGCGTCTGGGCAGCGCCATGGCGGTGACCGGCTCGGTGGCAGGCGGATCGGTCTTCGTGCACTTGCCGCGCTTGCCGCGTGGCGCCACCGGGGCCTTGCTGGCCGAGGCACTGGCGCGCGGTGTGCGCATCCGTTCTGCCGAGCGCTTCCACCGGATGCCGCCCGCTCACGTCACCCTGGTGCTCAGCTACGCCGGCTTGTCCGAGGCCAGCCTCAAGCGCGCCGGGGCCCGGCTCGCCGAGGCCTGTCTGGCGGTCGAAAAGGGCCGCTCCAGCGGCAATTCAACCGTCCCGTGACTGCTCCGGAATGGTCCCTGACGTCCTTTCCGCTCTGCAGGCGTCGCTTCCGCCCTTCAGTGCCACCCCGACCATGGCGCATGACACTTTGCGCCTGTTTCAGGTGATCCAGTCCTGCAAGGACTCGGCTTTCCACTGGCCACCCTGCCATGTCAGCAGGTATGTGCCGCCGCTCCAGCCGGAGGACCAGACAACCAGCGCCTGTTTGCCGTCGTGACTCACTTCGAACACCGGCATGCTCATGACGAAGAAGCGGCCGCGCGCCTTCTGGAACGCAGCGACCTGCTGCGTGTCGAGAACGATCATTCGCCCACGCATCGCCACGCCGGAGAAATAGGCGGCAGGTGCCTGGACGAAGATCGCGCGAGCGCTGTTGTAATTGTCCGTGCTGCCGGTGATCGCATAGGCCTGTGCCGGATCGGCGCCCGTAGCCGAGGTGGTGACGATGGCACCCAGCGACTTGTCGAACAGGTTGCTCAACACCGCTACCAGCGCCGAAGCGTGCGGATCGGCTCCGTGGCTGGCGGCCACCTGCGGCAGCGGATCGCGCCCGTCGGGTATGCCGTCGCCGTCGGTGTCGGCATTTTTCGGATCGAGCAGCATGGCCCACTCGGCGATGTCGGTCAGTCCATCGCCGTCGGTGTCGCGCGCCAGCTCGACCAGTGGAATGTCGAGATACAGATCGTTCCGCCGTGCCTTCATCGGCAGGGAAATGGGCGGCAGTGTGACGTGCTCGTCGTCGAGCTGGCGCACCGCCACCTCGAGCTGCAGATGATTGCCCGCAAGCATGGGCAGCTTCGAGCGCGCCGCCACCACGTAGGGCTCGAACATCCGCAGCCCGGTGTAGAGCGGCGCCTGGAAATGCCTTCCGCTGTCATCGGAAAGGCTGATCCAGTAGCCACCTGCACTGATCTCGCCGGTAGGGTCGAGACTCTGCGACACGGTAACAGCGACCACGCGCTGGCCCTGCTGCTCATAGCGCACCAGCTCGCCGCCCGGCAAGCGCCCGGCCCACGGCGGCGCGACGGTGTGCGCCGTGGCCGGTGCCACGAACAGGTCTTCGATGCTGCGCGACCTGGCTTTCGGATATGGCGTGCGCAAGGCGCCCGGCAGGAGATGCTCCACCCAGCCGGGCCGCGGAGCGGCGATCACGGTTTCCATCGCCTTCAGCATCGCCGCGGGCAACTGCGAACCGTTGCCGGTTTGCGGCGCGGCACCGGGACGCTGCATGGGCTCATCCGCGACGCGCCCCACCATCTCCAGCAAATCCTGCGCGCAGCGATGGCAACGCCGCAGGGCATCGGCGCGGGTCTCGGCAAGCGTGTCCGCGGTCATCGACGTCTCCACCTCCTCGACGAAACCCGGGTAGCCGTGCTCGATCGCGATACGGTTGTACAGGCGGCTCCACAGACTGCGCCAGTAGCCGCCGGAGTCCCCCAACGTGGACAGGCGATGGTGCTCGACAAGCAGGTCGAATGCATCCTCGCCTGATGGATGAAGCAGGCGGTCGAGCAGACGTATCTGGTACCCCGCCATGGCCGCGGCCTGCTTGTCCAGGGCAGCATTCGCGCTGGCATGCTCGGGCATGCCGACTGCGGCGCCATCGGCAGGGCTCGCAGACTGATCGTCACGCCAGGCCTGCGCCGGGGCCATCTGTCCCAAGGCGAGGTAAGCCGCGGCAATGGCCCGCCGCGTGTCTGCATCGAGTAGATCGTGGTAGCTGCGATCCATGTCGCTCGGCGAGCTCGGCAGAAGAGCGATGGCATCTTCCAGGCGCCCCTGCCCGAGTTCTTCGCCCAGGTGCCGGGTCCGGATGTCCAACCGCCGATGCACGGATACGCCGGGATCGTGCCGGGCCTTTTCGTCGGCCAGCCGCAGGATGGCCAGGTCAAGCAGCGCGTTGCCGGACGACCCGCCATCGGTTGCAAGGGTGAGGTACGGCTCCGTCGTCCGAGGCTGGTTCGCCGTTCGTTCGGTGAGCAGTGGCAAGCAGGCAAACTGCCGGAACAGCGCGACCCTGTCCGCGTCGGCATGCAGCCTGCCCTGCAGCAGTCGCTCGTAGGCATCGATGTTGCACTCGCTGAACGGGACGCTGATCGTGCGCCCCGCTTCGATCATGGCCAGCGGGCTTTGCGGATAGGCATGCGCCAGGGCGATGTACCGATCGATCAAGGCAGCGTCACTGCCATCCCGATCCTTGCCAGCGCCACGCTGCAGCGTGAGCAGCACAAGTTGATCGGCCAGTTCGCGCGGCAGCTTGAACGCCTGCGCCGTCCTGGTCTGCAGCACCTCCAGTGAAGCCCCATCCATGCCCCAGGCATAGAGCCGGCCTTCAAGTGTCCTGGCATCGTCATCGCTGCCGTACTTGACGTCGGTATGCGCGAGGAACGCCTTGATCGGCGCACTCTTCGGCGAAGGCATCGCTGCCGTACCGGCGGCGACGTACATCAACAGACACAGCCCGATCCATGAACGCCGCATGTTTCCCCCTGATGGCCGGCGCCTCCGCTGGCACGGCGCACTGCAGTGAACGCTACACCACTGGCGGTTTCAACAGCAGGCCAGCATGGCGGACGGAGCTGATTGAGCCGACGCAACACCCTTCGTCCCGGTCGCATCGGACCAGCTGCCGGCCATGGACGCTGCGGAGACTGCGTTGCATCGTTCGACCTCCTTCGTCCTCCTGCGCAGTGAATTTCCCGATCACCATCTGGCGGCTCGGACCGGTCGGGTCTGACCGACACTGCGACCGGGCGGTCAGCGCCATCTAAGCAACCCATCACGGGAGCTCGTAGCTGTCCGCTTGCCGACGTGCCGTGCCTTGTTCCGGCCTGTCTCTCAGCGGGGCGATCGCAGCACCAGCCACGCCATCAACAGCACGGCGATCAGCACGCCCACGGACGCCACGCCGAGCAGCGGTCCGATCGTCGGCTCGGGAACGCGGCCGGCGTAAAGCAGCACCAGGCCCACGGACATCACCAGCGCGGCCAGCTGATGCAGGTAGAACTGGAAGACGGCAAGCGGGGACTGGGCGCCGACGATCCACAGCTTGTGCACCAACGCGTAGATGAAAGACACCACGAAACCCACCAGCAGGATATGCGCGTGCGCAACAAACAACGAGTGGTTGTGCGAAGCGGCCATGGAGATGCCCAGCCCCATGCCCGCGATGGCATACGCAAAACCGCAGAGCAAAAATCTCCGATCGAGCGTCATGTTGTTCCCCTTGGTAGCCCGTGCCCGGCACCGATGCCGCACGATGCGCTGCCGGCGGCGCATCGACGCCGGGCGATTGTGCTACAGATTCCGGGGGCGTGGAATGCACTGGACAGCGGCAAGGTGCCCGTGTGAACAAGCGAACGCGGGCACCATCGGGCGCCCGCGCCGATGTCGCGCCGCGACTCACGCCACCTTGGGGAAATCCAGCGTGGTGTCGTTGATGCGATTGACCATGTTGGTAAACAGGATCGCGCTGACCACCAGCGGGATCTCCACCAGCTGGCGATCGTCGAAGCCGGCGGCCTTCAGCGCGTCGACCGCGGCGGCGTCCAGCGTGCCGCGCTGCTGCACCAGGTGCAGAGCGAACTTCACCAGTGCGTCGATGCGCGCATCCGCGGCGAACGAGCCGGCGCGCAATTCGCGCGTCTGCTCCGCCGTGTAGCCGGCCAGCTTGCCGGTCATGGTGTGCGCGGCCACGCAGTAGTCACAGCCGGTGGTCTCGCTCACGGCAAGGTTGATCGCTTCCTGCTCGCGTTTTGACAAGGAGCTCTTCGCCAGCGTGGCGCCGGTGCCGAGCACGTGGGCGAGAACCGCCGGGGCATTGCTGCCGATGGTGGCGTAGACGTTCGGCAGCTTGCCGAGGCTGCGCTTGATGGTGCCGAACAACTCGGCGGTTTCCGGGTCGGCCTGGTCGTGGGCGAGCGTGTGCAAACGGGTCATCGCGGTTACTCCTGTGGAAGAAAGAGGCGGCGTTGCCTTGGGCATCGGCCGGTGGTGACAATGCTGGGCGTCGCGCCCCCGCCATCGTGTTCCGCGCGTCTCGATCCTGGTTTCGTTCGTCTTGAGGTGACCGATGGACAGCTTGAGTGCACTGGTGGTGTCGTTGGGCCTGCGCGGGCGGGTGGACCTGCTGTGCCGCTTCGCCGGCGCGTGGTCGGTGCCGCACCCGGAAACGCCGCCGGGTCGGGTGCCTTACCACGTGGTGCTGGCCGGTGAGGGCGTGCTGGAAGTCGGCCGCGAGCGGCGTCCGTTCGTGGCCGGCGACCTGGTGCTGTTTCCGCGCGGCACCGCGCACACCATGCGCCATGCCGACGGTGCCATGCTGACCTTTGCCGAAGCGCGCCGCCCGCTGGGCCGCCTCGTCGAGGTGGCGAGCGAGGCACCGCGCAGCGATTTCGACGTGCTCTGCGGCACCTTCGAGCTGGGCCAGCACCACGCGCTGCTGCTGCGGGCGCTGCCCGAGGTGGTGCATCTGCGCACACAGGGCCGCGACGACTACGCCGGCCTGCACACGCTGATGCACGCCATGCGCCACGAGAGCCTGCAGGCCTCACCCGGTGGCGACGCGGTGATCGCGCACCTGTCCGCCGCGCTGTTCACCCTGGTGGTGCGCACGCTGATGGAAGAAGGCGATCTGCAACCGGGCCTGCTCGCCCTGCTGATGGATGCGCGGCTGGGCCCTGCGCTGGCTGCGGTGATCGACGCACCGGCCCAGCCATGGACGCTGGAACGACTGGCCGAGGTCAGCCGCATGTCGCGCGCCAGCTTCGCGCGGCACTTCGCCGAGCTGTCGCCGGTCACGCCGATGGACGTGGTCACCGCCTTGCGCATGGATCTCGCCGCGCGGCTGCTGCGCGAAACCCCTCGTCCAGTCGAGTTGATCGGCGAGGCGTGCGGCTACACCTCGCGGGCGGCGTTCGGGCAGGCGTTCAAGCGCGCGCACGGCACCAGCCCCGCGGCGTTCCGTCGCCAGGCGGTCGAGGCGGCATCCGCAACCTGAGGCGAAGCCTGCGTCGGTCAAGAGCATTTAAAGCAATCAGCCAAGTTCCCTTCAATCCGGCCGCGCGGAATTTGCCGCGTCCCCTTTGATCCCCAACCCTGATGCAGCGCGGTGATCGGCGTTCATCCCTGCCTGGCTGGCGGATATGCCTCCGACAGGGCAATGGAGCCGGTCTCCAGCAGGGACTTCAGGTTGGAGAGAATCTTCGGCCAGCCACCCGACACCGCGGCGATGAGCTTGGACGGTTCGCGCTCGATCGTATGGGTGATCGAAAGCTTCACCGCCGCACCACTGGGCTCCAGCTCCATCGTGCACAGCGAATCGCCTTCGGCCGTCAGTTCGGGTTTGCTCTGGTGCAACCAGCGGATCACCAGGCGCCGCGGCGGATCCGCCTCGACGATCTCGCCAGCATCGGAGACCTGACCATCACCCTGAACCATCTTCCATTCGGACCCGGTGGTCCACTGGCTTTCGCAGTGAACACCGAACCAGTATTGCTGCATGAATTCCATGTCGTCGGTCAGGGCCGACCAGAGTTTCTCCGGGGTGGTGCGGATGTAGGTCACGTAGACAAAGGTCGATCTAGCCATTGGCTTTCTCCAGTCGTCGTTTCAGGTCACCCAGCGCCTTGAGGCGTGGCTTTTCAAACTTGGCGATCCAGCGCTCGTAGATCACCTGCAGCGGCACGGGATTGAGGAAGTGCAGCTTTTCGCGCCCGCGCCACACGGTGGCCACAAGGTTCGCCGCCTCCAGCACCCCCAGGTGCTGCGTCACGCCCTGCCGCGTCATGTCCAGGTGTTCGCACAGATCGTTGAGCGTGCGGCCGTCATGCGCATGCAGCAGATCCAGCAACTTGCGTCGGCTCGGATCGGACAGCGCCTTGAACAGCAGGTCTGCATCGAGCTTTTCGGCCATGGATGGTTACATGCAAGAGATCAGTTGCATGAACTATAGGCAAGCATATGCTTGCATGTCAAGGGGAGAACATAAGGGGTCAGATTCATTTACCAAGACCGATCAATGAACCTGACCCCTTATTCAGCCAACACGTTGACCTGCTCCGCCCCGCTGTCGAGTTGCCTATCGACGCTCCCTTCGCCAGGCCTCGATGATCTCCAGCACCGCGTCGGGGGGCTGCTGGTCGGAACGCCATTCGATCGGTGAGCCGGCATCCAGCAGCAGTCGGCCAACCGCTTCGTGGTCGCCACATCGGCTTTCCGACATACGGCTCCCTTCGGCGGCCCAGACCAGTGGCTGAGCATGAAATTCCAGATCGCGCACAGCGGTGGAGGCCCCGCGCGCCAGCAGCAAGCGCGTCGCCTCCACCTGCCCACTCATCGCCGCGCAGTGAAGCGCGGTCTTGCCGATCGCCTCGTCACCGCGATCCGGATCCAGGCCACAGGCCAGCAACGCATCGATCGCATCCGCACTGCCCTGCTCGGCGGCACGGTACAGCGCCGCGTAGTGCTCAGGCCGGATCTGGGTGCGCAATGCCGGATGCCCGGCAAGCATGCTGTCCACCGCGAGACGATCGCCACGGCTGGCCGTGGCGATCAACTGGTCGACCAGCTCAAGCGCCTCGCTGGCGCCATGCATGGCCAGCCACTCCGCCACGGCGCGGTTGCCGTTCATCGCCGCCAGGGCATACGGGGAATAGCCGTCGGCCCGACGCCGCGACAGATCCGCCCCACGGGCAGCCAGCAGTTCGACCAGGGCCACGTCACCACGCGCGGCTGCCGCATGCATGGGGCTCTCACCGTTGGGTTCGAAGACCGGGTCCGGATCGGCGCCATGATCAAGCAGCCAGCGCACGCCATCGATGGCGTTCGACCACTGCAGGATCGCGTACAGCGTGGCCGCTCCGTCCGTGGCCCAGCGCTGGTTGGCAGAGGCGCCATGCGCATGCAGAAAATCCAGCTTGGCGATGTCGCCCGCGCTGGCGAGTATCGGCAACGTCACGCCATCGTCGGGATCGGCGCCGGCTTCCAGCAACACCTCGGCCACGGGAAGCGAACCGGTCACCAGCATCGCGCCCCACAGCACCGGACGATGCACGCCATGGTGCTTCCATGGAAAGCGCAGCTGCACGTCTTCACCCAATGCCAGCAGCCGTCGCGCGATCGCCACCAGGCCATCGGGGTCGGCAAGCCCCGCGGCGTGAAGTGCGGTATGACAGATGTAGTGCAGCGGCCACCAGTCGCGTGGCCCGCCCTGCGCGCGCGCAAGTCCGGGATTCTCGGCCAGCAAGGCTTCCACCCTGACAGCATCCCCCAGTACAAGTGCGGCGTGAAAGCTGACGCGGGACAGATCGGGATACCGCTCCAGCAATCGGCGCGCACGTCCGCTGCGTCCATCCGTCGCCGCTTCGACGAAGGCGACCACCGCTTGATCGCCATGCAGCGTCAGCTCCTCGATGCGCTCGGCAAGTGCCTTCCATGAAGGAAAGCCATGCTCGCGCGCCATCACCGACTGGGCGTCGTGGAGAGCCAGGGAAACACCGGCCAGGGCATCCATGGGCAGATGGGCGAAAGCAGGCAGGATGCGAAAGCGTTCGAGCGCGGCGGGATCGCCACCGGTGGCCAGTCGCTTGAGCTCCTTGGCCTGACGCTTCAGCTGATCGATGTCCGGACGGTCCGGAAGAATACGGTGGGTCATCACGACAACCTCCATGCAGAGGCCGGCGGTCCGCAAGCTGGCCAGCACGGAGACGGGATGCCGTCATGCGTGTTCAACCAGGGTGGACTCCGTCCTTCGCGCGGACCCGCGAGCGCCCCGAAGCGCCCGGTGATGATGCGCCATGCACTTGCCGAGAATCAACACACATGGGGGGACGGGAACGGGGTCAGGTTCACTTCCGAACGGCGGATAAGTGAACCTGGCCCCCGTTTTGGTTACGTCCCTGACGCCGTTTCGGCCGTCCCGCAATAAGGGTGGCTGCGTGTGGTCCATGGACAGTGCGCAGCAGCCATGGCGATGTCGAGCCTGAAGAAGGCACACTCCGACTTTTCGGCACTTCTCGCAGCAAATTCCGTTGAGTACACTCCGGCCAATTCCGACGGGACGCCCATGGTCCTTGCGGAAGGGGAATGGGGAATGCAGTCCACGCCCGCTTTCATATCCCCACCGGTTCTGCATGGCGCGACTCGGCGGGTAAGCCAGGAACCGTAACTGCCGGCTCGCTGCGCACCACGCAGACTCCAAGCACTTTTTGCGCTTTGCGCAAAGACATCCAACGCGTCCAAGAAACGAAGCCAGTCACCCGATGCCGCAACCCGGACGTCGGCTGCCGCAATCCCAATGCCTCGCCCTGGTCGGTGGAGCGCCTTCTCCTTCGACCGCCACGGAACGGAGGATTGACATGCACTTCTCACCTCTCGCTTCTCGAAACCGCCACCGCGATCGTCGACGCTTCGCGATTCCCGCCATGATCCTGCTCGCCTGCCTCGCCGTTACGGCACGCACCGGAGCCATGCAGGGCCCACCCGCGCAGGCGCCCGCGAATGCCCCGACCACCACCACAACCGCCCCGCCCAATCCCGGCGCGTTCAGTAATGCGCCACGCGAACCCCAACGGCTGTCGAGCGAACAGCAGGCGCAGCACTCCATGCTGACGGACCGCGAGCAACTGCTGTCATACGCCATCCTGCTGTTCGGCACCGCCGTCCTGTTCGTGCAATACCTTCTGTTGCGCACGCCAAAGCGAAACTCGTATGAAATCCTGCAGCTTCTGGCGATCAACCTGATCGTCACGGGCACACTTTTCCTGATCAGCGCCGGGTTCAGCGCGCAACAGATCTCGCCCGGACTCGGCCTCTTCGGCACCATCGCCGGTTACGTGCTCGGACGCCGGGCCGGCGACACCGCCAAATCCGACAGCACAGACGACAACCATCGAGGTGCGCCATGAATATCTCGCCCTGCCATGTCTACGGACCACTGCTGCTCGCCATCCTGCTGACAGGCTGCTCTGGCCAGGAGAGCGGGCAAGCACCCGAGGGCACCGCCGCCGTGATGGCGGCGCAGACCGCAAGCACGCCGTCAACGCCGGCTGGCACCGTCTCCGAGCCGGATGCCAGCCAGCGCGCGGCACCAGAGATGCACGATGAACCCGCACCTCAGGCCGCGATGCCCGCGGCCCAACCCGCGCCGACCGGCACGGCCTCGACATCGCCTGCGGCATCCGCAGCGCCACCCGCGGCCCAGGCCAACCAGCCGGACCAGGCGAGCCTCGCCCGGCAGGCAGAGCCGGCATTGGAACCGGTGGCAAACGCGGCGGCGGATTCGGACAAGCAGCACGCCATGGCCACGCTCGCAATCCCCCACGCCACACCGAAGCAGTTGTCGCACACTGCCATGGTCAACCACGCCGTCACGCAGGCGTCGGCGGTCCATTCGCCACTTGCGACGTCGCAGATGACGCACGCGTCCACGGTACTCAACGCGCAATCCGCCACGGCACTGAAGCAGCAGAGATTCGCGTCGCTCATGACGCGCTTCCATCATCCCGCGGCGCTCGCGCGTTACGACACCCTGGTCGCGCCGCCGCCGACCATGACAACCATGAGCCTGAAAATGGGCGGCGTCGGCATTTCCAACTTCGACGACGTCGCCCGCGTCAATTTCGCACTCAAGACGTCCGACAGCGACTGGACCAACAACTACCTCGACCCCCGCGACACGCGGGAATTCGGCTGCGGCCTGATTGGGGACTGCCTGTTCTGGATGCAGACGGGTGACCGAACCCCCGTGTACTACGCGATGCATCACGAGCAGCGCTATGCGATTTTCTGGGACCAGAACAAAGCCATCTGGGATTTGCGCCTGGCCGTGCAGGACCCGTGACGACCGAGCGCGCGGCTCATCTGAAGCAACACGCGGTTGGCGTCACGGCTGAGGCTGCTGCGTCTCATCCATGACCCGGAAAGACTCGGCGACGAGGCGGCGAGGTGAAAGGGCCGTGGCACGGTTCGGCTTTGCCCACCAGTGTCGAACCGCGATTCGCCCGTTCGTCGTGAGGAGAATGGCAGCCACTGGAGCTGCGCGGCCGCGGGGCATGGCATGAGCAAGTACATCATCTACTTCAACCAGGCGTGGGTCGGCGAGCACACCGAGACGTGGTTCGCCGCGCGCGGTCCGCTTGCACGCGCGGTCGTGGACGACATGAAGGCGGCTGGCGTCTACGTGTTCGCCGGAGGCCTGGACGAAGACCCGGAAAATGCCTTCAGCGCGGATGCCACCAGCGGCACGCTGACCTTCACCGAGGGGCCGTACGTGCGGAACCCGCAGTTCCTGGGCGGATTCGCCGTGATCGACGTGGCCGACGAGCAAGCGGCAAGGCAATGGGCGGGCAAATTGGCCGAAGCCTGCGGCTGGCCGCAGGAGGTTCGCCGGGTCAAGTAGCGGCCAGCTCAACCTGGCCCCCGTGCGGTTCGCACGCCACGCGCAGGCTCCTACCGGACGGTTTAAAGGTCGGTGGACAGTTCGAAGCGCAGGGTGAACACCAGGGCGTTGCGCACGGTGGGGTCGGTGCCAGGGTGGATCACGTATTGCAGGTCTGGCTGCACGGCAAACCAGTCGTTCGCCTGGGCCAGGTAGCTCAGCTCGATCGAGCGCTCGGTGGCGGTGGTCGGCCGCGGGGCCTCCTGCTGTCGGTAGGGGCGTCCGTTGCGCGCCACCGCGATGGCCAGGCCCAGCTCGTCCTGGCGGCGCTGTTCGAACGGGCCGGCCAGCACGGCACCAGCGCCGAGGTAACGGCCGAAGCGGGCCACGGCCGGATCGCCCGCGCCGAACTGCGCGAACAGCGAGAGGCTGTGGCGGCTGTCATGCGCGTCGCGCGCCACAGTGCGGTCGGCCACCGCGTAATAGCCGGTAGCGCCGTGCTGGCGCGCTGCGCCGGAGGCGGGCGCGAGCCGGTCGAACGTGGTGGTGTAGTGCCACGCGCCGATGGCGAGCTTGCCGGCGTACATCGGCAGCATCGCGTTGCGGCCGATGCGCAGGCGCGCATCGCCGGGCGGGCGTGCGCCCGCCCGGTTGAGCAGGGCCAGCTCGGCCACGTAGAGACGGCCATCGCGGGACTGAAAGGCGCGCAGTCGGTCCCCATCGCGGATCAGCGGCACGCCGTCGAGCACCGCCGCGCGCAGCACCACGCCTTCGGCTGGCTTGAAGGCAACGCGTGCGCCCAGCGCCGTGCGCGGAAAGATCGACGGCCCGTCGACGCCAGTCTGCGCGAACTCCGGGCCGATGCCGAACGCGCTGTTGAGAAACAGCCCGCCGGACTGCGTGCGGTCGAACTCGCTGTTGACGTCATACAGCCCGGCCAGCACCGAGACGTTCGCCTGGGCGAGGTTGTGCTCGATCCAGGCTTCTTCCAGTTGAAGGTTCGGCGGTGCGCTGAGGTTGTTGACGCCCATGGCGTCGCCGACGAAGGCATCGGGCTGGCCGCCGTGGATCCACAGTGCGTCGACGTAGGCGTGGGTGCCGGTCCAGCCGAGCGCGCGGTCCAGGTCGAGCAGGCTGCGCAGGTGCGCGTTGCCGACGTAGGTGGACGAGCGCGCCGCGCCGCCATCGAGGTTGCCGATGGCAGCGCCGTCATAGGTGAGCGTGGTGGTGGCCCAGCCGTTGTCGTCGGCGTGTACGCGGATCGCCGTCAGCGCCAGCAGGGTGCCCAGTGCGATGGCGATGCGCTGTGGCATGGAGGAGGTTCGCGGAGAGGTGCGCGAAGTATAGGCGTCCGGACGAGCGAAGCCGCGACGGTCAGGACGCGAGAATGGTGTCAGGGACAATTTGACGACACCTGCTGCCGCCCCGAAATTGTCCCTGACACCTTGTCGGTTTTGTTTTCCCTCTCGGGCGGCGAAATGGTGACCTCTGTTTCGCAATGAGACGCCTACAACTAATCCGCAAGCCGTCCAACCACTGGCCCATTCCATCCATCGCGGAAGCGCAGGAGAAAGTGCGCGCCAGTCCCGTCGATCTCCTCGATGATGTACTCGTGGCCCGCCTGGGCGTCGAGCGCAAGATTTATCTCACCCCAGCCGCCTCCCATGACGTAGCGAAGGTCAAAAGTGTGGGTTCCAGGAGTCACGTAGACTTCCTCGGGCAATCGCGCCAGCGCACTCGACCTCTTGACGGGCTTGCCATCGATGCTGGCGATGAGGATGTGCGGCGAAAACATTGAGTCCGCCGTACCCGTTGCGTACTCACTGACCACATGTACCCCGGTCTGGCGATCCACGTTTGGCATGACGAACGGTTTGCTGGGCACACAGGCAACAAGTGTGGCGCAAGCGATGATCAACGTAATGACCTTTTTCATTTCCCCTCCTATCAGAAAATTCCTATCGTCCCGAGGCCACAAAAAGTGGCTGAAACCGCCCAGCGAACACTCGTGTCTCCAAGACCCTGGGCGGGTATCTGCCCGTCACTGGTGCGTTGAGGTCACGGACGTCGATGCCACACCTGATCGCCCACAGCCGGCCAGCGAAAGGTCAGATCGATCAACCCGTTGGCAAAGGGGTGGCTGCCAGTTCCGTGCCATGCAAGCCTTTGGTGACCCAGAAGCGCACGCTGTACGCATGCACTTCATGATGGACAAGGTAGGTCTCGCCGGCCTTCGCCTGGATTGCAAATCGCCCACGCGCAACGGCACCCGCATGCACGTAGCTCACGTCGAACGTGTGCGAACCCGGCATCAGATACAGCTCATTGGACGACACCCGCAGGTCCCAATAGCCATGAATTGGCTTTCCATCCACGCTTTCGAAGACGACGTAATGCTCACCCTGCTTCAGGAACACCCCGGGCAAGTCCGAATCGGCAATCAGGTGCGCGGTCGTCGCGAGATTCTGTCCCCTGGGAATGAACTTCGTCTGCGCCGAGCAGGCAGCCAGTGCCAACGGCGCGATCCACAGAATCCACTTCTTCATCTTTCTCCTCCCCTGTTGCGTTGGGCCAAAAGCCGAAACTGACGGCAAAAAAGACGTCAAGGACAATTAGAAGTCTCTTTGGCCGCCAAGGACAGTCTCTGGCGCCATCTTTCTTGCGCACTTCTATCAAATTGTCCCTGAGATGACCCGGCTACCTGGCGTATCGGTTCAGCGCATCGCCACAGCCCAGCGCTGCCGCCGACGGCGCCGGAGCCGGGCCGCGCACCCGCTGAAGGTGCGCCAGACCCCAGACCCGCGCCTCCTCTACCAGCGGCAAGACCGCTTCTCCGTAACCGCTCAGGCGGTATTGCACTGGCGCTGGCACCGGCCCTGCCACCACGCGTTCGACCAGACCGTGTGCTTCGAGCCCGCGCAATTGCTCGGTCAGCACCTTGTGCGAGATCGGCGCGACGCGGCGTAGCAGACCGGAAAAGTGATTGGGCTCGCGTGCGAGCCAATAGAGGATCGTGAGCTTCCACTTGCCACCGACCGCTACAAAGGCCGCATGCAGCGGACAATCCGCCAGCGGATGGGACGGGGCCAACAGATACGCACCTGATGGTGCCTTCTTGTTGCTGGACATGGCTGCCTCTAGCGTTCAGTCATTCGACTCACCCGGGAGCATGCCATGCCGAACCGTTACCGTGCTTTCTTGTCATGGATGGCCATCATTGGGCTGCTATACCTGCCGGCTCCCCCCGCCCGCGCACGACCGGCGAAGCCTGCCAAGATTGCAGCGGAAGCACCGCGCGATGGCCAGCATGATTTCGATTTCGAGATCGGCACATGGCACACGCACCTGAAGCGTCTGGTGCATCCGCTGTCGGGATCCGACGAATGGGTGGAATACGAGGGCGTGACGACCGTGCGCAAGGTCTGGAACGGCCGCGCCAACCTGGTCGAGCTGACGGCAGACGGTCCGGGCGGCCA
Organism: Rhodanobacter ginsengiterrae; assembly: GCF_050026815.1. NCBI lineage: Bacteria > Pseudomonadati > Pseudomonadota > Gammaproteobacteria > Lysobacterales > Rhodanobacteraceae > Rhodanobacter > Rhodanobacter ginsengiterrae. Next base: position 129,225 of record NZ_JALBWO010000056.1, on the reverse strand, counting down.
TTTCGAGGGCCTGAACCTGCGCCTCTACAATCCGCGGTCGCGCCAATGGAGCCTCAACTTCGCCAGCAGTGGCAACGGAACGCTGGGACAGGCGACCATCGGCCGATTCATCGACGGCCGCGGCGAGTTCCATGACCAGGAAGATTTCGATGGACGCGCCATCTTCGTCCGTTTCGTGATCACGCCACTCGACGCCGACACGATCCGCTTCGAACAGGCCTTCTCGGACGACGGCGGCAAAACCTGGGAGATCAACTGGGTGGCGACCGATACGCGACTGAAATAGCGAGTCAACGCATTCAGCTTCCTTAGCCCCCCGTTTTCCGGTTCCCTCATCTGGTTTCGAAATCCTTCGTCCCGGTTTCGAAATCAAACGGATGTAAGTGGCTCTGACCCGGTTGGTGCGGCAGCCATAAATTGTCCCTGACACCTTTTCTCAAGGCGCAAGCGGTACCGGGCCGCAGCCCTGCTGCTGCAGTTGCGCAATGAGTGCCACATGGGAATCGCCGCGGGCATACAGCCATCCCTGTACGCGGTGGCAGCCCATCGCGCGCAAGGCGGTCTCCTGGGTGAGCTGCTCTACGCCTTCGACCACGACTTCCAGCTCCAGGGCGTTCGCCAGCGCCACCACCGCCGAGACGATCGCGTACGCATGCGGGTCGCCCGGAAAATCATCGATCAGGCTCTTGTCGATCTTCAGCGTGTCTACCGGAAAGCGCTTCAGATAAGCCAGCGATGAGTAGCCGGTGCCGAAATCGTCCATCGCCAGGCTGATACCCAGGGCCTTGAGCGCTTGCAGCGTCTGGAGCGCGCTTCCGGCACGACTCATCAGCACGGTCTCGGTGATCTCCAGACACAGTCGTTGCGGATCGAACGACGTATCACGCAGGACCTCGGTGACCATTTCCACCAGGCCTGGCTGTTCGAACTGGCGTGCGGACAGATTCACCGCCAGCGCACAGACCTCGCCGTCGGGTGCCGCCGGCCATTCGTTGGCGTCGCTGCAGGCACGATGCAGTACCCAGCGACCGATCGGCACGATCAGGCCCGAACTCTCGGCGACATCGATGAAATCACTTGCCGCCCGTAACACACCCTCGGCATCACGCCAGCGCAACAGGGCTTCGGCCGCGACGATCTTGCCCGTGGCCAGATCCAGCTCGGGCTGATAAACCACTTCCAACGTGTCGTTATGCAGCGCATCGCGCAAATTCTGTTCAATCAACAGCCGATCCAGAAGGCCGCGATGTTGCTCTGAATCGAAAACCTCGCAACGATTGCGCCCCCTCGTCAAGGCCTGTTTGCTGGCGAGGTCGGCATCCCGCAGAAGCTCATCCGCGGTGGTATGCATGTCGCCCGGGTTGAACGCGATGCCGATGCTGGCGCTGACCGAGAATTCGACCTGTTCGAGCTTCAAGGGTCGGCTGATCTCCGCCAGAATGTCCTCGGCCTGCTTGTGGGCCTGCCATTCCTGGGCCAGCCACGGCATCAGCACGGCGAAGCAATCGCTCTCGACCCTGGCGACAATGGCTTCGTCAGGCGTCACGGCATTGATGCGCTCACCCACCTCGTGCAGCATCATGTCGCCACCCGCCTCACCCGCTATTTCGTTGACACCGTAGAAGCGATCAAGACTGATGAACAGCAAGGCGGCCAGGCGCGGTCGCTTGCACTGGCGCCGGAGCAGATCGTTGATGGCCCCCAGCATCAGGGTACGGTTGGCAAGCCCGGTCAGTGGATCATGCAGCTGCAGATAGTCCAGACGTACTTCGGCGCGCCTGTGCCGCTCGTTCTGCACCGCCCGCGCCAGAAAATCCCGCATCTCATCGGCGAACGCAATCTCGTCAGGCCGCCACTCGCGCGCCGGGTCCGTCGCCTCGTAGACCACCGCACCATAAAGTTCTCCGTCCACGCATATCTGCGTCTCCATCAACGACAGCGCATGCGGAGGCACGCCGACCATGCCTGCATAAGTCCACGTTCCTGACGGGTGCTCCGTGGCGGGTCCGGCGGCGGGCGATTTCGGCGATGGCAAAGACGATGGCGCGGGATGGTGAACCGCTATCGCGGCCAGCGCGGGGCCTTCTTCGAAAATCCCTCCATCATGAGCATCACTGGCTCGTTCATGCGCGAGCACACAGATGAAGCCGCTGTCGGGCCGGTATTGCCATATGCAAACGCTGTCGACATCGAGCACGCGCGCCGCCGCTTCCGCAATGGCTTCAAACGCCTGCAGCAACCCGTCGCCCGATTGCCACAGACACTGGGCCAGGCGGGTCAGTGCCAACCGATGCCGAAGCAGGCGGGCGTCGCCGTTCGAGCCGTCAATCTTCCCCTTTTCGGAATCCATGACGCTCCCTGCGTAAACGGCGCGTCCTGGCGGACGATGTGTGAACGCGTTACTTGGGTATACACCCCTGTAGAAAGGAAAGGAAACGCCCGTGTGGGCGCACGTTCGCCGCGCTGGTCGCGGCCCAACCGGATAACCGAGTAGAGCCGTCGTTTCGATCGAACCAGGCGAAAAAGGGCGACTGGGAAACCTGAATCGCCACTTCCCCATTTAATTCTTTCAATCGCATCCCGCTACCCGAGGCCGTACTCAGGCAGTTCGAAACCGTCCCGCACGCTGCGCCCGGCGATCAGGTGGGTGAGCCAGGGCAGATTCATCGCGCGGATACCCATGTTGCGCAGCCAGATCCCGGCATGGGTGCGCGCCGCGAAAAAGTTGATCATGCCCAGCGCGGCTTTCTGCTTGCGGGCGATGAGCGGACGCAACCTTGCCTCGTATGCCGGGAACGCACTCCGATAGTCGCCGTTGGCGCGCAGCAATTCACCCGCCATGACGTACGCTTCGGTCATCGCCAATCCGGTGCCCTCGCCGCCCAGCAGCGAGATGCACGCAGCCGCATCGCCGATCAGCGCCACCCGTCCGCGTGACCAGGCAGGCATGTGCACCTGGCTGACCACGTCGAAGTACAGGTCCTCGGCGCGAGCCACGGCATCGAGCATGCGCGGACATTCCCAACCGGCATCATGGAACTCATCGCGCAGCACCTGTTTGCGCGACTGCAGGCTGCCGGGATCCGCGGTCCCCGCACTGCGGAACACAAACAGGAACAGGCTGCGGTTGTCGCGCAGGGTGAAACGCGCGGCCTGCTTGCCGGGTGCACTGTGGATCACGTAGACCCGTTCGTCGCGCGGCCGGTAGTCCTCCACCACGCACGCCGCCACCCGACAACCCAGATAGTGCTCGTAGTCCGCGTCCGGACCGAACGCCTGCCTTCGCACATTCGAGTGCAGACCGTCGGCACCGACCACCAGATCGAATGCGCGCTGCTTGCCGCTGCGCAAGGTCAGGCCGACGGCGCCATCGTGCTCGTCGATCGCGGTGATGCTGTCATCAAAGAGCGTCTCGCAGTGATGCTCCACCGTGGCGTAGATCGCTGCGGCGAGGTCGCCGCGGGGAAGACTGGTGAAACGTCCACCGGCGAGGCGCTCGAAGGCGTCAGTGCGCATGCTCGCGCGCACCCGGCCGTCATCGTCGACCGCTACCAGACGCTGCACCTGGTAGCCGGCATCGCGCACCGCCTGCTCGATGCCCATGCGCTGGGCGACGCGGTACCCCACGCCCCAGAAATCGATCACGTAGCCCCCGGTCCGGAACGCCGGCGCATTTTCGATCAGGGTCGGCTCGCAGCCTGCACGCAAGAGCCAGTGCGCCAGTGCGGGGCCGGCCACGCCAGCGCCGCTGATGGCGACGCGCAAAGGGATCGATGTCATGGGAGTGTCCTTGCTGGAGGGGATGCCAAGGCCGAGCACAGCCAGCTATGCTGGGCATGATCGCAACTATGACTGACTGGTCAGTCATATTCAAGGATTCCCTCACATGTCCCCAAAAAAAGTCGACAAACAGGCACGGCGCGAAGACATCCTAGCCGCCGCCATGGGCGTATTCGCCAAGCATGGCTACCGCCAGACCACCATCGACCAGATCGCCGACGCCGCGGGCATCAGCAAGGGCGCGGTCTACCTGAGTTTTGCCAGCAAGGAAGATCTGTTCTACGCCGTCTTCGAGCAGATGACCCTGGGCGCGATGCACGCACCGGACGCCTCCGGCGATGTGCCGCCCGACACGGCGAAGGCGCAGATCCTGGCGCTGTTCAACCACGTGATGGCGATGATCGACGCCAACGAACAGATCATTCCATTGACCCTGGAGTTCTGGTCCGCCTGCGGCGTGGAAGAAACCCGCGAACGTTTCGGCAGCCGCTTCGCCGAGTTGTTCGGCACTTTCCGCACCCTGCTTACAGGTCTCATCGAGCAAGGCGCCCACCACGGCGAGTTCCGCAGCGATCTGCCGGCGCGGACGTTGGCTTCCGCGATCATGGCCATGATCGACGGCCTGCTGTTGCAGCAGTGGACCGACCCGCACATACGCGCATCGCAGATCACGCGCGGCGCCCTACCCGTTCTGCTGCGCGCGCTGGACGCCTGATACCTGCAGAGACCGTTCCCAAAACGGGAGCAGGGTCGACTTTTTACCGCACTCGCTTCAGGAAAGTGCGTGCAACATAAGGTGTCAGGGACCATTTACTCGCCCAGCGCCCACCGAAAATTGTCCCTGACACGACTGGCACTGACTTAAGCGCAAAGCTCCAATTTTCGTCGTTCCTGCGAAAGCAGGAATCCGGTGACTTCAGGCTGTCAGAGGTGCTGGATCCCCGCTTTCGCGGGGATGACGAGCTTAAGTCAGTGCCATTGGTCCCTGACACCTTTTCTGCGCCAAAACCGCAAGATCGGTCGAGCACATGATGGCTCTGATCGGCAACATGGTTCACCACGGAGAAACGGACGATGAAGGCGGCGCTTCGAAACTATCATGCGCGGATGCAGCGCGTGCTGGACTATATCGATCAGCATCTTGACGATGATTTGGATCTGGAGGCGGTAAGCCGGGTGGCCGCCTTCTCGAAGTTTCATTTCCATCGGCAGTTTGCGGCGACCTTCGGGTTGTCCCTGCATCGCTATGTCCAGCTTGCCCGCATGAAGCGCGCTTCGCGTCGGCTGGCCTGGAACGACGCCGAGAGCGTCACCGACATCGCGATGGATGCCGGTTACGACGCGCCCGATGCCTTCGCCCGTGCCTTTCGCCAGCGGTTCGGGCAATCGCCATCGTCGTTCCGGAAGTCGCCCGATTGGGCGCCGTGGTTCGCCGCCTTCGGGCCTCTGGACAACGCAAGGAACAAGCTCATGCAGATTATCTTTACCCACGACGACGTGACGATCCGCGATGTGCCCCCGATGCCGGTGGCGGTCCTGGAGCACCGGGGCGACCGGGCAACGCTCGGCACGACTATCGAGCGGTTCAAAACCTGGTGCAAGGCCAGGGGCCTGTCGCCCGAAACAGGCCGACCTAGCTTGCAGGTGTTTCGATCCGAGAGGTGTCCCGCCAATCCGGCCGACTACAGCATGGACCTGTGCGTCGGGACCGATCAGCCGATCGAGACGAATGATGAGGGGATGAAGGCTGGCGTGATCCCCGGCGGACGCTGCGCGGTGCTGCGCTATCCCGGCAATACCCACAATCTCGAGCCCGCCGCGATTTACCTCTATCGCGACTGGCTTTCAGACAGCGGTGAGGAAGCACGCGACTTCCCGATCTATTGCCAGCGCCGGCTCTCACTCATGCCGGATGGGTCGACACCTGAACTCATCGTCGAGTTGTTTCTGCCGCTGAAAGAACGCAGCCATCAGTGACCCGCGAGCAGCTCATCCACTGCTGGCGCAGCGACTCCGGTCGGGACTGCACCACGTCCCAGCGACTGCACATCGAGCACTCGCCGCTGTCGCGCCATCAAGGAACTGGAAAAGGACATGGGGGGCACCGGGGTGAAAGCGAGTTGATCCCGGTGACGGCCTCCGGCGCCACCGTGGTGGGCGAGCTCTAGAGCCGCTTCTTCGCCGCAAGGTAGATCAAGCCCTTTTCACGCTTGCCTACTGCGATCACGGTGACCACGAGCACCTTGTCATGCACTTGGTAGACCAGGCGGAAATCTGAGGCGCGCAGCTTGATTACGCGACGCTCTCCCGCCGCGACCGGTCAGTGGCCGAAATACACGGCCGCCCCCAGGCCTGCCCACCAGTCGCTCACCTGGCCGCTCAGACGGTGTCGAAAACCCGCGTCGAGCTGCACGCGCGCGCTCGGCTGCCAGGCCAGTCCCGCCCCGGCCAGCAGGCCGCCGCCGCGATCGGGCTGCCGTTGCCAGGCTGCTTCGGCATACACCGTCCATGCGCCGGTCAAGGCATGGCTGTCATTGATCGCAGCGGTGTACGCGTCGCGACCGCCGGTGCGCGCGTCCTCCAGATACATGCCGGCGCTGTTGGCCGGATCGATCTGCTGGTTGAGCGCAAGCCCCAGCAGGTATTGGCGCGCGGCGTTGCGAAACGCGGGTGCGCCATCGGTGAATTCCACGCTGCCCAGCAGCCCCCAGCTGAAGGATGCACGTGCGGAGGGCAGCACCAGTTTCAGCGCCACGCTGCTGTCGCCGCGCCCCTCCTGGCGTTGATCGGCGCCGGGCCTGGTTTCGCGCAGGCGGTTGTACAGCGATCCGCCGAACTGCAACTCCAGCGAGTCGCCCAGGCCCAGCCGCAGCAGGCTGTCAGCGGTGTACTGGGAGGTGGTCTGGCCATCCTGTCGGTCACGTGTCCAGGTGGGCAGGCCCTGTTCGACCGTCAGCTCGCCGGCGCCCAGCGCGGCGGGCGTGAAGCCGAGGCCGGGACGGTCATAGCCGGGGTTGTCGGCTCGCGCCGGCGCGGCGAGGCCGAGCCCGCCCGCCACCAGCATGGCGAGCATGGCGACATGCCGGCCGCCACCCATCGCCACCCGGCATCGCCGGTTCGTGCCCCGGTATCGGCTAACGTCCATCGCTTCGCTACGCATCTTTCGAAAACTCCATTGAAACCGGGATCAGAGTCGACTTTACAAAGCGGCGAGCCCAAAGAAGTGCACTCTGACCGCTGCTTTTGCTGAAAAATCTTTCTGAAGACTGAAGCGGCTCCACGCGTCATGTCGCTGGCATCGTTTTCAGATGGTCGAGGTGTATATTCATAGGCATGAAAACCACCAGCCGTCCTGCCGCCAAATCGAAGGTTGCCAAGCCCACACGAGATGTCATCGTGCGCGCCGTGGCCAGTTCCACGGCCGTCGAGACCGGCCAGCCGATTGGCAAGATCGAGCGCGCCCTGCGCGCGCGCGGCGGCAAGTTCAGCGGCCTGCAGCTGGCGCGCTGACCCTTTCGATCAGTCCGGCGAAGGATGCCACGCGGTTTCCACACAAGCTCGCAGCACCCGTCCATCGGAGCCCGGCTGGCACTCCCCTTCGGCACCTGCCGTATAGCGGCCGCTCACGCGGCCACATCCGATAGCAGTCGGTCCCGACCAAGCACCTCGCACGGATTGCCGGCACGCACCTTGCGGCCCAGCGATGGCAGCATCTTCAAGAACCGTGCTTCCTGATGACTCATATCCATCCGAACCTCCCGGCCACGGATCGGCCGCTGTCCGAACATCGTACCGATCCGGCGAAGGTCAAACCATCGGCAACATTCTCCTGCTCCGTTGCATACTCGAACGCCGCCCAACCAGGAACCCGGTAAAGGCGCCGGACTGAGATATTCCGGCCAGCAAAAAGGGAGAGAGAGAGCGACTTTCCATGACGCCTGCCCCGGGAAAGCGCGCCCTTCCCCCGCCTCCCGCTACTGACAGGTCGGATGCTGCCGCACGAGGTAGCACGCGCTGCCCATGGGCGAACGCGCGGGCAGCGCGAGGTAGGCGGCCCGCTCTTCGCGTAAACCGGGTTTCGTGCCGCGCGCTGGCTCCAGCTCTTGCCCATTCACGTCGCGGATGATGTCGCGCAGCTTCTCCGCGTCGCGGACGATGGCGTCGCCCATGATCGACAGCGTGACGTCGGATAGCTCGGCCTGATCACTGCAGGTCACCACGTTGCCCAGGGCCAGCAAGCTGCCCAGCAGCAAGTTGGCTTCATCCAAGAACGGGGTCAGGTTCCAAGAACGGGGTCAAGAACGGGGTCGCCAAGAACGGGGTGAGGTTCACTTACACCCTCTCCAAAAGTGAACCTGATCCCGTTCGGTGTTCATCCGAAGAACCACGCCGCCAGTTTCTTTGCACTCGATCTCATGGGGCCACCCGCAAGACAGGGGAGAAAAACAGGGAATCACATCGCCTTTCTACAACGGAAACGGGGTCGGCAAACGGGGGCAGGTTCACTTCCGAACGGAGGATAAGTGAACCTGACCCCCTTCGGTGTTAAAAATATCAGCCAAAAGAAAAGCGATCATTAACGAATAATATCTCATATCATTTCCAGTGATATAAGCCAAGAACAGGATCAGGTTAACTTCCACAGACTAGATAAGTGAACCTGACCCCGTTCGGTGGGTTACGCAAAAGCACATAAGCCCACCACGGTTACCGAACGCGCCGTTCGCAAGCCGTCGAAGTTGCGCGGGAAATGAAGAAATTGAGGGGCGGCCGCAAGGTCGCCCCTCTTCATTCGTAGATGCAGTTTGCAGTCAGGAACCCCACATCATGAGCGCTATTCCGAAATACTCCCCAGTCGTCACGAAACCACGTCTTTCCGTACGTGGCGCAGCCACATTCATTCGCTTGCCAGCCGTAGAACAAATGCGGTTACTTCATGATCAGAAATTTCCGAAGCAAGAGCCGCAAGTTTTCAAGCAGCCGTATTACGCGCCTCCTATCAAAGGCATCAAGGACTTCCTTGAGCGAGGCGCTTCAGGTTTGATCGACGCCCGAGCACAGTTACAAGGTATCAGGGTGGGATCACGTCGCATGCATTGCATGCGGGTACTGGAAAGTTTTGTGCAATCGAAACACGCCGAACGGGGCTTGAAGCCCGTTGCGATTCAGAGGTTGTATGCATACATGCGCGGATTGGAGCTGCGTCTTTCGCCAGACTTAGTTGCGCAAGAAGGCAGCGAGAACCGATACATCTACTTCAATGCCAGCGCAAAACAGTGTGATCCGGAAACGGCTCGTCTCACGCTGGAATTCGCGTATTGGCTGCTCCATGAGAACGGGATTGAAGTTAAGCCCCGACAAGTGGAATTCATCGACCTGTTTACTAACACTTTGTATCTCGGACGTACTCCACGAAAATCTACGTTGCGGGATCTGGATGAGAACGCACGGCTTATTGAGAGTTTGTGGCCAGCGATCGAACCATGATTCCGAAAAACAGGGAGAAAAGGGGTCAGAGACATTTCATAAGGATGAAAAATGTCTCTGACCCCTTTGTTTTGGGTTCCGGGATCTTGGCAGTTTTTAGCTCGTCTTTTTTCTATAAGCAGTGTTACTCGTAGTGCTCCCGGGAACTTTTTCAATCAAATTTGCGTCGACCATGCGGCCAAAGATGCTTCGAACCCTCCAGTCTTCTCGGATCACACAAATCTCTCTCGCCGTACCATTATTAATTGATTCGCTTTGCTCCAAGTACTGCATGATTCGGTCTTCAGGAGAAGCAAGCTGCTCATGCCGAATCGTGATCAGCACACTCGCCTCTCTCTGGGCGATCATAGGTTCTTTAAGGTGAAGGCGTCTCATTGCAAGAAATGCAGTATTGAGCCCCTCACCAACATCTTTATTTGGAGGGTTGGGAAATTTGTTTATTATTCGAACTATATTTCCGTTGCGAGAGAATCTCTCATCCAATATATTCTCAGGCGTGATATGTCCTGGCAAACTCCCCGGACTCTCTACCTCTACTCTATTGTCGAAAATGCGAATATGAATGTCGTCAGGAATACTGTAATCGCGATGCAGGACGGCGTTGGTAATAATTTCATGAAGAGTTTCTTCTGGATACTCGATTTCAATCAGGCCATCCGGCGTCATACGTCGAATGCTCTCCACAATAGCTTTGGTTGTGGTGACGGCGCTATATATCTGTTGATATGCCGATCCTTCGATCGTCTTTGGCAAACCATCTAGCGACTCGCGCGCGCCCTCTTCATCGGAGGTTCGATAACGATAAACTTTAATACCGCAACGCTTAGGAAGAAGTGCTTGTGGCTCATCGGCGAATAGCACCACGCCCGCCACCGTTGGTTTTTCTCCAACAATTAGTGCCTGCTTCCTCAACCATAGCTCAGGCTCTTGATGAGGAACAATTTCGAGCATGAATCCGATTGCCTCCAAACTGTTTGTAATTACTTCTTCAGAAGCCTCAACGGTCATCGTCTCGAAAGACGTCAACCCCTTGTCCATTCGAAGTCTATCTAACGCATCCGCAGACCGAATCGGCACGTTCGAAGCAGAGCGGCGGATATAAACCTCTCTGGAAGATGTCTCAATAATTGCTCGACTCTTCAGTACCTCAATGTGCAGGACGAGGCCAGGCAACCCTTCCGATCTGAGGAATTCCATCCGGCATCCTTGCCCCAAAGGCAGCACCGCGTCGATTGCCTGAACTAGATCATTTGCATCTTCTTGGCGCTCAAATCCAGACCAAGAAAAAACAGAGCTGGCTTCCTCAACACCAATGAATAACTCTCCACCATCAGCATTTGCAAATGCCGAAATACTCTTCGTTATTCGACTTGGCAGGATCGCCTTCCCCTTGAAATCGAGAAAGTGGCTTTCTTCGCGACTCAAAATCTTTTGCGCTTCCATAGCCGAGATGGAAATTACATCCATTGCTAGATCCTTTAATTAATTTTTCAGCAGGCCGGCACAAGGGGGCATCGCGCACTCAGCCACTTCATCTAAGTCATCGGCAACTTCAACCCCTGCTCTTTGGCGCATTCGACAGCAATCTCATACCCAGCATCCGCATGCCGCATCACCCCAGTCCCCGGATCGTTCCACAACACCCGCGCAATCCTCTTGTCCGCCGCTTCGGAACCGTCGCAAACAATCACCACCCCCGAATGCTGCGAATACCCCATCCCCACCCCGCCGCCGTGATGCAGCGACACCCACGTCGCGCCACCTGCCACATTCAACATCGCATTAAGCAACGGCCAGTCCGACACCGCATCGCTCCCATCCTTCATCGCCTCTGTCTCCCGATTCGGTGAAGCCACCGACCCCGAATCCAGATGATCGCGCCCAATCACCACCGGCGCCTTCAACTCCCCATTGCGCACCATCTCGTTGAACGCCAGCCCCAGCTTGTCGCGCAACCCCAGCCCGACCCAGCAGATCCGCGCCGGCAGACCCTGGAAGCTGATCCGCTCCTTCGCCATATCCAGCCAGTTGTGCAGGTGCGCGTCGTCGGGGATCAGCTCCTTGACCTTGGCATCGGTCTTGTAGATGTCCTCCGGATCACCCGACAGCGCGACCCAGCGGAACGGCCCGACGCCGCGGCAGAACAACGGCCGCACATAGGCGGGCACGAAGCCCGGGAACGCGAACGCGTTGGCGCAGCCGACGTCCTGCGCCATCTGGCGGATGTTGTTGCCGTAGTCGAAGGTGGGGATGCCCTGCGCGTGGAACGCAAGCATCGCTTCGACGTGGGTGCGCATGGAGTGCTTGGCGGCGTCGCGGGTGCCTTCGGGATCGCTCTTGCGGCGCTCGAACCACTGCTCCACCGTCCAGCCCTGCGGCAGGTAGCCGTTGACCGGGTCGTGCGCGCTGGTCTGGTCGGTGACGGCGTCGGGGCGCACGCCGCGCTTGACCAGTTCCGGCAGCACGTCCGCCGCGTTACCAAGAAGCGCGATGGATTTCGCTTCGCCCGCTTTGGTGTACTTCTCGATGCGCGCCAGCGCGTCGTCGAGGTCGGTGGCCTGCTCGTCGACGTAGCGGGTCTTCAGGCGGAAGTCGATGCGGCTCTGCTGGCATTCGATGTTGAGGCTGCACATGCCGGCCAGCGAGGCGGCCAGCGGCTGCGCCGCCCCCATGCCGCCGAGGCCGGCGGTGAGCAGCCAGCGCCCCTTCAAATCTCCGCCGTAATGCTGGCGGCCCATCTCGACGAAGGTTTCGTAGGTGCCCTGGATGATGCCCTGCGAGCCGATGTAGATCCAGCTGCCTGCGGTCATCTGGCCGTACATCATCAAGCCTTTCTTATCGAGCTCGTTGAAGTGCTCCCAGGTGGCCCAGTGCGGCACCAGGTTGGAGTTGGCGATCAGCACGCGCGGCGCGTCGGCATGCGTGCGGAACACGCCGACCGGCTTGCCGGACTGCACCAGCAGGGTCTCGTCGTCTTCCAGCGTGCGCAGCGATTTCAGGATCGCGTCGAAGCACTCCCAGTTGCGCGCGGCGCGCCCGATGCCGCCGTACACCACCAGCTCGGCCGGGTTCTCCGCCACCTCCGGATCGAGGTTGTTCTGCAGCATGCGGAACGGCGCCTCGCTGAGCCAGCTCTTGCAGGAAAGTTCGCTGCCGCGCGGCGCGCGGATGACGCGGGTGGTGTCGATACGGGTGGGTGCATTCATCGCAAAACGCTCCGGTGAGTCAGACCGTCGAGTATAGGTCAGCGCCCGCGCGGGGCTAGCCCGTCGCCGGCGCGCTAGTCGGGCGCCGGCAGGCGCAGGCGCGGGAAAGCCAGGGTCATGGTGGTGCCGCGGCCGGGCGCGGAATCCACGTCGACAAAACCGCCGGCCTGACGCACCACACCGTGCACCTGGGCAAGACCCAGGCCGGTGCCGACACCTTCGACCTTGGTGGTGAAGTAGGGCTCGAACAGGCGCTCGCGCACCGCCTCGTCCATGCCGCTGCCGTTGTCGGTGACCGCAAGCGTGACGTAATCACCCGCCGGCCGCAGCGTGCTGTCTTCGGCCTCGCCGACCACCAGCTCGCCCAGGTGAACGCGGATCGTGCCCTGCCCCTTGCAGGCATCGCGCGCGTTGATGCACAGGTTGATGAAGGCCTGCTCGATGGAATGGCGGTCGCCCAGGGTGGGCAGTTCGGCGTGGCCGCACTCGACCTGGAAATCCACGCCCGCGCCCAGGCTGTGGCGGGCGAAGCCTTCGATGTCGCGGATGATTCCGACCAGCTCGACCGGCTCGGCCGTGTACCGATGGACCCGGGCAAAGGCCAGCAGCCGCTTGGCCAGCAACGCGGCTTGCCGCACGCCGTCCATGCCGTAGCCGAGCAGGCGGCGCTGGCTGTCGCTGAGGTTGGCCGGGTCGTCCAGGATGCTGCTGAGCGCCACGATGGCGATCTGCAGCATGTTGGCGAAGTCATGCGAGAGGCCTGCCACCAGCTGGCCGATGGCCTCGTTCTTCTGCGCCTGCTGCGAGGCCTGTTCGGCCACGGCCTGCGCGGCGCTGGCCAGGCCAAGCCGCAGCCGCAACGACTCGGCACGATCGACCACCTGCTTCTGGAACACCCGTGCGCGAGCCAGTTTGCGCGCCAGCGCCTCGTTGCGGACGACATCGAATTCGCCGGCCAGCTCGCGGTGGCTGAGCCGGCTGTGCAGGCGGTGGATGACCATGTCCAGCGCCAGCCTCGCCTTGACCCGCTCGGTGATGTCATGGCTGATCACCGCCATGCCGTCGACCTGCTGCGCATCCAGGTACGGATGCACGCTGACCAGCCACCAGCGCTCCTCGCCGCTGGCCGATGGCAGCGCCTGGGTGAATTGCACCGACTTTCCCTGGCGCGCGCCGGCCAGCGCGGACTCGATGGTGGTGGCGGCCTGCGCCGGCCAGAACGCGACGAACGGCTGGCCGATCGCCGCGGCCGGGTCGCCGATGCACAGCACGGCACGGCCGCTGTCGTTCATGCGCACGATCCGGCCGTGCACGTCGAGCTCGTGCACGCCATCCGGGGAGAACCCGATCAACTGCCGATAACGCTCAAGTTCGTTCATGGCTCGTGGCCCACCGGGGAACACAGCCCGGGGAAATACAGCATAGGCACAATCGATCCTCACTGCCCGTGTACGCGGCACGGGCGATCGTCAGACATCATCTGCCGAGATCGAACATGACCCGCGTGCAGAATCAGACCATCCTGCTGGCCGAGGACGACCGCAGCGCCCGCGAGGTCACCGCCATGGTGCTGGAGGCCGAGGGCTATCGCGTGCTTACCGCCAGCGACGGCACCGAGGCGCTGAAGATCCTGTTGCACGACGCCAGTATCGAGCTGCTGCTGAGCGACATCCACATGTCGGGCGGAATCGACGGGATCGATCTGGCGCAGCGCGCCAGGCTGAACCGACCGCTGCGGATCGTGCTGATCTCCGGTGATCCACGCGACAGCTTCGCCCACTTTCCCGACAAGGTGGCCTTCCTGCCCAAGCCGTACGATCGCCGCAGCCTGCTGCAGGCGGTGGCCGGTGCGCTGTTGAACAGCGGGCCTGCGGAACGCACGCCGTGAACGACTCACGCCCCGGCAATGCGCGCTTCGCGTTCGCCGCAGCGCGGGTGATGGGCTCCGTGCTGTCACGCGCTCGGCACGTCACCGATGCCAGGGTGCAGCCACGCATCGCCGGCAACGCGCCGGGCACGACCAGATCCCGCACTCCGTACGCCGACTGCTCGAGGTTCCCCCGTCATGCCGCTTCTGCAGAAAGCCACCGCAGCTCGCCCTCCACTCCCCCGGATCAATGCCATGCACATTCCACTGAGCGACAGCCCGTGACTGCCGCCCCATCCGATTGGCCACAGGTGATGGTGGTCGAAGACGACATGCTGATTTCAGTGACGCTGGAAATCGCCCTCGAGTCGAGGCAGTACCGCGTGCTGGGTCCGGTCGCCACGCTGGAACAGGCCTGCCAGCTGCTGGCGACATCGCAGCCGGACATCGCGCTGATCGACTACCGGCTGGCCACGACCACCACCGAAACCCTGCTGACATCGCTGAACGCGCGGCAAGTGCCGACCTGCGTGCTGACCGGACTGCGCGCCGATGAACTGCCGGCGGCCTATGCAAGCTGCGCCGTGCTGCAAAAGCCGTTCCGGCTGGACGCGCTGCTGAATGCGCTGGAACAGGCCAGGTCGAACTGATCGACCCGCCGGAGCTCAGCCCGGGCTGAGCGGCATGGTGAAGACGAAGCGGGTCTGCGCGGCGGTCGACGAGACAGTCAGGCTGCCACCGTGCGCCTTGGCCACTTCGGAGGCGATGTAGAGCCCGAGCCCGAGACCGGGTTGCGGGGATGCGTCCGCGGCGCGCGAAAACGGCTGGAACAGGCGCCCGATCTTGCCCTGCGGAATCGGCTGACCGCCGTTGGTGACGGACAGCTCGAACACCTGCCCATCGCAATGTGCCGCGACAACTACCGGCTGATCGACCGCGCCGTGGGCCACGGCGTTGTTGAGCAGGTTGGCGAGCAGCTGCCCGATGCGCCGCGAATCGGCGGTGACCGCATGCCCGATCGCCATGCTGGCCTGGATCTCCCGCTCGGGGTAGCTTCCGCGCACTTCCTCGATCACGTGCTGCAGTTCCGCCGCGAGGTCGCCCTGCGACTGCAGGTTCACCGGGATGCCGCCGCCCAGCCGGCCCCGCGCGAAGTCGAGGATGTTCTCGATCATTTCCGCCATGCGCTCGCCACTGCGCTGGATGTGCTTGACGATGCGCCCGGAACCGGCATCCATCGGCTTGGACTGCAACAGGTCGGCGCCAATCTGGATTGCGCTGAGCGGGCTGCGCAGATCGTGCCCGAGCACGGCGATGAACTGCTCGCGCAGCTTCGCCGACTCGCGCGCATCGTGCAGTGCGCTGGCGTTGAGCTCGCGCTGCTCCTCGTGCTTCAGCTCGGCGGCGATCAGCTTGGTGAACAGCTGCAGGGTCTTGATCACGTGCGGATCGTCCAGCTTGGCCGGCAGCGGGTCGAGCGCGCACAAGGTGCCGAAGAATTCGCCGTCGCCCAGGAAGATCGGAATCGAGACGAAGCTTTCGAAACCGTATTGCCTGGGCACCGGGTGCGTTGAAAATTGCGGGTGTGTGCTGGCCTGCCCGAAGATCACCGGCTGATGGTGCTGGCGGATCTCGTTGCAGATGGTGGTATTCAGCACCAGCTCGCCACCGGGCTTCAGCCCGAAATTGATCATGTCGTGCACGGCGCAGGCCGTCCAGCTGGTGTCGGTGACGCGGGCGATGACGGCAAAACGCATGCCGGTGGTGTGCGCGACGGTCTGCAGGATCGTCGGCACGGAGCCCAGCCGACCGATCCGCTTGACGTCGTTGGCCACCGTTCGATCGGGTATCAGTTGCTGGCTGGTGTACGTATTCATGCCGTGCAGCTTAGCCCGGCCACTGAAATATTGTCGGTAATGCCTGCCGCCTCGTTCAGCGCGCTCGCGCGGGCGACGGCGCCCGACGAAGCCGGCTCAGGGCGCGCTGCGCCGCGCGTCGATGCCGGTGTGCTTGCGCAACGCCACCGCTGCGCGCATGCGCACGAGCATCTTGGCCATCTGCGGGTCCTTGCCGAACTGCGCCTGCAGTTGATCGACGGTGGCGTCCAGCCCGGCGCGCGGCTGCTGTTGCTGGATGCTGGCGCGCAGCAGCAGGCCGTAAGGCGCCTGCGGCTGCTCGCGGAGCAACTGGTCGGCCACGGTCCAGCCCTGGTCCCAGTTCTTTTCCCAGTTGACGAACAGGTCGCCCAGCTTGGACAGCGTGCGCATGTCGCGCGGGTCCATCGCCAGCAGCTGGCGCAGATCCTGCTCGGCATGCCGGTAGTCGCCCAGCATTTCGTAGGCGTAGGCGCGGGCGTCGCGCGCCTTCCTGTTGTCGGGCGATTTGCCCAGCAGCTGGCTGAGGTCGGCCACGGCCCACGCCGATTCGTCGTAGTCGACCAGGGCAAACGCGCGATTGACGCGCGCATCCTCATCGCCGGGCGTGAAGCGCAGCGCTTCGGACTGATAGATCAGCGACATGGTCTGGTTGCGATAGTCGCTGGCCAGCTTGCCGATCGAGGACAGGTTGCTGCTGTTGGGTAGCTGGTCCGCCGCGTCCGGGTACGCCGCCATCTCGGCCGCCTGGGTGCAATCGCAACGCCAGACGACGTAGAACGGCCGCTCCGACACCAGCATCTTCATCAGCGGATTCCCCGGCGCCTGCGCTTGCGCCCGGGCAGCGAGCCGGTCCATCGCATCCAGCGAGCCGCCCCAGTTCGGCTGGCGCGTCCACATCGCGGTGAGGTAGATGGCGTAGTCGTCCGGAACCGCGGCCAGCGCGTCGCGGATCGCCGCGTCGACTTGGCCGCGCCCACTGCCCAGTCCATCGGCGTGGATCAGCGCGGCGTGTGCGGGCGGCATCTTCGGGTTCAGCGCAATGGCACGGCGCAGGTCGCTGTCGGCTTGCGCGAGCAAGTTGTGCATCGCCTGTATCTGGCTGTCCGGCGTGTCGCTCAGGTAGCCGCTGCCGCGCGCATCGGCGGCCATCGCGACGTAGGCGGTGCCGCTGGCGGCGAACGCGAACGCGCTGTTCGGCGCATCGCGCTTCCATGCGTCCAGCGTGGGGCGGATATCGAACGAGCCGTCGTCGAACGCTTCCTGGTAGATCCGGTCGAGCAGCCCGCGCGCGGCCGGGTCGGTCTGCTGCGCGTGCAACGCGGCGGCCAGGCGGCGATCCAGCTCGGCGGCCTGGCCGTGCTGGATCAGCGACTGCGCCTGGGCGAATGTGAGCAACGGTTGCAGGCGGTAGTGGCAATACGCCACCACCGTGTCGCGGGACCAGTGGCTGTCCGGCGGATCGGGATAGGCCAGGCAACGCTGCAGCGGATCGGCGATCGCCTCGGCCTGCTTCATCCGGGCGATGAAGGCATAGCCCTGCTCGCGACTGAACGCGTGACTGGGCAGCGGATGCGTCCGGGCTTGTTTCACCGCCTGCACATGCACCATCTGGCTGACCTGCGACTGCATCTTGAGCGCAGTCCAGACCCATTCGCCCAGGCCCAGCAGGACCAGCGCGGTGATCAGCAAACCGCGTTGCAATGATGTCATGCAGGCCTCCCCCAGGCCAGGCGAACGTTGGCGATCATACTGCGCACGCCGCCGTTGTCGCGGTGTTTCGCACCGCTTGCCGCGCCACCCCTGCCTTCCTGCACTGGTCGCGCAGCCGGCCGGGGGGAATCCTGCGCCGGTGGATGATCCGCAGGGAGCAGGTCGATGGCATGGCGTTGCGGTGGGTGGCTGTTGCTGGCGTGCGTCGTCAGCCCGGTGGTGGCGCAGGCCGCCACGCCGGCATGCGCGGTGTGGCAGCGCGAGTTGTCGTTCGCGCGGAGCGTGCAGCAGCACGATGCGGCAGCGTTTGCCGGGTACCTGATGGCCGACGCGATCTTCGATGCGAACGCGCCACAGCCGACCCGCGGGCGCGCGGCGATCCTGCAGCACTGGTCGGCGATGATTGCGGGGAAGTCCGTGCGGCTGGACTGGTATCCGCAGCAAGTGGTGACGAGCAGCGACGGCAAGCTGGCGTATTCCAGCGGCCCGTACCTGTTCGAGAACCTGGCCGCCGGCGCGAAGCGGCGTTACACGATCGGCCGATTCGCGACGACATGGCGTCACGCGACGGACGGTGCGTGGCGCGTCGCGTTCGACGCCGGTGACCACGGCAAGGCCGCCAGCGAAGCGGAGGCCGCGGCGTTCCGCGCCGCTCGCGTGGAATTGTGTCCGGGCAACAGCGTGGCGGAGCTTCCCGTCATCCGGCATTGATGTCCGAAAACGGCGAGTCAGGCTGCCGCAGCGGTGCTAGCCTGCGGCCATGAACCCGTCCACGGCCCCTGCCCTGCCCGCCCCCCATGTCTGCGAACAGGCCCGGCGCAGCCGCGACGCGCGCTTCGACGGGCTGTTCTTCACGGCAGTGAGCAGCACCGGCATCTATTGCCGCCCGGTCTGCCCGGCGCCGGCGGCGAAGCGCGCGAACGTGCGCTATTTCGCGAACGCGGCGGCAGCGGAAGCCGCCGGTTACCGGCCGTGCCTGCGTTGCCGCCCGGAACTGGCGCCCGGCCATGACGAGTGGCCGCGCGGCAACCGGCTGGTGGCGCATGCGTTGAAATTGATCGAGGCGGGCGCGCTGGCGGAGCAGTCGCTGGACGCGTTGGCGATGTGCGTCGGCATCGGCGCACGGCAATTGCGCCGGCTGTTCGTCGACCACGTCGGCGCACCGCCGATCAGCGTGCACACGACGCGCCGGCTGCTGTTCGCCAAGCAGCTGCTGACCGAGACCGCGCTGCCGGTGACCGAAGTGGCGCTGGCCGCAGGCTTTGGCAGCCTGCGCCGCTTCAACGCGGCGTTCGCCCAGGCGAACCGGATGGCGCCGCGCGAACTGCGCCGGCATCCGCGTGCGGTGGCCGGTGCGCCGCTGCTGTTGCGACTTGGCTACCGACCGCCGTATGCGTTCGACGCCGTGCTCGCGTTCCTGCGCACGCGTGCGCTGCCGGGCGTGGAGCTGGTCGACGAGCACGCGTACGCGCGCGTGTTCGGTCCGGCGCACACGCCGGGCTGGCTGCGGCTGCGCGCCTGGCCCGGTGGCGAGCACGCGTTGCAGCTGGAACTGGTGTGCCCGCAACCGACGCAGATTCTCGGCGTGGTGACCACGCTGCGGCGGATGTTCGACCTCGACGCGAACCCGCAGGCGATCACCGACACGTTTCGCCATGACCCGATCCTCGGCCCGCTGCGCCAGCGCCTGCCGGGATTGCGCCTGCCCGGCGGCTGGGACGGTTTCGAGATCGCGGTACGCGCGATCCTCGGCCAGCAGATCAGCGTGGCGGCGGCGCGCACGCTGGCCACGCGCATCGTGCTGCGCTGGGGCGAGCCGTTGCCGTCGGCGCCGCTGCCGGGGCTGGAGCGCCTGTTTCCGACGGCGGCGGTGCTCGCCGCCGCGGACCTGCGCGAGATCGGCGTGACCGGTGCCCGCGCGGCGACGATCAACGGCGTGGCGCGCGCGATGCTGGACGGCCGCGTGGATTTCCGCGCCGGGCAATCGCTGGACGAGTTCGTCGCGCGCTGGGTGGCGCTGCCCGGCATCGGCGCCTGGACCGCGCATTACATCGCGATGCGCGCGCTCGGCGACCCGGATGCATTCCCCGCGGCCGACTTGATCCTGCGCCGCGAGGCGACCACGGCAGCCACGCCGCTCGACACGCGTGCGTTGACCGCGCAGGCCGAAGCGTGGCGACCGTGGCGTGCGTATGCGGTGATGCATTTGTGGCGCAATGCAGCGGACGCGCCGCCGCCATCGCGCCAGCGCAAAGCGGAGATGAGTAAATGACCGAACGACCCGACACGATCTGCTACGACGAAATGGACAGCCCGGTCGGCACGCTGCGGCTGGTCGCGGACGTGCACGGCCTGCGCCAGATCTGGTTCGAGCGCGAACGGCATCCGAAGCAGCTGCACCCGGGCTGGGTCCGTGCGGCCGCTCCGTTGCAATTCGCCCGCGTGCAGCTGGAGGAATATTTCGCCGGCGAACGTCAGCACTTCGAGCTGCCGCTGCATCCGCTGGGCACGTCGTTCCAGCTGGCGGTGTGGCAGGAGCTGGGCCGGATCCCGTACGGCGTCACGATCAGCTACGGCGAGCTGGCGCGTCGCATCGACCAGCCGCTGGCGGTGCGTGCCGTAGGTGCCGCGAATGGACGCAACCCGTTGCCGATCGTGTTGCCCTGTCATCGCGTGATCGGCGCCGACGGCAGCCTCACCGGTTTCGGCGGCGGCCTGCCGACCAAGCGCTACCTGCTGGATCTGGAACGGCGCCGCGTGCACGGCGACCTGTTTGGTTGATGGCGTCGGCGGCTGCAGTCGCGCCGGCGCCACGCGAGAGCTGACTAGCCGCCGCCCTGCGACGAAGTCGGCAACGCCTTCGGCACCACGCGCGGCAAGGGCTGCGCATCGCGCTCGCGATCGAGCAGATCCTGCTGTGCGGCACGATCGCGTTCGCGCTGCGCCTGCCGGGCCTTGTCGAGCTGATCCTGGCTGCGCGTGTCATTCGCCGACGGGCGCTTGGCCGTCTCGGACACGGCGTTGTGCAATTGCTGCTGCAACTGGCTCTGCTGCAAATCGTCGCGTACCTTCTGCTGCTGCGCGGCCTGCTGGAACTGCACGCTGGGCGGCACCGGCCGGATCGCCGGCTGGGTGGTGGACTGCCAGGCCGCCGCCGTGCCCAGCGGCGCAAGCACGAACGAGCCGGCCAGCAGCAGGCGCTTCACCGGATAGTGCCAAACAGTGCGTGTCTTGGTCATAAGTGTGCGCGATCATGGGCGGCTGATTTCAATGCATCGTAAGGTTGTTCGTATGAAAATCCTGTTTCGCGTGCTGCTTTGTTCCCTGGCGGCATTCAGTTTCGGTTGTGCCTCGCAACGCCCCATCCCGCCGTCCGCCAGCACCCCGCCCGCCGCCGCCCCATCCGGCCCAGCCGTTCCACTGCTGCTGATCTCGATCGATGGCTACCGCCACGACTACATGCAGCGCGGACTCAGTCCGACCCTGGCGATGCTTGCCCGCGGCGGCGTGCAGGCGGCATCGATGCAGCCTTCGTTTCCGTCGCTGACGTTTCCGAACCACTACACCCTGGTCACCGGCCTCACCCCCGATCACCACGGCGTGGTCAACAACACGATGTTCGACGCCAGGCTGGGCAAGTTTTCGCTGAGCAGCCGCACCGCGGTCAGCGATGGCCGCTGGTGGGCCGGGGGCACGCCGATCTGGGAAACCGCCGACCAGCGCGGGCTGCGCACCGCCACCATGTTCTGGCCCGGCTCGGAGGCCGACATCCACGGCCAGCGCCCCGATTACTGGCTGGCGTACGACGGCAAGCTGACGCCGGCGCAACGGGTCGACCAGGTGCTGGCGTGGCTGGACCTGCCCGCCGCCGAACGCCCCGCCTTCCTGACCTTGTACTTCGACGGGGTCGATCACGCCGGCCATACCTATGGCCCGGATACGCCGCAAGTGGACGCTGCGCTGCGCGAAACCGACACTGCCATGGCGCAGCTGGTGCAGGGGCTGCAGCAGCGCGGGCTGTTCGAACGGATCAACCTGATCGTGGTGTCCGACCACGGCATGGCCAGCGTGCCGGAAGCGCACAACGTGATGATCGACCAGTTGATTCCGCTGGGCCGGGTGCAGAGGGTCAGCCTGGGCATCCTGGCCGGGTTCAACCCGAAGTCGGACAGCGCCGCGGCGCGCGCCGATTTCCGCAAGGTCGAGCAGACCCTGGAACAACCGCAGCAGCACATGCAGTGCTGGGACAAGACCCGTGTGCCGGCACGGCTGGCCTACGGCCGCAATGCCCGCGTGCCGCAACTGCTGTGCCTGGCCAACGTGCACTGGCGCATCACCACCACGGAAAACGCCGCCAGGCGCAAGGGCGAGGTGAACCTGGGCGACCACGGTTTCGACAATGCCGAGCCGCTGATGCAGGCGATCTTCGTGGCGCACGGCCCGGCGTTCCGCGTCGGCGCGCGGGTCCCGGCCTTCCCCAATGTGGACGTCTATCCGCTGATGACCCACCTGCTCGGCGTGCCGCCCGCCGCGAACGACGGCGACTACGACGCCGTGAAAGACATGCTGAAACCCGCCGCCCGCTGAGCACCGTGCCCGCGCTTCTGCCCCCTCCCCTGCGGAGGGTTGGGGTGGGGTTCGCTCTTCAAGCCAGTCAGGAAGATCAAAAACACCCCCTCACCTGAAGGACTCCCTATGGTCGCCAGCCTCCCCCTGCCAGCAGAGGGAGGAGCACGGCGCCTGCGCTTCTGCCCTCTGCCCCTGCGCTACGGCATCGCGCCCCTGCTCATCGGCGCAGGCGGTGTCGCCACGTTGACCAGCGGCGCCAGGCGGAACAGCCACAGCGCGATCAGCAGCCCGGCCAGCACCAGCGCGCCGACGAACAGCGCGACGCCGTTCCAGCCGTGCGCGGCGTAGAACAGGCCGCCGCTGGCGCCGGCGATGCTGGAGCCCATGTAGTAACAGAACAGGTACACCGACGCCGCCTGCGCCTTGGCCGCGCCGGCGCGGCGGCCGACCCAGCTGCTGACGATGGAATGGCCGCCGAAGAAGCCGAAGGTGATCGCCACGATGCCGGACATCACCAGCCACAGCGGCTGCGCCATGGTCAGTGCCACGCCCAGCAGCATCAGCGCCAAGGCCGTCCACAACACCTTGCGTCGGCCCAGCTGGCCGGCCAGATGGCCCATCCACGCCGAGCTGAAGGTGCCGATCAGGTAGATGCCGAAGATCAGCCCGACCACGGTCTGGCTGAGGCTGTACGGCGGCGCCAGCAGGCGATAGCCGAGATAGTTGTAGACGGTGACGAACGCGCCAAGCAGCAGGAAGCCCTCGACGAACAACCATGGCAGGCCGCGGTCGTGGAAGATGCCACGGAAACGGCCGAGCAGGCTGCGCCAGCGCAGCGGTTGCCGCACGAAATGCCGCGATGCCGGCAACATGCGCCAGAAGATCAGCGCAGCCACGATGCCGATCACGCCGACCGTCGCCACGCCCACGCGCCAGCCGAGGAAGTCGGCCAGCACGCCGGAAACAAGCCGCCCGCCCATCCCGCCCACCGCGCTGCCGCTGATGTACAGGCCCATCCCCAGGCCAATCGACTCCGGATGCATTTCCTCGCTGACGTAGGTCATCGCCACCGCGGGCAAGCCACTCAGGGTCAGCCCGAGCAGGCTGCGCACGATCAGCAGCGCGGTCCAGGTCGGCATCACCGCGGTCACCAGCACCAGCAGCGCCGAGGCCAGCAGCGAGGCGACCATGATCGATTTGCGTCCCCACGCATCGGACACCCCGCCGGCAAACAGCATCGCGAAGGCCAGCACGCCGGTGGTCAGGGACAGCGACATCGCTGCACCCGCCTCGCTGACCCCGTAGTGCCGGCTGAATTCCGGCATCAACGGCTGCACGCAATACAGCAGGCCGAAGGTGGCGAAGCCGGCGGCGAACAGCGCGAGGTTGGTTTGCCGGAAGGCGGGTGTGCCGTGGCGGATATGCGACGTTTCCGAAGGCTCTGTGCCTAGCGGCGGCGCAGTGGGGTCCAGCATCGTTCTCATCCTGGGCAGCGGAGTGTCGCGGTACGCAAGCATAGGGTGATCGGCAGCAACTGCGGCTGCGCCGACCGCGTATCGTGCGTGGACTCAGGCACTGCGATCGCTGCGCAGCGCGCGCACGGCTTGGTTGTCGCCCGCCGCACCACGGCCGCTGACCCAGCCGAACAGCGCGATGCCGACGATGATCGCCAGCGCACCCAGCAGAGCGTAGCCACGCGGCCAGGCTTCGCCGAGGAACAGCACGCCGAGCAAGCTGGCGAACAGCAGTTCGGCGGCCTGCATCGCTTCCACCGCGGCCAGTGCGGTCGGCTCGCTGCGCACCATGTCGGTGGCGCGAAAAAACAGGATGGTGGCGATGGTGCCGGACGACAGCGCCACGCCGCCGGCCAGCAGCGCCTCGCGCAGCGTCGGCGGGCCCAGCGTGAACCAGGCGATCGCCGCGAAGGCCAGCCACAGCGGCCAGCTGCACAGCGTCATGCCGAACACCCGCTGCACCGCACTGAGCCGGCTGTCGCCGTGTTCGAGGTGCAGCAGCAGCTTGCGGTTGCCCAGCGGATAGGCAAATGCCGACAGCACCACGGCGCCGATCGCCAGCCAGTCGCGCGAACTCAACTGGCCGCGCGCATGCCCCCATTGCAAGGCGAACACGCCGGCCACGATCAGACTGCCCAGCGCCAGCGTACGCCAGGCCAGCCGTCGTCGTTCATCGCGATAGATCAGCGGCGCCAGCAACGGCCCAGCCAGCACGGTGGACTGAAAACTGCCGGCGATCAACCACGACGGCCCGCTGTTCGCGGCCCAGGTCAACGGCACGCCGAACAGCACGAAACCCACGCCGCTCCACAGCAACCACGGCCGCGCATGCCGGCGCAACTCGGCCGGCAAGTCGCCCAGACCGCCCTGGAACGGCAGCACCATGGCCAGCATCGGCAAGGTGAACAGGTAGCGCAGGATCACCGCCCACGCCCAATGGCCGCCGCCAGCGACCAGGCTGCGATTGAGCACGTAGGTGAGCGTGAAGAACAGCGCCGAGGTCAGCGCCAGTCCCACCGCGGCAAAAGCGTTCGAGCGCATTGCGACCCATCGGCCAAAGAGTCGAGTGTGGCAAATCTCCCTGCGCTTGCGTACCACCCGACGGTGTCCCTGTTG
Organism: Rhodanobacter ginsengiterrae; assembly: GCF_050026815.1. Lineage (NCBI taxonomy): Bacteria > Pseudomonadati > Pseudomonadota > Gammaproteobacteria > Lysobacterales > Rhodanobacteraceae > Rhodanobacter > Rhodanobacter ginsengiterrae. Next base: position 104,099 of record NZ_JALBWO010000056.1, on the reverse strand, counting down.
GAGTGGACACAGTGGCGCGATACCGGCTAGCAGCCGGCCAGCGCAGCAGCACCGGCGGCGACCTGCTCGTCCTGGCCGGAGCCGCGCGCGTTCACCGACGTCCGGCGTGAACGGCCGGAACCGCCGGCCGGAGGGCGATCAGCGATAGCGCCAATGACCCTCGACCCAGAAATGCCGCGGGGCCCAGTAGCCCGGCACCCATACGCGCACACGTTCGACCTGCACCGGCGTCACCACGCGCACGTGACGGACCGGGCGCGGGGCCGCCACGATGCAACCGGAGAGCACAGCGCTGCCGAGCAGCAGCAGCGGGGCGATGACGAGACGGGACGTGATGCGATGCATGAAACACTCCTTGCCGTGGATGTGTCTCCGCAAACGCATTCCCGCGGGTGGCGATGACGCGAACGCCAGCCGATGTCGGCTGGCGTTCAGCTCGATCACCGTGGCCTGGACCGGGTAGCGCTCCGTTCCAGGCCGCCCCGCGGCTGCCGCCTCGCCAGCGCAGCGAATGCCCGCGGTCACGGTGACGCGGCCAGCGGGCGCACGCGCAGGCCGTCGGCCAGGCGGTCGTCCGGGTAGGCGATCACCCGGTCGCCCTGGCGCAAGCCCGCCAGGATCTCCGTCGAGCCATCGCCCTGCATGCCCGGGCTGACCTCGGTCAGGCGTGCGCGACCGCCGTCCACGCGATATGCCGCCCAGCGCCGGCCGTCGCGGAACAGCGCGCTGGACGGCACCTGCAGCACGTCGGGTCGACGCGCCAGCTCGAACTCCACTTCGACCCGGTAGCCATCGCCCAGCCGGGCCCATTGCGCGCGCGGCGCGACGATGTCCAGCCAGACCTGCGTGCGCTGCTCCTCCACGCCCAGCGCCGATACCTTGGTAAAGCCGCCCGGTTCGATCCGCGCTACCCGCGCCGGCAGCGCACCTTCGCCGCCCCAGCGAAGGATTCGCGCCGATGAGCCGGGCCGCAACGCGATCGCCTGTTGCGACAACGCCTGCACCATCACCTGCAACTGGCCCAGGTCGCCGAACTCCAGAAGGGGCTGGCCGGCCTGTACCGGCATGGCGCTCTCCTGATAACGACGCAGCAGCACGCCGTCGATCGGCGCGCGCAATTCGATTTGTTGTCCGCCACTGCGACCCTGGCCTTCCAGCAACGCGCTCAGCGCGGCGCGCTGCTGTCCGGCGGCGCGTTGTTCGGCCAGCGCGGCGGACGCCGCCGCCTGCGCCCGCGCCACGCGCGCCTCGGCCTCGTCGAGCGCGGCCACGCTGACCACGCCGGATGCGCCCAACGTGCGCATGCGGCCCACCTCGCGCGAGGCCAGCCGGGCGTCCGCCTGCGCCGCGGCGAGGCGCTGCTGCGCCGCCTGCATGGACGCCTGTCCGGCCTGCTCCTCGGCCAGCAGCCGCGCCCGGTTGGCCGGATCCAGCAGCGCGCCCTGCAGCGGCTCGATCGTCGCCACCAACTGGCCGGCCTTCACCGCATCGCCCTGCAGCAGGTCGATGCGCCGCAGCGTGCCGGTGATCGGCGCGGACAGTGTCCAGCGCCGCGGCAACTGGGTCCGCCCTTCTTCCTCGAAGCGCTGCACCAGCGGACCGCGGGTGACCTGCGTTACGTCCAGCGTGCGCGGCGCGGTCTGCAGCGCCCACCACGCGACGGCCGCAAGGGCGATCGTCGCGGTGGCGGCGACGATCCAGTGACGGGGTTTCATGCTCATCGGGGGATCCTCATTCTCGGGTCTTCAACACGGCGATCAGATCCAGCCGCGCGATGCGCCGGCGCACCAGCAGCGCCGAGACCACGCTGGCGCCCAGCACCATCAGGCCGGCGAACGCGTAGGTGGCGGTGGTCAGCCGGATCGGTATGCGGAACAGCTCGGACTGGAAGCCCTGCACCATCAGCCAGCACAACCCCCAGCCCGCGGCGAAGCCGAACGGCAACGACACCACCACCAGCAGCCCCAGTTGCCCGAGCAGCAGCGCGCTCACCTCGCCCTCGGTCATGCCCAGCACGCGCAGGCTGGCCAGCTCGCGGCCGCGCTCGGACAGGCTGATCCGCGCCGCGTTGTAGACCAGTCCGAAGTTGATCACCCCGCCCAGCAGTGCCGCTACCAGGGAGAACACCAGCAGGCTCTCGCCCATGGTGGCGTAGAAGCTGCGCACCGAGGCCAGCCGCGAACTGATGCCGGCTACCCACGGGCGCCGATCCAGCCGCGCATACAGATCCGGCTCGGCGCCCGGCAGCACGCCAAGCAGCACGCCGGAAATCACGTCGCCGTCGCCGAGCAGCCGGTTCAATGCATCCAGATCCATGTAGCCCTGCGCGCCGATGGTTTCGTGCACGAAGCCGACGACGCGCACGCGGCGGACGCGGCGATGGCCTTCCAGCGCCTGCACCTCGATCTCGTCGCCAGGCGCGAGCGCCAGCATGCCCTGCAGGTAGTCGGTCAGCAGCACGCCATCGGCGGACGGCGTGATCGGTCGCAATTGCGCATCCAGCGGCCGGCGCAGGTGCGCATCCGGCGTCAGCCCCTCGATCGTGGTGCGATAACTGCGGTGGCCGTGCACCAGCCGCACCGGCGCCATCCGCAACGGCTCGGCCGAGCGCACGCCCGGCAGCGCGGCCAGCTCGAACAGCACCCGCCGCGGCGCCGGCTCGATGAAGCTCACCGCCAGATCGTGGTGCTGCGCGATGCTGAGCTGGGTGTCGACCATGTAGTCGATCGCATCGCCCTGGAAGCGCCCCACCATGATCACGGCGCAGGCCAGCGCCAGCCCCAGCACGGTGAACGCGGCCCGCCCGGGACGACGCTCCAGGTCGCGCAGCGCCATCCGCGCCGGTTGCGACAGCCAGCGTTGCAAACCCAGCCGCTCGATCACGGTGGGCCCGAAGCGCGCCGGCGCCGGTGCGCGCATCGCCTCGGCCGGTGGCAGGCGGACCGCCACGCGCAGCGCCATCAGCGCGCCGGCGGCCGCGGCCGCCAGGCTCACCGCCACGCCGGTGGCAACCGCCTGGATGCTCAGGTGATACGCAAGAAACGGAAAGCGGTAGATGCCCTGGTAGACATGCGCCAGCCAGCGCCCCAGCCCTGCGCCCAGCGCGATGCCGAGCGCCGCGCCGAGCAGCGCGATCGCCGCGGCCATGCCGAGGTAATGCACCGCCAGCGCGCGATGACTGTAGCCGAACGCCTTGAGCACGCCGATCTGGTCGCGCTGGGTGCCGACCAGGCGCATCAGCACCACGTGCAGCAGAAACGCGGCCACGCCCAGGAAGATCGCCGGGAACAGCCGCGCCATCGTCTGCAGTTGGCGCATCTCCTCCTCCAGGTAGCGCGCCGAGGTCTGCTCGTGGCGGCCGTAGGCGCCGACGCCGCCGTAGCGCGCCAGCAGGCGATCGAGTTCGGCGATCACCGCGGCGACGCGCGCGCCGGGCAACAGGCGCAACGTCACGTTGTCGAACGCGCCGTCCATGTTCAGCGCCTTTTCCATCGCGTGGCGGTTCATCCACAGCACCGCGTAGCGCTTGAAGTCGGGAAACACCGCGCCCGGCGGGCTCTGGTAGACGTACTCCGGCGAGGTGCCCACGCCCACCACCTGCAGCCAGCGCTGGCGCCCGCGCAGGGTCACGCGCAAGGTGTCGCCGGCGCGCAAGGCGTGGGCTGCGGCAAACGCCTCGCCCACCACCACTTCGTTGTCGCGCTCCGGGTCGGGCAGCCGCCCGCTGCGCAGTTGCACCCGGTTGAGCAGCGGCTGGCCGCCGTCCAGCGGCAGCGACACCACCTCGGCGCGCACCGGCTCGTTGAAGCCCGGCACGCCCAGCGTGCCCAGCGCCAGCAACCGCGCCTGCGCGGTCTGCACGCCGGGAATCGCGGCCAGCTGCGGCAGCAGCGTGTCGGGTGCGCGCTTGAGCGGCGCCCACAGGTCGGCCAGCGCACCCTGCCGGTAGAACTGCTCGCGCGTGGCGGTGAGCGATTCGTAGGTGGACTGCGACATCACCAGCGTGGCGACGCCGCCGGCGATCACCAGCGCGATCGCCAGCGCCTGCCCGCGCAGGTGCCACAGGTCGCGCACCGCCTTGCGGCCCAGCGCGCTCACCAGTGCAGCTCCGCCGCCGGCATGCGCTGCGCATTGCGCTCCTCGCGCACGATGCGGCCATCGCCCAGGTACAGCACGCGATGGGCCATGCGCGCGATGTCGGCGTTGTGGGTGATCACCACGGTGGTGGTGCCGAGCTCGGCGTTGACCCGCTCCAGCGCCTCCAGCACGCGCACGCCGGTGGCCGAGTCGAGCGCACCGGTGGGCTCGTCGCACAGCAGCACCGCCGGCCGCTTGGCGATCGCGCGGGCGATCGCCACCCGCTGCTGCTGGCCGCCGGACAGCTGCGCGGGAAAGTGATCCATGCGGTCGGCAAGATCCACCCGCGCCAGCGCCTCCTCCGGCGCCATCGGCTGCCCGGCCAGCTCGGTCACGATCGCCACGTTCTCGCGCGCGGTGAGGCTGGGAATGAGGTTGTAGAACTGGAACACGAAGCCGACGTGCTCGCGGCGGAACAGGGTGAGCTCGCGCTCCGTGGCGCCGGTGAGGTGATGGCCCTCGTACCAGACCTCGCCGGCGGTGGGCACGTCGAGCCCGCCCAGTATGTTCAGCAGGGTCGACTTGCCACTGCCCGAGGGGCCCAGCAGCACCACGAACTCGCCGCGGTACAGGTCCAGGTCCACCCCGCGCAGCGCCGGCACCTCGACCTCGCCCATGCGGTAGGTCTTGGTGAGGCCGCGGGCGCGGAACACCGGCTCCGCGACTGGCAAAGGCGTGGACAGGGCCATGCTCGCGCTCCGTTCGGAGGCCGCCCGAGGGCGGCGACGAAACTCAGGCTAGCGGTATCCGGCACATGGATTGATGACTTCAGACAACTCCGAGCGAGTTAACGGCGTCGCGGTAGCGCATCGCGATCCGCTCCTCGTCGCGATGGCGGAAGTCGCGCACCTGCCAGCGGCCGCCCACCATCACGTCGCGCACCAGCGGCGTGTTGCCGGCGAACAGGAAGCTGTCGATCAGCGAACGCGCATCACGCGCGGCCAGCAGCGGCGAATGCTCGTCCAGCACGATCAGGTCGGCGCGCGCGCCGGTACACAGCGCGCCGATCGGCACGCCGCTGGCCTGTGCACCACCAGCCAGTGCGGCGTGCCACAAGGTCTCGCCCACGCTATCACCCTGTTGCCGCGCCGCGATGTTGCGATGACGACTGAGCAGGCGCTGGCCGTATTCCAGCCAGCGCAGCTCTTCCACCGGCGAGATCGAGATATGCGAATCCGAACCGATGCCGAGCGTGCCACCGGCGTCGAGGAAACTGGCCAGCGGAAACAGGCCATCGCCCAGGTTGGCCTCGGTGGTGGGACACAGGCCGGCCACCGCACCACTGCGCGCCAGCTGGGCGGTCTCCGCGTCGGTCAGGTGGGTGGCGTGGACCAGGCACCAGCGACGATCGACCTGCGCATGGTCGAACAACCACTCGACCGGACGCGCGCCCAGGGTAGCCAGGCAGTCCTGTACCTCGCCGATCTGCTCGGCGATGTGGATGTGGATCGGGCCATCCTGTGCCAGCGGGCTGGCCAGCACCTCGCGCATGGCCTGCTCCGGCACCGCGCGCAGCGAGTGCAGCGCGATGCCCACGCACACGTCGTCGCTTTCATGCCCCCGCAGCGTTTCCAGCAGGCGCAGATAGCTTTCCACCGAATGACCGAAGCGGCGCTGCCGCGCGGTGAGCGCGCGACCATCGAAGCCGCCGCTGATGTACAGCACCGGCAACAGGGTCAGCCCGATGCCGGCCTCGCGCGCGGCCTCGATCAGCGCCAGCGACATCGCTTCGGGCTGCGCGTACGGCGTGCCGTCGGGCTGATGATGCAGGTAGTGGAATTCGCAGACCCGGGTGTAGCCGGCCTTGAGCATCTCCACATAGAGCTGGGTGGCGATCGCCCGCAGTTGCTCCGGGGTGATCGCGGCGGCGAACGCGTACATCGTCTCGCGCCAGCTCCAGAAACTGTCGTCGGCCTTGCTGCGGCGCTCGGCCAGCCCGGCCATGGCACGCTGGAAGGCGTGCGAATGCAGGTTCGGCATGCCGGGCAACACCCAGTGGCCGATCGACGCGGCGGCGGCGACCGGCGGGTCGAGCAGCACGCCGCCGGGCGACAGCGCGAAGCCGGCATCGACCTGCCAACCATCGCCCAGCCACAGCTGGCCGGCCTTGAATGCCGAAGGATTGCTCCAGTCGCTCATCACGCTCGCTCCGCCATCGAATGACGCAGTGTAACCGGCGCCCCGTCCGGTCTTCACCCGAGCGCAAAGTGGACTGTGCATAATTCATCCATGACCAGAAAAATCAGCGAAAACACTCCGAAACTTCTGCTGCGCCAGGCGCAGCTCGACGACGTACCGCAATTGGCCGAGCTGACTGCGCGCATCTACACCGCCGAATGGGGCCACTCCGCAGAAATGCTGCGCTCCCAGCAGACGCACTTTCCCGAAGGCCAGTTCGTGGTCGAGTACGAGGGCCGGATCGTCGGCTACTGCGCCACGTTCCGCATCGACGAGGAAACCGCACTCGCCCCGCATACCTGGTCGCAGATCACCGGCGGCGGCATGGGGTCGCGCCACAAGCCCGACGGCAACTGGCTGTACGGCATGGAAGTGGTGGTGCACCCGGACTACCGCGGCATGCGCATCGGCCAGCGGCTGTACCAGGCACGCAAGCGCCTGTGCACCGACCTGAAACTGCGCGGCATCGTGTTCGGCGGGCGCATCCCGGGACTGGCGAAGAACCTGCAGCGCTATGGCAGTGCCGAGGGCTATGTGCAGGCGGTGGTGGAGGGCAAGCGTCGCGACCTGACCCTGAGCTTCCAGCTCAACAACGATTTCGAGGTGATCGGCCTGCTGCGCGGGTACGTGCCGTCCGACCACGATTCGCTGGGCTACGCCGTGCACCTGATCTGGCGCAATCCGCGCCTGCTCGACCAGCCGGACATGCCGCCGATCTCCTCGCAGCGGCACCTGCCCGATTCGGTGCGGGTCGCCTCGGTGCAATACCAGCAGCGCAAGATCAAATCGTTCGAGGAGTTCGCCACCCAGGTGGAGTACTTCACCGACATCGCGGCCGACTACAACGCCGACTTCGTCACCTTCCCCGAGCTGATCACGCTGCAGTTGCTGTCGATCGAAAACACCGAACTGTCGCCGTTCGAATCGATCCGCAAGCTCAGCCACTACACGCCGCAGGTGAAGGAGCTGTTCAGCCGTCTGGCGGTGCACTACAACATCAACATCATCGCCGGCACGCATCCGACCGAACAGGCCAACGGCGACATCCACAATGTCTGCTACGTGTGCCTGCGCGACGGTTCGCTGCATGAGCGCGAGAAGCTGCATCCCACGCCCAGCGAGCGCAACGTGTGGAACATCACCGGCGGCGACAGCGCGGCCACCATCCTCACCGACTGCGGCCCGATCGGCGTGATGATCTGCTACGACTCGGAATTCCCCGAGGTGGCCCGGCACCTGACCGACCAGGGGGCGCTGATCCTGTTCGTGCCGTTCTGCACCGACGTGCGCGAGGGTTACCTGCGCGTGCGCTACTGCTCGCAGGCGCGCGCGATCGAGAACCAGTGCTATGTGGTGCTGTCCGGCAATGTAGGCAACCTGCCGGGGGTCAACAACTTCGATATCCAGTATGGCCAGAGCTGCATCCTCACGCCGAGCGATTTCGGCTTCGCCCGCGACGGTATCGCCGCCGACTCCACGCCGAACATCGAAACCGTGCTGTTCGCCGACCTGCGGCTGGAAAGCCTGGCCCGTGCGCGCAACGCCGGCGCGGTGACCAATCTCAAGGATCGCCGCTACGATCTGTACGAAACGCGCTGGCGGCCGCGTTGAAAATTCCGGTTGCATGGCGGGGTCTGCGATAATCCCCGCCATGTCCGAATCTGCGCAGCCCCCGTCGAAGTCCTCCAACCCGCGTCTGCAGGCGTTGCTGGGACACGAATTCTTTGCCCCCCATCAGTGGAAGCGCCGGCTGGTGCTGTGGTTCGGCGCCGTGCTGGTGGCGCTGGCGGCGATCCTGTTTGCCAAGGCCAGCGTGTGGTCGTACGACCTGTTCCTGCGCATCCTCAGTTATGGCATCTGGATTCCGTTGATCCTTACGCCGATCGTGTTCGCCCTGCTCGCCTGGGTCACCGAGGGCAAGTTCCGCGCCACCCGCGGCAGCGGCATTCCGCAGGTGATCGGCACCTTGCACATCGAGGACGAGGGCTTCCGCGCACGCATGCTGGCCTTGCCGATCGCCGCCGGCAAGATGCTGCTGACCCTGGTGGCGCTGGCCGTGGGCGCGTCGATCGGTCGCGAGGGTCCGACCGTGCATGTGGGCGCGGGACTGTTCCACTGGCTGGGTCGGCGCTTCGGCTTCACCGATCCGAAAGCCGCCTCGCGCTTCATCCTGGCCGGTGGTGCGGCCGGCATCGCGGCAGCATTCAATACGCCGCTGGCGGGCGTGGTGTTCGCCATCGAGGAACTGGCCGGCACCTTCGAGCACCGCTTCAGCGGCCTGCTGCTGACCGCCGTCATCATCGGCGGCGTGGTCTCGCTGGGCATCATGGGCAACTACTCGTATTTCGGCGAGGTCGACGCCAGTCTGCCGTTCGGACATGCGTGGCTGGCGGTGCTGCTGACCGGGGTGATCTGCGGCTTGCTGGGCGGCTTGTTTGCGCGTCTCATCCTGCTCAGCAAGCGCGGGCCGCTGGCTCACGTTGGCCGCCTGCGCGCACGCTGGCCAGTGCTTTTCGCCGGCGGTTGCGGGCTGGCCCTCGCCATCATCGGCGTATGCACGCACAACAGCGTTTACGGCACCGGCTACGATCAGGCGCGGGCCATCGTGCAGGGCGCGGCAAGCATGCCCGACCAGGGCTTCGGCATCGCCAAGCTGCTGGCCAACGTGGTGTCGTACTGGGCCGGCATTCCCGGCGGCATCTTCTCGCCGGCGCTGGCCGTGGGCGCCGGCCTGGGCCAGAACATCGCCCACTTCCTGCCGGACACGCCGGCGGCGTCGGTGGTGTTGCTGGGCATGAGCGCCTACCTCGCCGGAGTCACCGGCGCGCCGCTGACCTCGGCGGTGATCGCGATGGAGCTGACCGACAACCAGGACATGGTGATTCCGATCATGGCCGCCTGCCTGCTTGCCCGCGCCGCGGCATCGCTGTTCTGCCCCACTCCGGTATACCGCGATTTCGCCGAACGCATGGTGCAGGATTTCGAGCGGCAACAGGCCAGCCAGCGGCGCAACCAGGATGTGGTGTACGAATTGACCGAGGAGTCGCTCGACGAATCGGATGAGACCGCACCCACGCCGGTTCGCACCACCGCGTTCGACGAACCGGCCACACCTGCCGACCCGCCGCCACCCGCCCAGCCCTGATCTGTTGCCGGAACGATCTCGTCATGAGCCAACCTCGCTGGGACACCTTGCTGATCAACGCCACGCTGGCCACGTTCGCCGGTGACGCCGCGTACGGCCTGATCGAACACGGCGCGCTGGCGATGCAGCACGGCCGCATCGCCTGGCTCGGCAGCATGCATGAGCTGCCCGGCGAACCGGCCGCGCTGGCTGCGGTGGTGCGCTCGCTGGACGGAGCGCTGGTCACTCCGGGACTGATCGACTGCCATACGCATCTGGTGTTCGGCGGCGATCGTGCGCACGAATTCGATCTGCGCCTCAACGGCGCCAGCTACGAGGAGATCGCCCGTGCCGGTGGCGGCATTGCCTCCAGCGTCGCGGCCACCCGTGCCGCCAGCGAGGAACAATTGCTGGCGCAGTCGCTGCCGCGCGCCCGCGCCCTGCTCGCCGACGGCGTGACCACGCTGGAGATCAAGTCTGGTTACGGCCTGGAGCTGGACAGCGAACGGCGGATGTTGCGCGTGGCACGGCGGATCGGTCGCGACACCGGACTCGGCGTGCGCACCAGCTTTCTGGGCCTGCATGCGCTGCCCGAGGAGTACCGCGGGCAGCGCGACGAGTATGTGGCGCTGGCATGCGACGAGATGCTGCCGGCGCTGGCTGCCGAAGGCCTGGTCGATGCCGTCGATGCGTTCTGCGAAGGCATCGGCTTCAGCCGCGCGGAAACCCGTCGGATGTTCGACCGGGCGCAGCAGCTCGGCCTGCCGGTGAAGCTGCATGCCGAGCAGTTGTCCGACCTGGACGGCGCCGCGCTGGTGGCCGAATACGGCGGCCTGTCCGCCGATCATCTGGAACACCTGGGCGACGGCGGCATCCGCGCCATGGCTGCCGCCGGCACCGTGGCGGTGCTGCTGCCCGGCGCGTTCTACGCGCTGCGCGAGACGAAACTGCCGCCGGTCGCGGCGCTGCGCGAACACCACGTGCCCATGGCGATCGCCACCGACTGCAACCCGGGCACCTCGCCGCTGTTGTCGCTGCGCCTGGCCGCCGGGATGGCCTGCACGCTGTTCCGGCTGACGCCCGAAGAAGCCCTGCGCGGCGTCACCGTGAACGCCGCACGCGCGCTGGGACTGCCTGACCGCGGCACGCTGGCGCTGGGCCAACGCGCCGACCTGGCGGTGTGGCACGCCAGGCAACCGGCGGAGCTGTGCTACTGGATCGGCGGGCAACTGTTGCGCAGCCTGTGGATCGGCGGCGAATCAGTGCCGACCTGAGGCCTCGATCCGCGCGATCAGCGCATCGAAGAAAGCGGCAGGCAACGCCGCGCGCACCGGCACGCGCCACCAGTCCGGCTGGGCAAAGCCCGCGCATTTGACCGCGTCCTTGTCGGTCATCAGCACCGGCAAGCCATCGGCGAAGGCCAGGTCCGTCGGGACGAAGGCATGGTGGTCGGCAAAGGCATGCTCGATGACTTCGATGCGGCGCTCGCGCAAGCTGTCGAAGAACCGCTGCGGATGGCCGATCGCCGCCACCGCATGCACGCGCCGGCCGCTGAAGCCTGCCAGCGGCTGCGCCTGGCCATCACCCAGCGCGATCACCCGGTCACCGCGCAATTGCATCGGATACTCGCCGGGTTCGGCAACGCCACCATTGCAGACGCGCAGGTCGACCTGCTGCAAACGCCCGATCGGCTCGCGCAGCGGACCGGCCGGCAGCAGGCGGCGATTGCCGAAACGGCGCACGCCGTCGATCACGCAGATCTCCACGTCGCGCGCCAGCCGGTAATGCTGCAGGCCATCGTCCGCCACCAGCACGTTGCAGCCGGCAGCCAGCAGCAGCTGCGCCGCGGCGGGACGATCGCGCCCCACCGCCACCGGCACGCCGCTGGCATGGATCAGGCAGGGTTCGTCGCCGACCTGGCGCGGATCAGGCGCGGCACCCAGCAGCAGCGGTTCGCGCTGGCTGCCGCCGTAACCGCGACTGACCACGCCGGGGCGCAGGCCACGCTCGCGCAGGGCTTCGACCACAGCGATGGTCAGCGGCGTCTTGCCGGTGCCGCCGACGCTGAGATTGCCGATCACCACCACCGCCACCGGCAGCCGCACGCTGCGCAACACGCCGCGTCGAAACAGCCAGCCGCGCAGGCGGGTGATCGCGCCGTAGACCATCGCCAGCGGACCCGCCCACCACGGCATCGGGGCGCCGCGATACCAGGCTGATTCGAGCGTGTCGATCAGCGCCATGCTCGCTCCTCAGTCGCCCGCCTGGTCGGCCGCATGGTCATGGAACTGCATGCGATGCAGGGCTGCGTACTGGCCGTTGAGCGCGATCAGTTCGGCATGCCTGCCGCGCTCGATGATGCGGCCGTGGTCCATCACCGCGATCTGGTCGGCGCCCTCGACGGTGGACAGCCGATGGGCGATCACCAGGGTGGTGCGATCACGCATCAGTCGCTGCAGCGCTTGCTGGATCAGCTGCTCCGATTCGGTATCCAGTGCGCTGGTGGCTTCGTCCAGCACCAGGATCGGCGCATTCTTGAGAATGGCGCGGGCAATCGCGATGCGCTGACGCTGGCCGCCGGAAAGCGTGTTGCCGCTCTGCCCGATGCGGGTATGGATCCCCTGCGGCAGGCGTGCGATGAACTCCATCGCGTTGGCCGCTTCGGCGGCGGCGACGATGTCGGCCTCGCTGGCGCCGGCCAGTTCGCCGTAGGCGATGTTGTTGGCCACGGTATCGTCGAACAACACCACGCTCTGGCCGACCCAGGCAATCTGGCGCCGCAACGAAGGCAGCGTGTATTCCTGGTAATCCACATCATCGAGCACGATGCGCCCGGTACCCGGCTCATAGAACCGCGGCAGCAGACTGACCAGACTGCTCTTGCCGCTGCCGGAACGACCGACCAGCGCCGTCACCGTGCCCGGCGCACAGGCCAGGTCGACCCCGCGCAGGGCTTCATGCTCGCTGTTCGGATAGGTGAGCCGCACGTCGTCGAAACGCAGGTCGCCGCGGGTGCGCGCCAGTTCGCGCGTGCCGCGGTCGACTTCGGGCGGCAGGTCGATCACCTCGAACAGGTCTTCGGCAGCCGACAACCCGCGCTGGATGTTCGCCTGGACATTGGTCAGTCGCTTCAACGACGGCAGCATCGCACCCATCGCGGTCAGTACCGCGACGAACACGCCCGAGCTGATGTGGTCGATGACGCTCGGCCGGGTTGCCAGAAATACCAGCAAGGCCAGCGCGCACGCCGCCACGGTCTGGATCGCGGTACTGGCGCTCGCATTGGTTGCAGCGATCTTCAGATTCAACCGGCGCGTCGTGTGAGTGACCGCGTCGAACCGGGCTGCCTCGTGCGGCTGGCCACCATAGATGCGTACCTCGCGATGCGCGCCGACCGACTCCTCCACGGTACCGGTCACCGAGCCCATCATGCCCTGGATACGCCGGCTGATCTGCCGGTAACGCCGGCTGACCACGGTGGCAATCATCACGATCGGCGGGATCATCACCAACAGCACCAGGGTGAGGTACGCGCTGGTGCTCAGCATCACGTACAGCATGCCGATCACCGTGACGCCCTCGGTCACCGCGACCTTCACCGCGTCGGTGGAGGCCGAGGCGACCTGTTCACTGGTGTAGGTGATGCGCGAGATTTGCTGGCCCGAAGGTTCATGGCCAAAGAACGCCGCCGGCAGGCGCAGGTAGGAAGCGAACACGTCGTGCTGCATGTTCTGCACGATGTTGCGCCCGATGTAGGCAATCCCGTAGCTGCTGACGAAAGTGCCGATGCCGCGCAAGCTGAAGATTCCGATGATCCAGATCGGCATCCAGAAGATCAGGTAGGCATTCTTCTCGGCGAAGAGCTGGTCGATCATCGGCCTGAGCAACTTGGTGAACATCGCCAGGCCGCCGCCATCCATCACCATGCCGAGCAGCGCCGCCAGCCCGACCATCCAGTAGCGCCGGGTGTAGCCGAGCAGCCGCGCGTAGACGCGCCGACTGTCGGCATCCCACACGCCGCTTTTGCCCTTGCTCATTGCGCCGCGCCAGGTTTGGTCGGCGAGGTCGCGATCGACAGCCGGGTGAAGCCGAGCTGGCCGAGGGCATCCATCGCGGTGACCACGTTCTGGTTCGGCGTCATCGCGTCGGCGCGGATCGTCACCGGGCGGTCGCGGTCGTCGCCGGCGTTGCGCGCGATGGTCTGCTTCAGCGCCTCGATGCCCTCGCCCATCACCTCGTCGCTGCCCACGAAGAAGCGACCGTCGCGGTCGATCATGATGGTCAGCGCCTGGGTGTTCAGGTCGCGATCCTGCGCACTCGCCTGCGGCAGGGTCACCTGCAGCCGCGAGTGCTGGATGAACGTGCTGGTCAGCACGAAGAACATCAGCAGGGTCAGCAGCACGTCGATCAACGGAATCACGTTGATCTCGAAATCGTCCCCGCGGCGATCATTGCTGATACGCATCGGTGCGGACTCAGTCTGCACCCGGCGCGGTCGGCGCCGGTGCACGGCGCGGACGAACCGGCACGGTGGCCGCTGCGGCCGCTGCGGTCGCTGCGGCCGGGGTCAGCGTGAGATCGTCGAGCAAGGCGGTCGCCTGCTTTTCCATCTCCACGCAGTAACCGGCCACGCGCGAACGGAAGTAGCGATGCAGTACGTAGGCGGGAATCGCCACGGTCAGGCCCGAGGCCGTACAGATCAACGCCTCGCCGATACCGCCGGCCATCTTCGCCGGATCGCCAATGCCGCCGGCCATCACCTGCATGAACATGCGGATCAACCCGATCACCGTGCCGAACAGGCCCAGCAGCGGACCGATCAGTGCGATCGTGCCAAGCGTGTTGAGGTAGCGCTCCATCCGGTGGACGACATGCCGACCGGTGTCCTCGATGCGCTCCTTGATGATCTCGCGCGGCTGCCGGCGCACGGCGAGCGCGGCGGCCAGCAGTTCGCCCAGCGGCGAACCGCTGGACAGCGTGTCCAGATGCTTCGGGTCGAGCTGGCCGGCACGCGCCCACTGCCGCACTTCTTCACCCAGGCCGGGCGGCAGCACGGATTTCCGGCGCAGCGTCCAGCAACGTTCCAGCACGATCGCCAGGGCGATCGCCGAACAGATCAGGATGGGCACCATCGCCCAACCGCCAGCGAGCAGAATTTCCAGCACTTTTCGACCCCGACATGCGACCTGACAATAAGCGCGCATGATAGCAGTCTGACCCGCCCGTACTGCGGCGGGCGTGGCATTCCTCACTCGCGCCAGTAACGCGGTTGCCGCAGGCGCCAGCCCGGTTCGCGGCGGGGCGGGCCGTCGACGGGAAAATCCAGCGCGATCGCGCCCTGCTCCGCGGTATTGAAGACCGCCACCCCGGCGGCGGCATAACGGGCCAGCACGTCGGGTTTCGGGTGGCCGAAACGATTGCGCCAGCCGGCCGACACGATCGCCAGGCGGGGCTGCACGCGGGCGATGAAAGCCGGGCTGGAGGAAGTCTTGCTGCCGTGATGGGGCACCAGCAGGATCGGTGGCGTTCCCGCCCCCAGCGCCGCGGCCACCTGCGGTTCCACCGTGGAGCTGATGTCGCCGGTGAGCAGCGCCCGTCCGCCGCGCCCCTCGACCAGCAGCACACAGGAGCTGTCGTTGTCGCGATCGCCCTGGCCCGGGGCAGGATTGAGCACGCGAAAACGCACTGCGTTCCACCACCAAGACTGCCCGGCCACGCACTGCCGCATCGGCAGCTGCATCCGCGCCGGCTCGCCGGCATAGCGCACCGCGAGCGGAAACGCAGCCGCCACGGCCTGGGCACCACCGGCGTGATCATTGTCGCCGTGGCTGATCATCAACACGTCCAGCCGGCTGACGCCCAGCGCATGCAGCGACGGCAGCACCGCTGCCTCGCCCAGGTCGAAGCCCGACGGATAGCGTGCACCCGCGTCGTAGACCAGCACGTGGTCGCGCGTACGCAGCAACACCGACAAGCCCTGCCCCACATCGAGCACCCACATCTGGAACGCCCCGTCCGGCGGCGACGACAGCGGCGGTCGCAGCAATGGCAGGAACAGCAACAGGCCCAGCCAGCGCAGCGGCACGCCGCGGGGCATGAACAGCCACAGCGCACCCAGCACCGCCAGCAGCAAGGCATGCGGCTGCACCGCCGGCAGGTACCAGTGGGCACCCGGCCAGCTCGCCAGCTGCTCCAGCAGCCACCACTGCGCATGGGCGATGCGCGCCGCCAGCCACAGCACCGGCGTCGCCAGCGGCGGGCACAGGCCCAGCATCAGCATGCCGCACAAGGCGCACGGCACGATCACGAAACTGACCAGTGGCACGGCGATCAGATTCGACAGCGCGCCAACCAGCGAAGCCTGGCCAAAGAACCACAGTGTCAGCGGCAGCAAGGCCACCGTCATCACCAGCTGGCCTGCGGTAAGTTCGTGCAGGAAGGCACGCAGGCCGCGCCCGCGCGATTGCAGGCACAGCATCAGGAACGACACGCCGATGAACGACAGCCAGAAGCCCGCCGCCAGCACCGCCAGCGGATCGACCAGCAGGATCGCGATCATCGCCAGCGCCAACGACTGTGCGCCGCTGCTGCCGCGTCGACTGCAACGCGCCAACGCCACCACCGCAATCATCAGCAGCGTGCGCACGGTGGGCAGGCCGAAGCCGGCCAGCGCGCTGTAGATCGCCGCCACCAGCAGCGCGGCGGCAGCCTGCGCCTGCGGCCGCGGCAAGTGCAGGCCCAGTCCCGGCCACAGCGCGTAGAGCAGCAGCGCCAGCCACACGCCGAACACCGCCGCCACGCCGACGTGGAAGCCGGAGATCGCGATCAGATGCGACACCCCATTGGCGCGCGCCACCGCCCAGTCCTGCGGCTGCAAGCCGCGGGTATCGCCTACGGTGAAAGCCTGCAGCAGGGCAGCATCGTGATGGTCGCGCACGCGCGCGGCGATACCGCGGGCCACCGCATCGCGGGTCGCGGCGACGCACCAGCGCCGGCCGTCCAGCAGCGTGTTGTCGGGATCGTCACGCACATAACCGGTGGCCACGATGCCTCGCTCCAGCGCGGAACGCTCGCTGTCGGCCGCGCCCGGATCCATCAGGCCACGCGGCCGTTTCAGGCGCAGGCTGAGCTGCCAGCGCGAACACGGTCGCAGCGGCGGGGCATCGTCATACCAGGATACGGTGACCCGGCCACGCAACGCGACCGGCTGGCCATCCAGCGTGGCGCGCTCGACGCGCAAGGTGAAACGGCTGGCATCCGGATGGGCCAGCGGCAGGTCGACGATCGTGCCGACCGCCACCAGGTCGACGCCTTCCAGAGCGCGCGGCAGCCGCGCATCCATCGCCAAACCGCCCCGCCATGCCGCCCACGCCACGCCGAACAGCAGGCAGGCCAGCCAGCGCCAGCGCGGACAACGCCAGGCCAGCAAGACGATGATCGGCAGCGACAGCGCCAGCCATCCGCGCGATGGCAGTTGCGGCAACCATTGCACCAGCAGCACGCCGAGCAGCAAGGCCAGCGCCGCCGTGATCGCCGTCAGTCGCCGCATGCCGCGCGCCCCGTTCCTTCCTTGAAGGCTTCGAGCCTAGCGCGCAGGACGCGGCGATGAGGATGAAAAACGTGTAGGCGCGGGCCAGCGATGGTTCAGCCGCGCGAAGCTTCCTGCAGGCTGCCGTTGTGCAGCACCAGCGTGCGATCCATCTTCGCGGCAAGGTGCGGGTCATGGGTGACCAGCACGAAGCTGGTGCCGATCTCGCGATTGAGCTCCAGCATCAGCTCGTAGACTTGCGCCGCATTGGCCTCGTCCAGGTTGCCGGTCGGCTCGTCGCCCAGCACGCAGGCCGGCCTGGTCACCAGCGCCCGCGCCACCGCGCAGCGCTGGCGCTCGCCGCCGGACAGTTCGGACGGCTTGTGATGGCTGCGTCCGCCCAGACCAACGCGCTCCAGCAGTGCCATGGCCTGGCGCTCGGCCTCGGCAATCGCCGTGCCGCGGATCAGCAGCGGCATGCACACGTTCTCCAGCGCGGTGAATTCCGGCAGCAGGTGGTGGAACTGGTAGATGAAACCAAGCGAGCGATTGCGCACGCGGCCACGTTCGGCGTCGGACAGGGTCGACAGCACGCGGCCGTCCACTTCCACTTCGCCGGCGGTCAAGGTATCGAGCCCGCCGATGATGTGCAGCAGCGTGCTCTTGCCCGAGCCGGAGGCGCCGACGATCGCCATCGTCTGGCCGCGCTTGAGGGTGAAACTGACGTCACTGAGCACGTCGGTGCGCAAGCCGCCTTCGGCGTAGGTCTTGGCCACGCCACTGGCGCGCAGCACGTTTTCGCTCTTCTCGTTCATGACGGCCTTATTCATAGCGCAACGCCTGCGCCGGCTGCGTGCGCGAGGCGCGCCACGCGGGATAGAGGGTGGCCAGCAGCGAGAACGCGAAGGTCAGCAGCGCGGTCCAGCCGACGTCGTGCCAGTCCAGCCGGCTGGGCACTTCGCTGATGTAATAGACGTCCGGCGACAGGAAGGTCACGTGGAAGGTGTGCTCGATCCACTTGATGATGCCCGGCAGCTTCCACGACAGCAGCGAACCGAGGCCGACGCCGAAGCCGATGCCGACGAAGCCCACCAGCACGCCCTGCACCATGAACATGCCCATGATGCTGCGCGGGGTGGCACCGAGCGTGCGCAGGATCGCGATGTCGGCCTGCTTGTCGGTGACCAGCATCATCAGCATCGAGATCAGGTTGATCACCGCGACCAGGATGATCAGCGACAGGATGATGAACATCACCATCTTCTCCATCGACAGCGCGGCGAACAGGTTCGCATTGGTGTCCATCCAGGTCTGCACCCGATAGACCTGACCGAGCTGATCGGCCAGTTCGCGCGCGACCGGACGGGCGTTGAACAGGTCGTCGAGCTTCAGCCGGATGCCGGTCGGGCCGCTCAGGTCGTTGAGCTTCTGCGCATCGCTCATGTTGACCAGGGCCAGCCCGGAGTCGAACTGCTCCATGCCCAGTTCGAACGTGCCGACGACGTGGAAGCTGCGCATCCGCGGCACGCTGCCCATCGGCGTGGCGCGCAACTGCTGCACCACCATGGTCACCCGGTCGCCGACCGACACACCCAGCGTCATCGCCAGCTCGCGGCCCAGCACGATGTTCCAGCTGCCCGGGGTCAGCTGACCGAGCTTGCCTTCGAGCATGTGCTTGTCGATGTCGACAACCTTCGGCTCCTGCGCCGGCTCGATGCCGCGCACCAGCGCCCCGCTGGAACGCCGGGCATTGAGGTAGGCCTCGCTCTCGACATAGGGCGCGGCACCCAGCACGTGCGGGTCGGCCTCGGCGATTTGCAGCGCGCGCGGCCAGTCCTGCACGCTTTCGCCGATGCCGGAGACGGTGGCGTGCGAGATCGCGCCGAGGATGCGCGAGCGCATCTGGTAGTCGAAGCCGTTCATCACCGACATCACCGTGATCAGCGCGATCACGCTGATCGCGATGCACACGATCGAGACGGTGGAGATGAACGAGATGAACTGGTTGCGCCGCTTGGCGCGGGTGTAGCGCAGGCCGATGAAAAGTTCGAGCGGTCGGAACATGGGCGGGTCGCTTGTGGGAATCGCCGGGCAGGCCGCCCGGTCATCCATTATCAGGTATTCGCTCAGACCCTGCTGCGCCGCGTAAGTTGCCGTGCTTCTAAAGGCGCGGCAACGCCTCGCCCGGCTGGATCGTGGCCAATCGCATGCGCAGCCGCCGGCGAGTGTCCGCATCGCTGTTGTCGGGAGCCAGCAGCAGCACTTGCACCCCGTGTTCCCCGGTGCGCAGGCGCAGCAGGATGAAACCGCCGAGCACGCGGAACGAACCCAGCGTGGCGGGGACGTCCTCGTGATTGCGCAGCCGCAGTGTCCAGGCCTGATCGGCGCTCCAGCCCGCAGCGGCCACCGAGCCGGTGGCCAGGTGGCGCAGCGCCATCCAGGTCGCCAGCAGCACTGCCGCTGCCAGCAGCAATTTCGACCACCACGCAATCATGCTCGCCAGCGTGGCCAGCAACGCCAGCGCGGCGACCAGCACCAGCACGCCGCGCAGCAACGGCGAAGGTCGGTATTCAAAGCCGATGGCGGGCGCGGATGTCATCGATGATCGCCTGCCAGTCCGTCCGCTCCGGGCGCGCGTGACCCATCACCCAGTCCCACAGGTCCGGGTCCTGCACGTCGAGCAGTTCGTCGAAGGCCTGCCGTTGCACTTCGTCCGCGCCGGCAAAACATTCGTCCAGCCAGCCGCCGAACAGGGCATCCAGTTCGCGAGTACCGCGGCGGGTGCGCCAGCGCAGGCGCTTGATGCGGGCTTCATCCATCACGGGGCTCGGTCGTATCCATGCATGCCCAAGTGTAGCCGTTGCGCCAGAACGCGACAGGCCGCACGCGGCGGCCTGTCGAGGTCGAACCGTGCAAGCACGATCAGGCCGAGCGCCGTTCCACCATCAGCTTCTTGATCTCGGCGATCGCCTTGGCGGGATTGAGACCCTTCGGGCAGGTGCGCGTGCAGTTCATGATGGTGTGGCAGCGATACAGCTTGAACGGATCTTCCAGATCGTCCAGCCGCTCGCCGGTCGCTTCGTCGCGGCTGTCGACGATCCAGCGGTAGGCCTGCAGCAGGATCGCCGGGCCGAGGTACTTGTCGCCGTTCCACCAGTAGCTCGGGCAGCTGGTCGAGCAGCAGGCGCACAGGATGCATTCGTACAGGCCGTCGAGCTTCTTGCGCTCTTCCGGCGACTGCAGCCGCTCACGAGCCGGTGCCGGACTCTGGGTACGGACCCACGGTTTGATCGACGCGTACTGTGCGTAGAAGTGGGTGAGGTCGGGAATCAGGTCCTTCACCACCGGCATGTGCGGCAGCGGGTAGATTTTCACGTCGCCGCTGGCCACGCTGTCGATCGCGCAGATGCAGGCCAGCGTGTTGGTGCCGTCGATGTTCATCGCGCAGGAACCGCAGATGCCCTCGCGGCAGGAACGGCGCAGGGTCAGCGTGGGGTCGATCTCGTTCTTGATCTTCAGCAGCGCATCCAGAACCATCGGGCCGCACGCGGCCATGTCGACCTCGTAGGTATCGATGCGCGGATTCTGGCCGTCATCCGGCGACCAGCGATAGATGCGGAAGGTGCGCGGCTTCTTCGCATCCTTGGCCGGATAGTGCTTGCCCGGCTGGATCTTTGAATTCTTGGGGAGCGAAAACTCTGCCATGTGCTGAACCCTTCGACTTTCTGCAGGAGGGCTTGCGCCCAGACCGTACGACTTGATGATGTCCACGCCACGGGGCGGCCGCAGCCGCCTCGCGGAATCAGTAAACGCGTTTTGCCGGCGGCACGGCCTTGACCTCGTCGGTCATCGGATTCATGTGCACGGGACGGGAATCGAAGCGCGGCTTGCCGGCTTCATCGACCCACACCAGGGTGTGCTTCATCCAGTTGACGTCGTCGCGCTCGGGGAAATCCTCGCGTGCATGACCGCCACGGCTTTCCGGGCGCTGCTCGGCCGAGTGCATGGTGGCAACCGCCTGGTCGAGCAGGTTGGCGAGCTCCAGCGTCTCGATCAGGTCGGAATTCCACACCAGCGAACGATCGCTGACGTGCACATCCTTGAACGAATCGCGCACGGCGGAAATCTTCTCGCAGCCTTCCTTCAGCGTGACGCCGGTGCGGAACACCGCGGCATCGGACTGCATGATCCGCTGCATCTCCAGGCGAATCTGTGCGGTGGGCTTGCTGCCGTTGGCGTTGCGCAGGTGGTCAAAACGCGCCAGCGCCTTGTCCAGCACGTTGGCCGGCAGGTCCTTGTGCGGCGTCTCCGGCTTGATCAGCTCGGCGCAGCGATGCGCCACGGCACGACCGAACACCACCAGGTCGAGCAGCGAGTTGGAGCCCAGGCGATTGGCACCGTGCACCGACACGCACGCCGCTTCGCCGATCGCGAACAGGCCCGGCACCACCGCATCGACGTCGTCGCCGCGCTTCTGCACGACTTCGCCGTGGTAGTTGGTCGGAATGCCACCCATGTTGTAGTGCACGGTCGGAATGACCGGGATCGGCTGCCTGGTGACGTCCACACCGGCGAAGATACGCGCCGACTCGGCAATGCCCGGCAAACGCTCGTTGATCACCTCGGGACCCAGGTGCATCAGGTTGATGAAGATGTGGTCCTTGTGCTCGCCGACGCCACGACCCTCGCGGATCTCCAGGGTCATCGCGCGACTGACCACGTCGCGCGAGGCGAGATCCTTGGCGCTGGGCGCGTAGCGCTCCATGAAGCGCTCGCCCTCGGAATTGGTCAGGTAACCACCTTCGCCGCGCACGCCTTCGGTGATCAGGCAACCGGCGCCGTAGATGCCGGTGGGATGGAACTGCACGAACTCCATGTCCTGCAGCGCCAGGCCGGCGCGCAGCACCATGCCGCCACCGTCGCCGGTGCAGGTATGCGCCGAGGTGGCGCTGAAATAGGCGCGACCGTAGCCGCCCGTGGCCATCACCACCGCGTGTCCACGGAAGAAATGCAGGGTGCCCTCGTTCATGTCGAGCGCCAGCACGCCGCGGCAGTTGCCCTCGGCATCGAAGATCAGGTCGATCGCGAAGTATTCGATGAAGAAGGTGGCGTCATGCGCCAGCGCCTGCTGGTACAGCGTGTGCAGGATCGCGTGGCCGGTGCGGTCGGCCGCGGCGCAGGTGCGCTGCGCGGTGCCCTTGCCGTAATGCGTGGTCATGCCGCCGAACGGGCGCTGGTAGATCTTGCCTTCCTCGGTGCGCGAGAACGGCACGCCGTAGTGTTCCAGTTCGATGATCGAGGGAATCGCCTCGCGGCACATGTACTCGATCGCGTCCTGGTCACCGAGCCAGTCGGATCCCTTCACGGTGTCGTAGAAGTGGAAGCGCCAGTCGTCCTCGCCCATGTTGCCGAGCGCGGCGGAGATGCCGCCCTGCGCGGCCACGGTATGCGAACGCGTCGGGAAGACCTTGGTGATGCAGGCGGCCTTGAGGCCCTTCTCGGCCAGGCCGAAGGTGGC
Organism: Rhodanobacter ginsengiterrae; assembly: GCF_050026815.1. NCBI lineage: Bacteria > Pseudomonadati > Pseudomonadota > Gammaproteobacteria > Lysobacterales > Rhodanobacteraceae > Rhodanobacter > Rhodanobacter ginsengiterrae. The sequence continues at coordinate 81,614 of NZ_JALBWO010000056.1, read as the reverse complement.
GCGCAGGCCGGCACCGCCGGCGCCGACCACGATGACGTCATACAGATGCTGCTGAACCTTGTAGCTTTCCATGAATTCCGGGCCTCGCGTGTTGTCTTATGGGGTCAGCGCAATGCGCAGCACGGCAAGCACACCGGCCAGAGCGCCCAGCACCGCGAGGAACTTGATCGCCACCAACAGGAAAACTTCCTTCCAGCGAGTGTGCACATAATCCTCGATCACTACCTGCAGACCGAGTACGGCGTGCCAGAACATGGTCAGCACGAAGGCGATCAGCAGCAGTGAGTTCCACGGCTTGGCCACGGTGGCGCGGGCGGTGGCGTAATCGGCGTGCAACAGGCACAGCACGGTCACCACGAACCAGATACCCAGCAACACCAGTGCCGCGGCGGTCACCCGCTGGGTCCACCAGTGGCTCACGCCGGACTGGGACGAGCCCAGCCCACGGGCGATCTTCAGCGGATTGCGCCGATCCTCCACGGCGACTCGTTTCGTGCTCATGCAGCGCCTCCGGCCATCAACACATAACCCCACACCAGCACCGTCAGCACCAGGCTGCCGATGATCGAGAGCCAGCTGGAACGCACGAACTGGGGAATCGAATAACCCATGCCGGCGTCCTGGATCAGATGCCGGATGCCATTGCACAGGTGGTAGAACAGCGACCAGCTCCAGCCCAGCATCAGGATCATGCCGATCGGGCTGCCGAGGATGCCCTTGAAGTGGTTGAAGCTCTCTTCGCCGGCGGCCAGGTGCAGCAGGCCGCCGATCACCGCCAAGCTGCCGACCGCCAGCGCGATGCCAGTGGCGCGATGCGTGATGGAGGACATCATCTGCACCTGTCTCTTGTAGATCTGCAGGTGCGGTGAGAGCGGTCGTTGCGTATCTGCCATGGCGGCTATCCTGTGTGGAATCGCTGGTGTCCACGCCACGCCGCCCCTGATCCCTTGCACGACGGCGACGACGCCAGCGCGAACGTTCAGAAGTCGATGCAGCGTCCGTTCTTCTCCCAGTCGCCGTAACGCGTGGGATCGGGAACCGCCCGCTCCGAAGAATCCTTGTCCGATGACGTAGCCGCAGGCACGTCAGCGATTTCCGCGGGAACGGAAGCAGGCAGGGATTCGAGGGGAGCAGTGGTATTGGACATGGTTTTGGTGAGCCGTGAAAGGTTAATACTTGCGGCAATGCAGTACAACCATGCGAGCTTGTCCGAAACGTATCCACGCCCTTGCGTCCGCCGTCCCGCGCCCCCAACTTTGCAGTCCCCATGAACCCATCCTTCCCCGCCGAAACTCTCCAGATCGAAGGCGCCGACGCGTCCACGTTCGCGCATGCCCAGTTCAGCAGCGCGGTTGCCTCGCTGTCCGTGGGTCGATGGCAGTTCAGTGCATGGCTCGATCCGAAGGGACGCGTACTGGCATTTTTTCATCTGGCGCGGGTGGCGGACGATCGCTATCTGCTGCTGCTGCGTGGCGGCAGCGCTGCCACGATGGCCCAGGCATTGCGACGCTTCGTGTTCCGCTCGAAAGTCAGCATCACGGCGCTGCCGCCGCGGCGGCTTGCCAGCGGACCCGCGCTGTCGCTGGGATCGCTCGTGCGCGAATCGCTCGACACCGCTGCGGCCACCGACGACAACGCCATCATTTCATTCGGCTGCGACTCGCACAGTCTTGTCATCAACCACACGGACGATGACGCATGGCGGCTCATGCAATTGCGCAACGGCTGGCCATGGCTCACGGAAGCCAGCCTCGGTGAACTGCTGCCGCCGGCGCTTTCCCTGCAGCGTCTGCACGCCGTGGCAGTCGACAAGGGTTGTTATCCCGGCCAGGAAATTGTCGCGCGCATGCATTTTCGCGGCGGACACAAACGGCATCTGCATTGCGTCACATTGTCGCAAGCGGAAAGTGCCGGCAGTGCATTGCTACAGGATGGCCGCGAGGTCGGCCGCGTGCTCGATGTCGTTGCGACCGGCACGGGTCACGAAGCACTAGCCGTGTTGAGTGATGAACTGGCAGCGCAAGCGAACGACGGCTCGCCGCTGACACTGGACAATGGCGTGGCCATCACCCTGCTCTCGTCGTGGCCGGCATGAACAATATCTGCGCGAGCAATGATTTTCGCGATGGCACTTGTCACCTCATCATGAGCGTCGGTTAAACTCCGCAGACCCGGCACTTGCCAGCGGCACATTCCGCCACTAGGCTCCGCCGATCGAATATCGCGACATCCGGAACACGGGGTGTCGATTGACGCGACGAACCGGATGAATTCCGAATCGGCGCGACCCGGCAGCCACACCGCCGGATGGAACAACGCCTCGCAATCAACGAGAGCGTACTGATCGCCGGCAATACGGCCCACAGCGCCGCGCCACGCCCGACCAGCACCAAATCCCCCGTGCGACCTCATACGTCGCTCGACCCGCCACAATCCCGTGGCAAAACGTCTTGGCCACAAGTTTCGGCCGCGGCGATTGATCCAGGTGGAACGGCCTGCCCGCCCGTCCACCGCAACGGCACATGAAGCTGCGTCTGCTTTCTGTGTACAGCACGTTGGAGGCAGAACATGAAACTTTCCATGCTGTTGTGGCTGACTACATTGATGCCACAACCCGTCGCCGACCAGGCCTGCCTGGCCACCACGGTGTATCTCGAGGCACGCAGTGAACCGGTCAACGGTCAGCTCGCGGTGGCGGAAGTGGCCCTGCGCCGCCGCGATCGCGGTCGCTGGGGCGATACCGTCTGCAAGGTGGTGACCTCGCCACACCAGTTCGCCACGACCACCACGCCGGGCTCGTTCGAGATCACCAATCTCGAAGCGTTCAACAAGGCATGGCAGATCGCCGGCACGTCGCTGCACAACTGGCAATTGCCCGTGGCGCAACGTCGCATGCTGGTACCACGCGCCGACCACTTCGCCACGACCGCCATTTCGCCGACCTGGTCGCACAATCGTCCCAGCGTGACGATCGGTGAACACGCGTTCTATGCGGTGAATTGAGCACTTTCAAGCAACGCGCAAAAAAGGCCCTCTTTCGAGGGCCTTTTAGTTTGGACGTTTAGACGTCTACTTGAAGAACAACAAATCAGCGCGCATAAACGTGGTCGCCACGAACCTCGACATAGTCGCCGTTGCGGACGCCCGGGTTCTCGCGCTGGGTGACCGTGGCGTACTGCCCATTGTCCAGTCGCACCACCACGCGCCATGCGACATCATTGCCGCTGTTGCGCTTGCCAACCTGGTTGCCCACCACGCCACCGGCTACCGCACCGACAACCGTGGCGGCCTTGCGGCCATCGCCCTTGCCGACCTGGTTGCCGAGCACGCCACCCGCTACCGCTCCGATGATCGCGCCCAGGGTGCCGCCGTTGCCGCTGCCGCCGTCGATATAGACCTGCTGCACTTCCTGCACCACACCGCAAGCCTGGCAACGGGTATTGCGGTTGCCGTAATTGCCCTGTTGCGCCTGATAGCCGCCGTTGTTGCCATTGTTGCCGTAGGGCGAGGTGACGCAACCGGTCAAAGCGAGGCCGGCGGTCATCGCCGCGGCCAGTGCGAACTTGCTGGTCAGTGCATTCATGGAGTCAGTTCCTTTTCCGGGGGAGAGAGTGTCAGCGAGCGTCCGATACGGCGGTCACGCCTTCCTGGACCTGCACGCGATCACCGGGGTCATGATCCATGCGCACGGTACGGGTGACGCCGTTGTACTGATAACGCACGTCGTAACCGACGATCTTGGTGCTGTTGTTGTTCACGGTTTCGCATTTGCGCTCGACCGACGAAGTCACCTGTCCATGTTGTTTGCTCGCCTGAATGCGATTGCCGGCATAGCCACCACCGACCGCGCCGGCGACCGTCGCCAGGGTCTTGCCCTTGCCGCCGCCCACCTGGTTGCCGAGCAGGCCGCCTACGACGGCGCCGATGGCGGTACCCGCAATGCGGTGCTCATCCTTCGGCGGAGCGGTATGGGTGACCGTCTCGTCGTGGCAGACCTGCCTGGGATTGTTGACCGTGGAACGCACCGGATCGACGCTGATGACCTTGGCGTACTTCACCCCGGCATCGCCGCTGGCACCCGCATCGGCGGATGCGTCCGAAACCCCGGCATCGGCATTTCGATTGCACGCGGAAACCCCGGTCGCCAGTACTGCAGCGATCGCGATATTCAGTACATTGATCGTCATTCTGTTCATAACCATCTCTCCTCTGTTTTGTCTGGCTGCTGGCTGCGAAGCGGGGGCGTGCGTAAAAACATGCACACTCATTGAACCTTGCTCCAACTGAATCGGAGTTAGCTCACTCCGACTACATTATCTTCACATCCAGCTAGCAGTTCCCTCGGCCACGACACGAAAATACATACATGTTCAAACTTGCCGACAGCCACGTGCACCTCAATGATCTCGCGTTCGACGGCGATCGCGATCAAGTCATGCAGCGCGCCCTGGCAGCAGGCGTGGACACCATGATCGTGCCGTCCGTCGACGCCGCCAGCTGGCCGGTGATTGGCGCGCTTTGCGAACGTCATCCGGCCTTGCACCCGGCGTGGGGCCTGCATCCGGTTTTCCTGCCACATCATGTGCCGGCGAATGTGCAGGCACTGTCTTCACTTTTGAGTGAGCACAGACCGGTGGCGGTCGGCGAGATCGGCCTGGACTTCCATCTGGACAGTCTCGATCCGGAACTGCAGCGCCACTACTTCGTCAGCCAGCTGGGGCTGGCTCGCGAGCACGCGCTCCCGGTCATCGTGCATGCGCGCAATGCGCTGGAGGAAGTCATTCTTGTACTGCGTCGTCTGGGCGGCCTTGGCGGCGTGGTGCACAGCTTTTCCGGTAGCGAACAGCAGGCCCGGCAACTCTGGGCGATCGGCTTCCATCTCGGCATCGGCGGCCCGGTGACCTACGAGCGGGCACACCGATTGCGTCGCATCGTGGCGGAGATGCCGATCGAATTCCTGTTGCTGGAAAGCGACGCCCCCGACCAGCCCGACAGCCGGCACCGCGGCCAGCGCAACGAGCCGGCCCGGGTGGCCGAAGTGCTGCGTTGCGTGGCCATGTTGCGTGGTGAGTCCGAACAGCACGTCGCCACTGCGACCCGCGCGAACGCCCGCCGACTGTTCGGCCTCGACTGATCGACGCACGAACAGCCCCTTGCACGGGCCAGTCGCCTGCTGATATTTTACTTCACTGGTGAAATATGAATCAGTGAAATGGCGCAACTGAAGCAATGCATCGCGATGATGGACGAAGGCATCGGACGGGTGAGCGGCATCATCCCGCAGATGCCCGCGACCGAGGCGCGCCTGTGCCGTCTGATGCTGATGCTTGGCCGTGACATCGAAGAGGAACTCGAGTCCGAGCTGAAGCCGAACAAGCTCAACCACAGCGAGTTCCTCACCCTGATGATCCTGTACAGCCGTCCCGACGGCATCTCGACCCCGGGCGAGCTGTGCGAGTACACCAACCAGGGCGCGACCAACATGACGCGCATCGGCAATGCGCTGGTCAAGCGCGGCCTGATCAGCCGCGGTGCCGGCGAAAGCGACCGCCGCCAGGTGGTGATCCGCATCACCCCGGCGGGTCGGCGCATGGTGCAGAAGATGCTGCCGCCGATGTTTCCGCGCCTTGCCAACCTGTTCGCCGGTTTCAGCGCCACCGACAAGCGTCAGCTGGACCGCCTGTTGCGCAAACTGGCCGGCAACATCGACCAACTGGACGAAGGCCGCCACCCATGAAGGAAAAACCGATGAAGCATGCCCCGCCCGGCGGTCGCATCGTGCTGGCAGCCGCAATCGTGCTGATGCTGGCCGGCTGTGCCCGCGCGCCGGCCAAACTGGATGCGCCCGCGCTGCACGACGAAGCGCCGCTGGCCGGCCTGCAGGCGCCGGTACGCGCCGGCTGGCCGAGTACCGACTGGTGGCGCCAGTACGACGACCCGCAACTGGATGCCTTGATCGACCGCGCGATGCAGCAATCTCCCGACCTGGCGCTGGCGCAGAGCCGGGTGCAGAACGCCGAGCAGTCGGCGAAGCTGGCCGCGGCCCAGCTTGGTCTGTCGGTGAATGGCAGCGCCCAGGTATCCCGTACGCGGATGAGCGACCATGGCCTGATACCCAGCAAGTTCCTCGGCTTCAGCTGGTACAACCAGGCCGATCTCGGCGTCCAGCTGCAATACGACTTCGACTGGTGGGGCAAGAAGCGCGCAAGCATGGAAGCGGCGCTGGACCAGGCGCGCGCAGCCCGGGCCCAGCGCAGTGCCGCCGCGTTGGCGATCCAGTACGCGGTCGCCGACACCTACTTTGCCTGGCAGGCCGACCAGGCCCGGCTGCAACTGGCCGATCGCCTGCTGGCCACGCAGCAGCATCTCGCCCGCATCGTCGAATTGCGCGTGCAGCAGGGCGTGGACCTGCCCGACGAAGCACAGAAAGCGCGCGCCCAGCTGGCCGCCGTGCGCGAGATGCGGGTGGCGCTGGATGGCTCGGCGCATATCCGCCGTGTCGCGCTGGCCTCCCTGCTCGGCGTGGCCCCAGCCGAGCTGCCCGAACTTCACGCCAGCCCACTGCCCCGCGTCGACAGCGGCGTGCCGGCAAACGCCGGGCTCGACCTGATTGCACGTCGCCCCGATATCGCGGCCAGTCGCTGGCAGGTCGAGGCCGCCCTGAAACAGACCGATGCCGCGCGCGCCGAGTTCTTCCCCGACCTCAGCATCAAGGCTCTTGCTGGACTGTCCAGCATCGACATGGGCCAGCTGTTCACCGCGGGCAGCCGTACTTTCGCGCTGACGCCGGCGTTGCACCTGCCGATCTTCAACGGCGGCACGCTCGAAGCCAACTATGGCGTGAGCAAGGCCCAGCTCGACGCCGCCGTGGCGCAGTACAACAGCACGGTGCTCATCGCCGCTCGCGAAGTGGCCACCCAGTCGCTGAGCGCCGAACAGGTCGCCGCGCGCCAGCGTGAGCAGCAGGCTCAACGGGACGCCGATCGCGCCTTGCTGGCCAGCGCCCGGGCGCGTGCCCGCCAGGGCGTGCGCGACTTGCGCGAAAGCCTCGGTGCACAGGCCACGCTGTTGCAGCAGGACGATGCTGCCGCCCAGTTGCAGGCGCAGGCATTGAGTACCGACCTGGCCTTGATCAAGGCACTTGGCGGCGGTTACCGCACCACCGTCGACACCACTCGCCCTTCCACTTCTGTCAATGCCGGAGCTGCCGACCATGAGCGCCACTGAATCCGAAACCACTGTCGACAGCAACGACAGCGGCATGGCCGCAAAGAACCCGGCGAAGCGTCGCCGCGCCCTGCTGATCGTTGCCGGCGTCTTCGTTCTCGCCGGCGTGATCTGGTTCCTGTTGTGGCTGCTGGTTCTCTCCACCCGCGTGAAAACCGACAACGCCTATGTTGGCGGTAACCAGGTGGCCATCTCCGCCCAGGTGCCGGGCACCGTGGTGGCGATCCTCGCCGACGACACCCAGCGCGTCGAAGCAGGCCAGGTACTGGTGAAGCTGGATGGCACCGATGCCGAGACGCGACTGCAGCAGGCGCGCAGCGCACTGGCCCAGGCCGTGCGCGGAGTGCGTCAGCAGACCAGCTCGGCCACGGGCGCCGACGCGCGGGTGGCGGCGGCCCGACTCGACCTGAGCAAAGCCCAGGCCGATTTGAAGCGCCGCCTGCCGCTGATCGCCGCCCAGGCCGAATCGCCGGAGATCGTGCAGCACCTGCGCGATGGCGTGGCCCAGGCGCAGGCTGCGGTGGATGCCGCCGAGGCGCAGGCCGCCGCCGCACATGCGGCGATCGAAGGCACGGATGTGCCGGAGAATCCCGCGGTGCTGCAGGCGCGCGCGAACTTCCGCGCGGCGTGGGTCGCCGCACAGCGCAACGCGATCTACGCGCCGGTCTCCGGCTACGTCGCCGAGCGCAGTGTGCAACTGGGCAACAGCGTGGCTGCCGGCCAGCAGCTGATGACCGTAGTGCCGCTGCACGATCTGTGGGTGGACGCCAACTTCAAGGAAAGCCAGCTGCGCCACATCCGCATCGGGCAGCCGGTGAAGATCGTCTCGGATGTCTACGGCGACGATGCCGAATTCCACGGCAAGGTGATCGGCCTGGGCGCCGGCACCGGCAGCGTGTTCTCGCTGCTGCCGGCGCAGAACGCCACCGGCAACTGGATCAAGGTGGTGCAACGCGTGCCGGTGCGGATCTCGCTGGACAACCGGGAACTGGACAAGCACCCGTTGCGGATCGGCCTGTCCACCGATGTCACTGTCGACATCCACGATGACCGGGGCAGCGTGCTGGCGAACACCTCGGCACAGCCGCCGGTGGCGCAGACCGACGTCTACGACCAGATGGCCAGCAAGGCCGATGCGGAAGCGGACCGGATCATCCGCGCCAATCTGCCCCATCTTGCCGCTGCCCACTGAGCCGGACCATGGCCACCACGCCAAACGACGCCACCTCCGACGCCACGCCGCTGAAGCCCTTGCACGGCGGCCCGCTGGCGCTGCTCACCATCGCCGTCGCGTTCAGCACTTTCATGGAAGTGCTGGACATGACGATCGTCAACGTCGCGGTGCCGCACATCGCCGGCAGTCTCGGCGTGAGCCCCAGCGAAGGCACCTGGACGATCAGCTCGTACGCGCTGGCCAGCGCGATCATGCAGCCGCTGACCGGCTGGCTCGCGCGCCGCTTCGGCGAGGTGAAGACCTTCGTCGGTTCGGTACTGATGTTCGTGATCTTCTCGATGCTGTGCGGCCTGGCCACCAGCATGCCGATGCTGGTGATCGGCCGCCTGCTGCAGGGCGCCGGCTCCGGCCCGATGGTGGCGCTGTCACTGACCCTGCTGCTGTCGAACTATCCGAAGGAGAAACAGGGCATCGCGCTGGCGCTGTGGGCGATGACCGTGGTGGTGGCGCCGATCTTCGGACCGATCCTGGGCGGCTGGCTGACCGACAACTTCTCGTGGCCGTGGATCTTCTACATCAACCTGCCGGTCGGATTGGCGGCGGCAGTGATTACCTGGGGCCTGCTGCGCAAGCGCGAGACGAAAACCTACAAGGCGCCGATCGACATGATCGGGCTGGTATTGCTGGTGGTTGGCGTGGGCGCGCTGCAGTTCATGCTGGACAACGGCAACGACCACGACTGGTTCTCCTCACCGATGATCCTGGTGCTGGGCCTCACCGCGCTGATCTGCCTGACCTTCCTGATCGTGTGGGAACTGCATGCGAAGCATCCGGTGGTCGAACTGTCGCTGTTCAGGCAACGCAACTTCACGGTTGGCGTGATAAGCCTGTCGCTGGGCATGTTCGCGTTCTTCGGCATCAACGTGGTGTTCCCGCTGTGGCTGCAGATCACCCTGGGCTACACCGCCACCTGGGCCGGGCTGGCCACCGCACCGGTCGGCGTGCTGGCGTTCCTGATCGCGCCGATCCTTGGCAAGAACATGCACAAACTGGACCTGCGCGCGGTGGTGACGTTCGCCTTCCTGGTGTTCGCCGGTACCGCGTACTGGTTCTCCACCTTCGACAGTTCCGCTTCGTTCTCCACGCTGGTGATCCCGCGTTTCGTGATGGGCCTGGCGATCCCGTGCTTCTTCATCCCGCTGAACCAGGTTTACCTGTCCGGCCTGCCGGTGGACCAGATCGCCAGCGCCTCGGGCCTGTCCAATTTCTGCCGCACGATCGGTTCGAGCGTGTCCACCGCGATCATGGTGACAATGTGGCAACACCGCGGCGAAACCCACCATGCGACGCTGACCGAGTACGTCAGCCCCGGCCACCCGGCCGCAACCCGGTTCATCGGACAACTGTCGCATGCGGGGCTCTCGCATACGCAAAGCCTGGGCCTGGTCGACCAGTTGCTGACGCGCGAGGCACTCACGCTGGCGGTGAACGATGTGTTCTGGGCCTGCGCGATCCTGTTCGTGCTGCTGATTCCGGTGCTGTGGTTTGCCAAGCCGCCGTTCGGCAGCGCCGGCGGCGCGGTCGGCCACTGAAAATGCTGCGGCCGGCGGCCGCAACATGAAAACTCCCGGTCGACTGGTGCGGCGCAATATCTTCTGCTAGCTTGTGGCGCATGGCACAAACCAAACGCACCATCAAGAAGTATCCGAACCGGCGTCTGTACGACACGGAAATCTCCAGCTACATCACGCTGGAGGAAGTCCGCCAGCTGGTGCTGGACAACGAGAATTTCGAGGTCCGCGACGCCAAGAGCGGCGAGGACCTGACCCGCTCGGTGTTGCTGCAGATCATCTCCGAGCACGAGGACAAGGGGCAGCCGATGCTGTCGCCACAGTTGCTCAGCCAGATCATCCGCTTTTACGGCGATTCGCTGCAGGGCTTCATGGGCCCTTACCTGGAGCGCAGCCTGCAGGTGTTTCTCGACCAGCAGACCCAGTTCCGCAGCCAGCTCAACAGCCTGATGGGACAGACGCCCTGGAACACGCTGAACGACCTGACCGAGCGCAACATGGCCGCCTTCCAGGCCATGCAGCGCGGCCTGATCGACACCGCGGCCCAGGTGATCCCGACGCCGGGTGCCGGCACCCGCAGCGGCAAGAAGTCCGGCTGATTCCGACCCGGCCGACGGCGCGCATCGACGCGCCGTTTGTTTGTTGCCCCCCGCCTTCTCCGATCAGTCCGCTGCAGCACAGCACGTGCTGCCTTGCCGCATGATCGTGCCATGGATCGATAACCGATGAGCCAGACTGCCCTTCCCCAACGCGTCGCACTGGTCACCGGCGGCATCGGCGGCCTGGGCACGGAAATCTGCCGCCAGTTGGCCCGGGCCGGTCGCCGGGTGATCGCGCTGGACCTGGCATCGCGCAGCGAGCGCGTGGCCGCGTTCCGCGACGACGTTGCCGAGTTCAACGGCGCCATCAGCTTCGAGCCAGTCGATGTCAGCGACTTCGACAGCTGCCAGCAACTGATTTCGCGGCTTGAGCAGCAGCACGGCAGCGTCGATATCGTGGTCAACGCGGCCGGCATCACCCGCGACGCCGGCCTGCGCAAGATGACCCCGCAGCAATGGCACGAGCTGATGCACGTGAACCTCGACGGCGTGTTCAACATCTGCCGCAACGTGGTCGAAGGCATGACCGCACGCAGCTTCGGCCGCATCGTCAACATCAGTTCGGTCAACGGCCAGACCGGCCAGTTCGGGCAGACCAACTACTCCGCCGCAAAGGCCGGCGTGCACGGCTTCAGCATGGCGCTGGCACGTGAAACGGCGCGCAAGGGCGTTACCGTGAACACCGTCTCGCCCGGTTATTGCGACACGCCGATGGTGGCCGCGGTCTCCGCGGAAATCCGCGCACAGATCATTGCCGGCATCCCGGTCGGCCGACTCGGCTCGCCGGCGGACATCGCCCGCGCGGTGGCCTTCCTCACTGCCGACGACGCCGGTTACATCACCGGCGCCAACCTGCCGGTCAACGGCGGCTATTTCATGAGCTTCTGAGTTCCCGCGCCAACGCGCGATTGCAGTCGCGCGCTGCTTGGGGAACAGTGGGCAGACTCCCTCCACGGATCGCAGCATGGCGCAGCAACAATCCATCACCCTCATCGGCGGCGGCCTGGTCGGAGCTCTGCTGGCGCAGCAGCTGGCGACCCGCGGTTTTGTGGTCGACGTCTACGAGAAGCGCCCCGATCCGCGGCTGGCCGGCTTCCTCGGTGGCCGATCAATCAACCTGGCACTGGCCGAACGCGGCCTGCAGGCATTGCGTGCGGCAGGCCTGGCCGACGACGTGCTGCAACGCGCGGTGATGATGCGCGGACGCATGGTGCACGATCGCGAGGGCAACCGCGCGTTGCAGCGCTACGGCGTGGACGACAGCGAAGTGATCTGGTCGGTCTCCCGCGGCGCCTTGAACATGTTGCTGCTGGATGCAGCCGAGGCGACCGGCGTGCAATTCCATTTCGGACAGTCGCTGATCGGTACCGACTTCGACGCACAACGCATCCGGCTTGCCGATGCCGCCGGGGTGGAACGCGAACTGCAGGTTGGCCTGTTGATCGGTGCCGATGGCGCAGGTTCCGCAGTACGAGCGGCGATGAACGCGTACAGCCCGCTGGGCGAGCGCATCGAATCGCTCGGTCATGGCTACAAGGAACTGGAAATTCCGTCGTCGCGTGAACTGCCCGCCGCCGTGTTGCAGCTCAGCGGCGGCCGCGACCAGTACGCGCTGGAGCCAAACGCGCTGCACATCTGGCCGCGCGGCGGTTACATGTGCATCGCGCTGCCGAACACCGAGGGCAGCTTCACCGTCACGCTGTTTCTGCCGACGCAGGGCGCGGCGCCGAGTTTCGCCACCCTGACCGATGCCGGGACCGCAGCGACGTTCTTCAGCGAACAGTTTCCGGGCCTGCTGTCGCTGATCCCGCACTTCAACGCGGACTTCGAACGGAACCCGGTCGGCACGCTGTCCACGCTGTACCTCGAGCGCTGGCATCTGGACGGTCGCGCCCTGCTGCTGGGCGACGCCGCCCACGCGATCGTGCCATTCCACGGCCAGGGCATGAACTGCGGTTTCGAGGACACCGTGGTGCTGGCGAACCTGCTGGCCGAAGCACCGAATGACAGCGCCGGGGTATTCACCGAATTCCAGCGCGTACGCCAGCCGAACGCCGACGCGATCGCCCGCATGGCGCTGGAAAACTACGTCGAGATGCGCGACTCGGTGGCCGACCCGCACTACCTGGCCAAGCGCGAACTGGGCGCGCTGCTGGCCGCCCGTATCCCCACTCATTACATGGCGCGCTACCGCATGGTCAGCTTCACCCATTTGCCGTATGCCTACGCGCTCGAGCGTGGCCGCGCGCAGGATCGGCTGCTGGAGCAACTGCTGCTCGGCAAGGCTGACGTGGGCGCGATCGATCTCGACGCGGCTGCACAGCTGTTCGTCTCCACCCTGGCCCCACTGCCGGCACTGCGTCATGGATGAGGCGCTGCTCGAGGCGTTCCGCTCCACCGCCTACCATGTGTGCATCGACACGGTGAGCTGGGCGACCCTGCGCGTCGACCTGCCCCTGCCCGACACGCTGGCCGGGTTGGTCGGCGCCCATCCGTGGGCCTTCATCACCGCCTGGAATCCCCAGGCCCGGCGACGTGCGCCGGCAGCGAACCTCGCTGCCCAGTACGCGTTGCTGGCCGCGTTGAAAGCCCTGCCGGATACCATCGTGCTGCCGGCCATCGGCGTGGGCAGCAGCGGCTGGAGCGAGCCCAGTCTGTTCGCCATCGGCGCCGACATCGCCGCGCTGGACCGGTTGGCCAGGAGCCACGGACAACTGGCCTATGTCCATGGCGAAGCCGCCGGAGCCGCCCTGCTGCGCATGCTGGACTGAAGCTTCAGCGGCAGTGCGCCGCATGGACAAGCACCCACGCCATTGCGGACAATCGCGGGAATGACTGCTGCCAGTACCGCCGTACCCCTGCTCGAAGCGCGGGCCCTGAGTTTCCATCGCCAGGACGAACCGGTGTTCGCGCCGCTGGATTTCCAGCTGCGCGAAGGGGACCTGGCTCTGGTCGAGGGCGACAACGGCAGCGGCAAGACCACCTTGCTGCGCATGCTGGCCGGCCTGCTGCACATCGGCGTCGGTGCAGTGCGTTGGCGCGGCGAACCCTTGCAGCGCGACCAGTGCGCGGGCGACATCCTGTTCCTCGGTCACCAGCTTGGCCTGAAGGCCGATCTGAGTCCGCGCGAGAACCTGCGTGTCGCTGCCGGTCTGCATGGCTCGCGCGAGGGCGTCAGCGTGGCGTCGGTGTTGGCCGCGATCGGCCTGCGCGGTTACGAGGACGAACCGGTACGCCGGCTCTCCGCCGGCCAGAAGAAGCGTGCCGCGCTCGCTCGCCTGCTGTTGTTGCCTGCCACGCTGTGGCTGCTCGACGAGCCCTACGCCAATCTCGACCGGATCGGCATCGCGCTGGTGAACGAACTGCTGGAGCGGCATACCGATGCCGGCGGCGCCGCGATGGTTACCAGCCACGGCACGGTCAGCTTCCACGGTGGCGAGCCACGACGGATCCGCCTGCATGACTGAGACGAGACGCCCCATGCATGAGCTCCTCCCCCTGCTCGCAGGGGGAGGCTGGAAGGGGGTTCGCTCTTGCGGAAGAGCTTTACCCCACCCCACCCCTCCCCTGCAAGCAGGGGAGGGAGTACAGCCATGAGCCCGCCGAATCTTGCCACCGCCTGCGCCGCGATGCTGCGGCGCGACCTCACGCTGGCCTGGCGCCGCCGCGGCGACATCGCGATGCCGGTGCTGTACGCGCTGATCGTGACCATGCTGTTCCCGTTCGCACTGGGGCCGGAGGACAGCCTGTTGCAGCGGATCGCCGGCGGCGTGGTGCTGGTCACCGTGCTGCTGGCGATGCTGCTGGCGCTGGACGCGATGTTCTCCAGCGACATCGAGGACGGCTCGCTGGAACAGCTGGTGCTGGCGCCGCAGCCGCTGGCACCGATGCTGGGCATGAAAATTCTTGCGCACTGGATCGCCACCGCGCTGCCGCTGATCGTGATCGCGCCGCTGATGGCGGCGATGCTGCACCTGCCAGGCGCGGTGATTCCGGTGCTGTTGCTGGCCCTGCTGCTGGCCACGCCACTGCTCAGCCTGCTCGGCGCGGTGCTGGTGGCGCTGACGGCCGGTACCCGGCGCTCTGGTATGCTGCTGGCCTTGATGTTGCTGCCACTTTGCGTGCCGGCAGTGATCTTCGCCGCCGGCGCCGTGGCAGCCGCCCAACAGGGTCTGCCGTGGCTTGCGCCGATCGCCTGGCTCGCTGCCTCGCTGGTGCTGGCCGTGGTACTGGCGCCGCTGGCCTGCGCCGCCGCCCTTCGTATTGCCCTGGACGCATGACGATTCACCATGTCTAACTGGATCCCGCTCTGGTTGCACCGGCTGAGTTCGCCGCCAACCTTCTACCGCTTCGCCGGAACGCTGCAACCGTGGGCAACGACGCTGGCGTTGCTGCTGGGCATGGTCGCGCTGTATGGCGGGCTGGTACTGGCGCCGGCGGACTACCAGCAGGGTGACGCCTACCGGATCATCTTCATCCACGTGCCCAGTGCCTGGATGAGCATGTTCATCTACGCCGTGATGGGCGTGGCCGGGTTCATCGCGCTGGTCTGGCGGATCAAGCTGGCCGAGGTGGTGGCGATGGAATCGGCCCCGATCGGCGCCGCGTTCACCTTCATCACCCTGGTCACCGGCTCCCTGTGGGGCAAGCCGATGTGGGGCACCTGGTGGACCTGGGACGCCCGGCTCACCTCCGAACTGGTGCTGTTGTTCCTGTTCCTGGGCGTGATCGGCCTGTACCACGCGTTCGAGGATCGCCGCCAGGGCGCGCGCGCCGCGGCTTTTCTCGCCATCATCGGCATCATCAACGTGCCGATCGTGCATTTCTCGGTGAACTGGTGGAACACCTTGCACCAGGGCAGCACGGTCAACGTGTTCGGCAAGTCCACCATGTCATGGGACATGCTGTGGCCGCTGCTGACGATGACCCTCGCCACCAAGTTCTACTACGCCGCCAGCCTGTTCCGCCGCGTGCGCACCGACCTGCTCGACCTCGAGGGCGGCAAGGACTGGGTGCGTCAGATCGCCGCAGACGAGGCCGACCGATGAGCGCCTTGCAGGTCTTTTTTTCCATGGGTGGCTACGCCGCCTATGTCTGGCCGGCCTACGCGCTGTTCTTCCTCGTGCTGATCGCCGACACCGTCGCGCCGATCCTGCGTCGTCGCCGCGTGCTCGGTGAACTTCGCGCCCGGCTGGCGCGTCAGAGTGCACGCCGGGAACGCCCATCCATTCCAATTCCACCATCCCCCTGACCGGGGCGGTTGCCCACATGCCCATGAACCCCACCCGCAAGCGCCGACTCACCATCGTGCTGTCGATCCTCGCCGCGGCCGCCGTCGCCGCCGTGCTGGTCGTGCTGGCGCTGCAGAACAACATGAACTACCTGCTCACGCCGAGCCAGGTGCAATCCGGCGAAGCGGCCAGCTACAAGACCTTCCGCCTCGGCGGCATGGTCAAGGCCGGCTCGATCCAGCGTTCCGGCGATTCGCTCAAGGTCACCTTCACCGTGGTCGACGCCGGTGGCGCGATGCCGGTGGAGTACACCGGTATCCTGCCCGACCTGTTCCGCGACAACCAGTCGGTGATCGCTACCGGCCACATGGACAACGCCCATTTCGTCGCCACCGAAGTGCTGGCCAAGCATGACGAAACCTACATGCCGAAAGAGCTGAAGGACGCGATGGCCAAGGCACACGAAGGCAAGAAGATCGAAGAAGGCGCTGCGGCACAGGACAAAATGCCATGACTCCGGAACTCGGCCAACTCGCGCTGATCCTCGCCCTGCTGCTGGCACTGGCGCAGAGCATCCTGCCGCTGATCGGTGCGTGGCGCGGAAACCGCGCGCTGATGGCAGTGGCGCGTCCGGCCGCTGCCGGACAGGCGGTGTTCGTCGCCATGGCGTTCGGCATCCTGGCCTGGGCGTTCCTGCGCTTCGACTTCTCGGTGCAATACGTCGCCGACAACTCGAACCTGGCCTTGCCCTGGTATTACCGCATCGCTGCGGTATGGGGCGCGCATGAGGGTTCGCTGCTGCTGTGGATCCTGATCCTCAACGTATGGACGATCGCGCTGGTCGCGCTGAGCCAGAAACTGCCTGAGGTGTTCGCCTCGCGCGTGATCGCAGTGATGGGCCTGATCGCGGTGGGCTTTCTTGCCTTCATCATCTTCACCTCCGACCCGTTCGGCCGCCTGCTGCCGATGCCCGGCGACGGCGCGGACCTCAACCCGGTATTGCAGGACCCGGGGATGACCTTCCATCCGCCGATGCTGTACATGGGTTACGTCGGCTTCTCCGTGGCGTTCGCGTTCTCGATCGCCGCCCTGCTCGGCGGGGAGCTGGAACAGGCCTGGGTGCGCTGGGCACGGCCGTGGACCAACATGGCCTGGGCCTTCCTCACCTGCGGCATCGTCGCCGGCAGCTGGTGGGCCTATGCCGAACTGGGCTGGGGTGGCTGGTGGTTCTGGGACCCGGTGGAGAACGCCAGCTTCATGCCGTGGCTGGTCGGCGCCGCGCTGATCCATGCACAGGCGGTGACCGAAAAGCGCGGCTCGCTGCGCGCGTGGACCATCCTGCTGTCGATCTTCGCCTTCTCGCTGTCCCTGCTGGGCACCTTCCTGGTACGTTCCGGCGTGCTGACCTCGGTGCATGCATTTGCTTCGGACCCGCGTCGTGGCGTGTTCATCCTGGCCTTCCTGACCATCGTGGTCGGCGGCTCGCTGCTGCTGTATGCGCTGCGGGCACCCAAGGTGCTCGGCGGCAAGGCGTTCAACGTGGTCTCGCGCGAGACGGTGCTGCTGATCGGCAACCTGATGTTCGCGGTGGCTGCCGCCATGGTCTTGCTGGGCACGCTGTTTCCGCTGATCGGCGATGCGTTGAACCTGGGCCGGATCTCGGTCGGGCCGCCCTACTTCGGCTTCCTGTTTCCGCTGCTGATGGCGCCGGTGGTGCTGCTGATGCCATTCGGCCCCTTCCTGCGCTGGGGCAAGGGCGACGCACCGGTACTCAAGGGCCTGCTGCTGCGCGTGGGTATCGCTGCGCTGGCCTGCGCGATCATCGCCGCCTTCTTCGTCGACGGAAACCTGAAGGCGATCGTCGGCGTCGCCGCCGGCGTGTGGATCGTCGTTGGCGTGCTGTTGTATGCGTACAAGCGCTGGCGTGAAATGCCACGCGGCCGGCGCTATCCCGGCGAGCTGGCCGGCATGCTGCTGGCGCATCTGGGCGTGGGCATCTTCGTGATCGGCGTGCTGCTGTCCGAGTCGCTCAGCGTGACCCGCGACGTGCGCATGGCGCCGGGCGAAACCCAGCACATCGGCAGCTACGATTTCCGCTTCGACGGCGTGCATCACACCACCGGACCGAACTGGACCGCTGACCAGGGCACGGTCACGGTGACCCGCGGCGACCAGCAGATTGCTGTGATGCATCCGCAGAAACGCACCTATCCGCGCGGTCAGGTGCAGACCGAATCGGCGGTGAACGCCGGCGTCACCCGCGACCTCTACGTGGCATTGGGCGAGCCGATGGACGCCAACAACCTCGAAGGCGCGTGGGCGCTGCGCCTGTACACCAAGCCGTTCATCCGCTGGATCTGGGGCGGCGGCCTGCTGATGATGCTGGGCGGCATCGTCTGCGCCACCGACAAGCGCTTCCGCCTCAAGCGCACCGCGCAGGCCGAAGGTGGCGCCGATGCAGCTTTGCCCCTGCAGGTACGGGAAAACCAGGCATGAACCGCCTGCTTCCCTTTATCGGCTTCATGCTGCTGGTCGGCCTGTTCGGCTTCGGCATCTGGTGGAACACGCAGCACGACCCGAATGCGATCCCGACGCCGCTGCTGAACAAGCCCGCGCCCGCGTTCAACCTGCCCAAGCTGTACGAGCCCACCCGGATGGTCAGCAAGGCCGACCTGCTCGGCAAGCCCTACCTGCTCAACGTGTTCGCCAGCTGGTGTATCGAATGCGGCGTGGAGCACCCGGTGCTGAGCGCCGAGGCGCCGACCCTGGGCGTGGCCCTGGTCGGCTACAACTACAAGGATGCGCCGGCCGATGCGAAAAGCTGGCTGGCACAACATGGCAATCCGTATGCCCTGCTGATCGCCGACGAGCCGGGCCAGACCGCGATCGACTTCGGCGTGTACGGCGCGCCGGAAAGCTTCTTGATCGATGCCAAGGGCGTGATCCGCTACAAGCATATCGGCCCGATCACCCCCGATGTGGTGGCGAAGGAACTGAAGCCGGCCATCGCGGCGATGCTGAAGGAGGCACCGTGAAGCCGGGATTGGGGATGACCAGACTTTCGTCTGTTGAAAGCCGGGATTCGGGATTCGGAAAAGCATCGCCCGCGAGCGGGCTCCTGCGCGTGGTATTCCTGGCGCTGCTGATGTGCGCAGGCTTCGCCCATGCGCAGGCGATCGAGCCGATGCCGTTCAAGGATCATGCGCAGGAGTTGCGCTTCCAGCACCTCACTCATCAGCTGCGCTGTCCGATGTGCCAGAACGAGACGCTGGCCGACTCCAATGCACCGATCGCGCGTGACCTGCGCAACCAGATCTTCCGCATGATGCAGGCCGGCAAAAGCGACGAGCAGATCAAGCAATACCTGGTCGCGCGTTACTCGGAGTTCGTGCTGTACGACCCGCCGCTGAGCTCGGGCACCTGGCTGCTCTGGTTCGGCCCCTTGCTGATTCTGCTCGGCGGTGCCGGCGTGATGCTGGCGGTGATCCGCCAGCGCAGCCGCGCGGCGCGCAGCGTGGTTGAAACACCTACCGATTCCGGGGACGACTGGTGAAGATCGCTTTTCTTGTAGCTGCTGCCGTGATGGTGGCGGTAGCGCTGGCCGTGCTGTTGTTGCCGCTGCTGCGTCAGGGGCGCGAGTCGGGTCGACCGCGCAGCGTATTCGCCGTTGCCTTGCTGATCGCCCTGGCCTTGCCACTGGGTACCGGCGCGTTGTATCTGCTGGTGGGCACGCCAGCCGCACTGAATGGCGCCAGCGCGCAGGCACCGCCATCGCTGACGATGGAGCAGGCACTGCTCGAGCTGCGCACCCACCTGCAGCAGCAGCCCGACGACCTGCAGGGCTGGATGCTGCTGGCCCAGACCAGCAGCATGCTGCACCAGCCGGCCGACGCACGTGACGCGTTCGAGCATGCCTTGAAGCTGTCGCCGAACAATGCCGAGGCGATGATCGGCTGGGCCGAGAACGACTCGATGAAGCGCGCCGACCATCGCATCGACGGCCGCGCACGCGAGCTGCTGCAGCGCGCGGTGAAACTGCAACCGGACAGCCAGCGCGGACTGTGGCTGCTCGGCATCGCCGATTTCCAGCGCGGCGACTATCGCGATGCCGCCGCCACCTGGCGCTTGCTGCAACCGCAGCTGGAGCCAGGATCAAGCGTCGCCAGATCGGTCGCCGAGCAGATCGCCGTAGCCGATGCCCGCGCCGGTGGTGCGCCCGCCAGCAGCTCAAGCACCCGCCCCGCTGAAGCCAACGCTACCGCCCCAACCGCCTCGCTGCAGGTCCAGGTGGCGCTGGCGCCGGCACTGAAAGACAAACTGGCCGCGGGCGACGTGCTGTTCGTCTATGCCCGCTCGCCGGACGGCCCGCCGATGCCGCTGGCCGTGGCGAAACTCGATCCCGCCAGCCTGCCCGCCACCGTCACGCTGAACGACGCGATGGCGATGACGCCGGCGTTCAAGTTGTCCACGGTGGCGCAGGTCTTCGTCGGCGCCCGGATCAGTCACAGCGGTCAGCCGGTCGCCCAGCCCGGCGACCTCGAAGGCGATGCCGGTGTGGTCGCGGTGGACAGCAAGACACCGATCAAGATCAGCATCGACAAGGTGCATTGACGATGGGCGACGCGCGCCGTTATCTCGCCCTGCCCTCGCCCTTCGCGATGAAGCGCGGCGGCGAACTCCATGATGCGCATGTTGCGTACGAGACCTGGGGCGCGCTGAATGCGGCGCGCAGCAACGCGGTGCTGGTGCTGACCGGCCTGTCGCCCAGCGCTCACATGACCTCGTGCGATGAAGACCCGACGCCCGGTTGGTGGCAGGAGATGGCCGGCCCCGGCAAGGCCATCGACACCACGCGCTGGTTCGTCATCTGCGTGAATTCGCTGGGCAGCGACAAGGGCTCGACCTGCCCCGCCTCGATCGATCCGGCCACCGGCAAGCCCTACCGCCTGGCCTTTCCGGAGCTGGCGCTGGAAGACGTCGCGAACGCCGCCCATGCCGTCGTCGCCAGCCTGGGTATCGAGCAGCTTGCCTGCCTGATCGGCTGCTCGATGGGCGGCATGAGCGCGCTGGCCTACATGCTGCTGCATCCAGGCAGCGTGCGCACCCACATCAGCGTGGACACGGCGCCGCAGGCGCAACCGTTCGCGATCGCGATCCGCTCGCTGCAGCGCGAGGCGATCCGGCTCGACCCGCAGTTCAACGACGGCCAATACGACATCCATGCCGAGCACGGCGGCGCCTATCCCGACCTGGGCATGAGCATCGCGCGCAAGCTCGGCGTGATCACCTATCGCTCGGCGATGGAATGGAATGGACGCTTCGCGCGGATCCGGCTCGATCCCGAACAACGCGAAGACGAACCGTTCGGCCGCGAGTTCCAGGTGGAGTCGTACCTGGAAGGCCACGCTCAGCGTTTCGTGCGCAACTTCGATCCGAACAGCTATTTGTACCTGTCGCGCGCCAGCGACTGGTTCGACATCGCCGAGTACGGCCACGGCAGCGTGCACGAAGGGCTGCAGCGCATCTGCATCGAACAGGCGATGGTGATCGGCGTCAGCACCGACATCCTGTTCCCGCTGCAGCAGCAGGAGCAGATTGCCCAAGGCCTCCAGGCCGCCGGCGCCCGGGTCGAGTTCGTGGCGCTGGACTCGCCGCAGGGCCACGACGCGTTCCTGGTCGACATCGAGAATTACAGCCATGCGATCGGTGGTTTCCTGAGCCGGCTCGCCCTGCCCTGAGCACGCCACGATGTCGGTGGGAGTCACTTGACTGCCATCGCGTTAACCCTCCCGCTGCTAAGATGCCCGGCATCACGCACCACCCGAGACCGCCATGCTTACCCTGGATTTCCCCGGCAGCCGCACCCTGATCGACGCGATCGACGCCGCCGTGGCCAAGCCCACCACCCACGAACTCACCGACAGCCTGCGCAACAGCCTGTGCCGGATGATCCGCGACAAGTCGGTGACCCTGCCCGAATGCGTGTTCGAGGCGAATGCCGAACACTACGCCCGCCGCGAGCTCTATCGCAGCGAAGACCACGGCTATTGCGTGGTGGCGATGACCTGGGGTCCGGGCCAGGGCACGCCGATCCATGACCACGACGGCATGTGGTGCGTCGAAGGCGTGTGGAACGGTGCGCTGGAAATCGTGCAGTACGAATTGCTGGAGCATGACGAACAACGCTTTTGCTTCCAGCCGGTCGGCTCGATCCAGGCCGGCGCCGGTTCAGCCGGCAGCCTGATACCGCCACACGAATATCACAGCATCCGCAACCCCAGCGACGACGCCGTCACCGTCAGCCTGCACATCTATTCCGGCCCGATGCTGCGCTGCTCGGTGTTCCAGCCGCTGCCGGAAGATCGCTGGTACGGTCGCGACATTCGGCAGCTGGGACTCGACCGCGTCCACTGAACCCGGCATAATCTCCCGCTCACACATGCCGGTGTGGCGGAATGGTAGACGCGGCGGACTCAAAATCCGCTTGTGGTGACACAGTGGAGGTTCGAGTCCTCTCACCGGTACCAATGCCTTGAAGAACCCCGCCGCGCGCGGGGTTTTTCGTGTCGGGCTACAACTCGCGCACCACGCGGAAACCGACGCGACCGCTGCGGGCGTCGCCGTTGGCGCCTTGCCGGTAGGCCGAGTCCACCTGTTCGGGCGAGCTGCCCCACGAACCGCCGCGCAGCACGTGGGCACGGCAGCCGGGATTG
Organism: Rhodanobacter ginsengiterrae; assembly: GCF_050026815.1. NCBI lineage: Bacteria > Pseudomonadati > Pseudomonadota > Gammaproteobacteria > Lysobacterales > Rhodanobacteraceae > Rhodanobacter > Rhodanobacter ginsengiterrae. The sequence continues at coordinate 59,099 of NZ_JALBWO010000056.1, read as the reverse complement.
ATCCAGGCGCTGCCATCGGTGGGTGCACGCAGGTAGCTGTCGTGCCAGCAGTCGGCCACCCACTCGGAGACGTTGCCGTTGATGTCGTACAGCCCGAACGGGTTGGCGGCGAAGCTCATCACCGGCGCCGGCCCCCAATAGCCATCGCGGTAACCGCGGAACGCATTGCTCCAGCGCCGGCCGCTGCGTGAGCGGTCGACCGAGCCGGTGAGATTCTCGACCGGACGCGAGGGCGTGCCGTTGCCCCACCAGTAGCGCGTCTGCGTGCCGCCACGCAGCGCGTACTCGAACTCCGCTTCGCTGGGCAGTCGATAGGCCTTGCCGGTGCGCTGGCGCAACCAGTCCGCGTAGGCGGTGGCGTCGGCCCAGGACACGTTCACCACGGGCAGATTGTCGTCGGCCTTGCGCCCGGCATAGTCGTCCTCCCAGGTGGCCGTGCTGTCGTCGCGCAAGGCGCCGCTGCGTTCGTCGTAGACGCTGGCGCCACCCAGCTTGACCGCGTCGGGCACGTAGCCGCTGGCGCGCACGAATTCGCGGAACTGGGCCACCGTGACCGCGGTGCGCGCCATGGCGAAACCCTTGGCGATGGTCACCGCATGCTGCGGCTGGGCGGATTCGATCCGGTCGGTATCCGCCGCCGGCAAGCCCATCAGGAAGCTGCCGGTGGGAATGACCACCATCGCCGGCGTCTTGCCCGGCAGATCGACGTAATGGTCGACGAAGACCTGACCGGGTTTGTAGCTGGCATAGAGGCGCGCGTTGGTGAGTTGCTCGCTGAAAGACGCCAGCGCAGGCAGTTGCGGATCAATCGAGCCGGCCTGGTCCGCCAGCCTGGTGGCCAGCGCCACGTTGCCGGCATCCAGGGCCGTATGAGCCTGGGTCAGCACGCCGCTCGCGCGCTGCTCGCGCAGGTCGTCGACGCGCTGGTGCACATCGCGCATCTGCTGCGAGCCCGGGCGGATCACCTGCGCCGCAGCCAGTTCGCGATCGGCACCGACAAAATCGTTCTGCGCCACCGCGGCCAGGGCACGATCCAGCACCGCACGCTGCACCTGCAGGATGCCCTGCTCGGCCACGGCGTTTTGCGGGTCCAGCGCCTGCACCTCGTGGTACAGGTCCAGCGCACTGCCACCGGCAGGCCGGTCGGCCTTGCCCTGCTGCAACAGCCCGGCCGCCCTGGCCAGCATCGGGCGCACCTTTTCCAAGGTCTGCAGACTGGTTTCCAGTTGCGCCACCTCGGCCTCGGCGTTGGGTAGCGTGCGCAAGGCGCCGAGCAAGTCGCGCGCCGCGTCGACATCGCCCACGGCGATGTCCTGGTCGATCTCCGCCACCAGCCGCGCGCGCACGTCGAACAGTCCCTGCACGGCGCGCCGGCTGTCCGCCTTCTGCTTCAGCGCCTGCTCGAACAAGGCTGCGGCGCTGTTGTCGTCACCGGCCAGCGCGCCGGCGTGCAGTGCCTTGGTAGCACGATCGAGCAGGGCCTGCACCTCGGGCGGATCCACACTCAGCTGCTTGGGCAGGTCGGCCATTGCGCTGTTGCGCGCGGCGATCACCGCCGCCGGCGCAAGCGTCAGCGGCGGCCCGGCATTCAGTTCGCTGATGGCCGCCTGCCGTTCCGGCTGCAGGCCACTTCCCGGCGCCGCCGCGCCCAGCGACATCGACCGGCGAGGCGCAAGGGTCGGATCGACATGGAACAGCTGCGGAAAGAAATGGTAGGTCAGCGCGAACCCCAGCACGATCACCCCCAACGCACCACCAAGAAAGCGCTGACGGCGCAGGGTTGCGTTGTTCGGCATAGATGGGCGTCCTTGGGTGCGGCCTGTTATCGTGCGCTGCTCACCATAGGCACAAACTGCCGGCAGGGCAATCCGTGTCCACGCCGTTCCGCGTCAAACTCGAGGAGTACCGATGTCATTGCCCGAACCCCCTGCCGCCGACTGGATCGATCACCCCGACGCGCTGCAGGCCTGGCTGGCCACGATACCGACAGACGCGGCGATCGGCCTGGACACCGAGTTCATGCGACGCAACACCTTCTATCCACAACTGGCCCTGCTGCAACTGGGCTGGAACGGGCGCTACGCACTGGTCGATCCGCTGGCGTTCGACATCGGCGCCGCGCTGCAGCCGTTGCTCGGCGCCGGCCCGGCCGTCACCATCATGCACAGCGCCAGCGAAGACCTGGAAACCCTCGCACCACTGCTGCCCGATGGTCCGCATGAGCTGTTCGACACCCAGATCGCCGCCGCCTTCGTCGGCATGGGCCTGGGTATCAGCTACCGCGCGCTGGTCGCCGAACTGGCCGGTGACGAGCTGGACAAGGGTGAAACCCGCTCGGACTGGTTGCAGCGACCGCTGACCGATTCGCAGCGCAGCTACGCCGCGCTCGACGTGGTCTACCTGAAGACGATCCACGAGCAACTGGCCGAACGCCTGCAGCAGCGCGACCGCAGCGCGTGGCACGCCGAAGATTGTGCGCGGCTGAAGCAACGCGCCAGCCACCGCGATGGCGATCCGCAACCGCAGCGCGCCTTGCGTGGCGCCGCCGAATGGTCACCCGGACAGCAGGCCCTGCTGCGCCGCCTGCTGCTGTGGCGCGACCGCAGCGCACGACGACTGGACGTGCCGCGCCCCTGGCTGCTCGACGACAACCTCGCGCTGAATCTGGCGTACCAGCCACCGACCACAGCGGGCGATCTCGAACAACGCAGTCGTGGCCAGCGGGCTCTGCGCTCGGCCCAGCGCAGCGAATTGTTCGAGCTGCTTGTCCCCGCCGTCAGCGCCGAGGAAGTCGCCGCCACCGCGCGCATCCCGGCCCATCCGCAGGGCGAGGCAAAGAAGGCGCTGGCCGAGATGAAGCAGCTGGTCGATACCCGCGCGGGCGATCTCGATCTGCCACCGGGATTGCTGTGCCCGCGCAAGGTACTGGAGGAATACGTGGTCACCGCCCAGTGGCCGGATTTTCTCGACGGCTGGCGTGGCGAGGTGTTGCGCGACCGGCTGCCGGGCCTGCTGCCGGGGTGAACTGCACACAGCGGGTCTTGGCGAAGCGCCGGTGCGCTGCTAATATTCGTCGCTTCCGTGGGGCGGTAGCTCAGCTGGGAGAGCGCCACGTTCGCATCGTGGAGGTCGTGGGTTCGATCCCCATCCGCTCCACCACGGATCAAACGAAAGGCCCCGGCATTGCCGGGGCCTTTCGTTTGCGCGCTCAGAACTTGAGGAAGCGGGGAAGCGCGATCAGCAGCATGCCGATGACGATCAGCCAGGCCGTGCCGGTGACGAAATAGGGAAACGCCATCAGCGCGATGCCGCAGACCAGCGGCACGATCGCCTGCTGCCTTTTTCCATAGATGAAGAAGCCCAGGCCGATCGAGCCGAACAGCAAACCCCACCACAGTGCCGATGCGTTCAAGGCAACCCCTGTATTCGGCCCGCGCGGGCGCATCCTGCTCGCGCGCCCGGTTGACTGCCTGCCCACGCGGCGAACCGCATCAGCGACTGATGACCACCGGCAACGCAGCGATACGCGCCACCTGATCGTCGAGTCGACGGGCCACGGCTGGATCAAGCGAACTCATGAAGCGCTCCACCGCCCGAGTGTATTCCGAAGACAGCCCGAGTTGCCGGTTGATCTCGCCGTGCGACAGATCCTCCTGCAGCACGCTGGCGCGACTGCGGAAGGATACGGCCTTGCGCACGAAGGCCTGCGCCTGCGCACACGAATCCGCGCGGCGGCTGGAGCACACCGCCAGAAACGGCACGATCGCGCCATCCATCTGTTGTTGTGGCGAGGCCGCTCGCCACTGCGCCGGATCGGCACCGAACGCCTGGTCGAACAACGGGAAATGACGCGCCTGCATGGTCTGAACCACGTCCAGGCTGCCGCTGTCCAGCGAGATCGTGCCCAGCCATGGCTGGGCGCCCTGCGCCTTCGCCAGCGCCGGCTCGGCGCTGAGCAAGGCCACCAGATGCGCGCCGGCGGAATGCCCGATCAGGATGAAGTGCTGCGCATCGCCGCCCCACTGCACGGCCTGGCGTTGCGCCATCGCCAGTGCCCGTGCCACATCGCGTGCCTGCTGCAATGGTGCGGTGTCCGGACGCATGCGGTAATTGCTGGAGATGATGATGAAGCCGCGCGGCAACCAGCGCGCGATCTTGTTGGTTACCACGTTGGTCATCGCCTTGTCGCCACGACGCCAGCCACCGCCGTGGACCAGAAAGATCACCGGGGCGTGATGTATCCCCGGCGGCGCGTAAACGTCGAAGCGCTGGCGCGGATCTGCGCCGTAAGCCACATCGCGGAACACCCGCGTACCGACTGGAAGCGCCAGGTCGGCCTGGCCGGCGCTTGTGCGAGGGTGCATCAGGGCGTCGCGCAGGGCACCAGCGGAGGCATCCGGCCAGGCGACGGCCAGCATCAGCAGCAGCGCAGCCCGTGCACAGCTTCCTGGCAATGATGAGGAAAGGGACATCGCGCGCTCCACGGCAGGATGGGACAGGACACCCTTCCCCAACGCAAACCAGCGCGAACGGTGGACAGGCCCACCCGCGCCGCGTCCTTAGCCAGCACCGCCCGGAACGCACAGCTTCGCCATCAACTCAGCCTGCACGTCGAGAACCGGCTGCCCCGCGACAGGCGCGGGATGCAGGTACTCGCCATCGGCCTGCAGCAGCGAGGCGCCGACGTTGTCGGCCAGGCACAGTTCCAGCACATGCCGGATACGCTGCTGCATCTTCTTGCCCTCGATCGGGAACGCAGCTTCCACGCGGCGATCGAGGTTGCGTTCCATCAGGTCGGCGCTGGACAGATACAGCCGTGGCTCGCCGTCGTTGGCAAACCAGTAAACGCGGCTGTGCTCGAGGAAGCGCCCGATGATCGAACGTACCCGGATATTCTCCGACACGCCCTCGACGCCCGGGCGCAGGCAGCAGATGCCGCGCACGATCAGGTCGACCTGCACGCCGGCGATACTGGCCTGGTAGAGCGCGCGAATGATGGTCGGCTCGGTCAGCGCATTTAGCTTGAGGATGATCTGCGCCGGCCTGCCCGCCGCGGCATGTGCCGCCTCGTCGGCGATCATCTCCAGCAGCCGGCTCTTCAGCGTGAACGGCGCATGCAGCAGCCGCTTCATTTGCAGCACGGTGCCCATGCCGATGAGCTCGCTGAACAATTTGTGCACGTCCCCGGACAAGGCCTCATCGGAGGTGAGCAGGCTGTAGTCGGTATACAGCCGCGCGTTGCCGCTGTGGTAATTGCCGGTACCAAGGTGCGCATAACGCACCAGCTCGCGGCCCTCGCGGCGCTGGATCAACATCATCTTGGCGTGCGTCTTGATGCCGACCACGCCGTAGATCACCATCGCGCCGGCCTGCTGCAGGCGCGAGGCGAGGCTGAGATTCGACTCTTCGTCGAAGCGCGCACGCAACTCGACCACCGCGGTCACTTCCTTGCCTGCGCGGGCAGCCTCGACCAGCGCATCGACAATTTCCGACTTCGCATTCGTGCGGTAAAGCGTCTGCTTGATCGCCAGCACCTGCGGATCGACGGAAGCCTGGCGCAACAGATCCACCACCGGCGCGAACGACTCGTAGGGATGCAGCAGCAGCACATCCTGCCTGGCGATCACCTGGAACAGATCCTCCGTGTGCCGCAGCTCCTTCGGCAACGCAGGCATGAACGGCGGATATTGCAGCCGCGGATAGCTGGCGTGGCTGGCGATGCTGAACAGCCGGGCCAGGTTGACCGGACCGTTCACCTCGTACAGCTCCGACTCGGCCAGCCCGAACTGCCTGAGCAGATGGTCAGCCAGGTCCCTCGGGCAGTTGTCGGCCACTTCCAGGCGCACCGCGTCGCCGAAACGGCGCGAGTACAGCTCGCCACGCAAGGCCAGCGCGAGGTCTTCGACATCCTCCGGATCCAGCGTGAGGTCGGCATTGCGGGTCAGCCGGAACTGGTAGCAACCGAGCACGTCCATGCCGGGGAACAGTTCTTCCACATGGGCATGGATGATCGACGACAGCAGCACGTAGTTGTCGCCGTCGTCGCAGACTTCGGCCGGCATCTGGATCAGCCGCGGCAGCACGCGCGGCGCCGGCACCACCGCCAGGCCCGAATCGCGACCGAACGCATCGACGCCCTCCAGCCGCACGATGAAGTTGAGGCTCTTGTTGACCAGCAGCGGGAACGGATGGGTGGGGTCCAGCCCGATCGGGGTCACCAGCGGGGCCAGTTCCTGTCGGAAATAACGCCGCACCCACAGCTTCTGCTTGTGCGTCCATTGCTGGCGACGCACGATGCGGATGCCCTGGCTGGCCAGCTCCGGCAGTATGCGCTCATTGAGGATCGCGTACTGCCGCTCGATCTGCCGGTGCGCGATCTCGCTGATCATCGCCAGCGCGCGCTTCGGCCCGATGCCGTCCGGGCCGATCAGCTCGTGGTCCAGCGCCACCTGGCCCTTCAACCCGGCCACCCGGATCTCGAAGAATTCGTCCATGTTGCGCGAGAAGATCAGCAGGAACTTCAGCCGTTCCAGCAGCGGCGTGCGCTCGTCCAGCGCCTGGTCGAGCACGCGAATGTTGAATTGCAGCTGTGACATTTCGCGGTGGATGTACAGCCGGGGATCGGTGAGATCCGGACTGACGGCCATGCCTGCAGCATCGTTGGCGGCGGGCGCCAGGGCGCCGGGCGGTGAAGTCTCGCGAATGATGCGGCTGTTCATCGGTACACCATGCAGCATGAAGTGGGCGGCTTCCTCCATGGTAGCTTGCCGCCGGCAAGACCCGCCCGATAGCGCTGACGGATCGGCTTCCGCCCAGTGTGCAGGGCGTTGATGACGGCCGGATGACGGCGAGCTGTCTGGCACATGCGTGAACCTCGCCGCTTGCCTTATCGTTGGCGCCCCCGCAGCGCACCCCACACAGTCATCGCCCCCCATGCAGACCCGCGTCGAAAGCGCCCCGCTCTCCCCCTCGGCCATCCCCGCCTCCGCCGACAGCCTCCCCACCGGCGAACCCACCCAGTTCGCGGTGCTCGGCGGGATCAGCTTCGCGCACATGCTCAACGACATGATCCAGTCGCTGATCCTGGCGATCTATCCGCTGTTGAAAGGCAGCTTCCACCTGAGTTTCGCCCAGGTAGGCCTGATCACGCTGACCTTCCAGCTCACCGCCTCGCTGCTGCAGCCGCTGGTAGGCATGGTCACCGACAGGCGACCGATGCCTTACTCGCTGCCGATCGGCATGGGCTTCACCCTGTGCGGCTTGCTGCTGCTGGCAGTGGCACCGAACTTCCCCTTGCTGCTGCTGGCCGTGGCCCTGGTGGGAACCGGCTCGTCGGTATTCCATCCGGAATCCTCGCGGGTGGCGCGAATGGCTTCCGGCGGACGGCACGGACTGGCCCAGTCGCTGTTCCAGGTCGGCGGCAACACCGGCTCCTCGCTGGGGCCGCTGCTGGCAGCGTGGATCATCGTGCCGCACGGCCGTGGCAGCGTGGCGTGGTTCTCGCTGGCCGCACTGCTGGCGATCGTGGTGCTGCTGCAGGTCGGGCGCTGGTACGGGCGCCATCACCTGACGCGCGGCAAGTCCTCGGCGCGCCATCTCGACGTGATTTCGCTGTCGCGCAACCGGATCATCGGTGCGCTGGCCATCCTTGGCCTGCTGATCTTCTCCAAATATTTCTACCTGGCCAGCCTCAGCAGCTATTACACCTTCTACCTTATCCACAAGTTCGGCCTGTCGGTGCAGAGCGCACAGGTGCACCTGTTCGTGTTCCTGTTCGCGGTGGCCGCCGGTTCGCTGGTCGGCGGCCCGGTCGGCGACCGCATCGGGCGCAAGTGGGTGATCTGGGTATCGATCCTGGGCGTGGCCCCGTTCACCCTGCTGCTGCCGCACGCGAACCTGATGTGGACCGGGGTGCTGACCGTGGTGATCGGCCTGATCCTGGCCTCGGCGTTCTCGGCGATCCTGGTCTACGCGCAAGAATTGATCCCCGGCCACGTCGGCATGGTCTCCGGCCTGTTCTTCGGCTTCGCCTTCGGCATGGGCGGCATTGGCGCCGCCGTGCTCGGCGGGCTGGCCGATACGCATGGCATCGAGTACGTCTACCAGCTATGCGCGTACCTGCCGCTGATGGGGTTGATCACGGTGTTTCTGCCGAATATCGAGAAGCGGGTTCGCGCTTGATGCTTTTGCAGGAGCGCACCCTGTGCGCGATGCTCCTGCTCTTTCGGTTGATCAAGTGCAGAGCTTCGTCCTCCTGCGGAGGGCGACGCCACAAGAGCGGCCAGCGCTTCACCAGGGTGCCATGCCGAAGGCGCCTCGGCTATGCTTTTGGGGACCATTCAACGGGGGAGGGATCAAGTGGGCATCAAGGGATTCGGCTTTCTGGCGTTCTTCGCCGTCATCGCGATTTACGTCGTGGTGATCTACAACAATCTGGTGCGGTTGAAGAACAACGTTGCCAAAGCCTGGTCCAACATCGATGTGCTGCTGAAACAGCGTCACGATGAACTACCCAACCTGGTGGAGACCTGCAAGCAATACATGGTGTATGAGCAGCAGACGCTGGTGAAGGTTGCCGAGGCACGCAGCGCGATCTCCGTCGCCCGCCAGCACGCCGACGCTGCTGCCTTGGGGCCTGCGGAGGATCAGTTGCGTAGCGGCCTGGGCCAACTGTTCGCGGTGGCCGAAAAGTATCCTGACCTCAAGGCCAACGAGACTTTCCGCAATCTGCAGAGCCGCATCAGCGGCTTGGAGTCAGCCATTGCCGACCGGCGCGAGTTCTACAACGACACGGTAACCGAGTTGAACGTGCGCATTGAACAGTTCCCCGACCGCTTCATCGCCAGCTTGTTTGCGTTCGGTTCTGCCACCCCGATCCGCTTCAGCCAGAGCGAGCTCAAGCAGCCCGACCTGAAGGCACTGTTCAACTGATGGCCCGCCCGTGATGACTGGTGTCTCGACGGTTCCTCCAGGTTTCATCGCCTTCATCCTCGGCGCAGGCGCGCTTGGCAGTCTGTACTACTGGGGGCGCAAGCTGCAGCAGTTGCGGTTGATCCAGGGCACCCCGGTGTCACGCTGTCGTGCCGCTGCACACGGTTATGTCGCATTGTCCGGCACCCAATCGACGGTTACCGATCATCCCCGGGTGGGGCCGATGACCGGCCAGCCATGCACCTGGTGGAGCTATACCGTCGAGGAATTGCGCGGTGACGACAAGCACAAGAAGTGGGTCACGATCAGTCAGGCAACCTGCTCCCTGCCGTTCATCATCGACGACGGCACCGCTCGGGTGATGATCGTCCCGGAGGGGGCCAAGGTGACATTCAGCAGCATGGACCGCTGGCGCGGCTACTCCGAGTGGCCAACGAAGACATCTGTCATGAACTCGATGGACGGCGATTACCGGTACACGGAAATGCGCATGTCGGAGGGCGACTCCTTGTATGCGGTCGGCCAGTTTGGCAGTCATTCTGTCCACGAGGTCCCGAAGGGCACCGACGACGCCGTGTCCGCCATCCTGACATCGTGGAAGAGCGATCACGCCGCCCTGCTGGCCCGGTTCGATGCCGACAACAACGGGCAGATCGATATGGAGGAATGGGACAACGCGCGTGAATCGGCAAGAAAACAGGCCCTGCTTGGCGCCGATGCTCCCGACGTGATGAGGCCTGAGCCGATCCTCTCCTGCCCCAAGGATGGCCGACCGTTCCTGCTCTCGACGAAGCCCGTGGAGGACATTGCCGCTGCGCTGCTCAAGCAGGTGCGATATGGATTGATGATATTCGCCGCCTGCACCGCAGGCGCGCTGTGGCTGGCAAGCAGATAACAGCTGATCAGCATCCCGGCGCATCGACACCGCCGTGCTTGGCGGCTTGGCCGACAACCGTGGCATCGAATACGTCTATCAGCTATGCGCGTACCTGCCGCTGATGGGGTTGATCACGGTGTTTCTGCCGAATATCGAGAAGCGGGTTCGCGCTTGATGCTTTTGTAGGAGCGCACCCTGTGCGCGATGCTCTTGCTTGATTTGTTGTCGTGAAGCGAAGGGCTTTCACCCTCCTGCGGAGGGCGAGGTACTTCTCTTTTGCTTGTCCAAAAGAGAAGTACCCAAGAGAAAACGACACCCCGCTTGCGCGCTTTCCGGGCTTCCTGCCCGGGAAGTCCGCGGTCGGGTTGCGCGGTTTGTCGACAGTCCATCCGTGGACTGACGCCAAACTGGCCGGCATCCATGCCAGCCACCCTGCGGGCTGTTCCTCCACCCGCCCGCCGCTTCAGAGGGGCCCCGGTAGAGCAGCGGGCCATCGTGGCCCGCACTTTTCAGAAGAGCCAGAGCAAAGCAGAGCTGAGGCAAAGCAGAACCACGGCAACGGCTGAAAGATTTGAGCCGTATCCGAGGCTCGGCCAGCGGCGCACCACACTCCTAGCGCGAACGAAGACAGTCATTGCCTCGGGCGTCACCGGAAGACAGTCACCCTCGCTCGAATAGACCGGTATCAACCATCACGAGTTCCATGCGGCCACGCCCCGACGACATTGTTGTGCCAGTGCATGATCTGCCGTAGAAATTCGCCGCTGGCACGGCCAAGAATCGAGCTGCATACTCGGCACAGCACCCTACCTATGGGGTCTACTCGGCGTCAGGGCCCGCATGAAGTCTTTCGTTTGTCCAACCTGCGGTGACACTCACGAGGGCCTACCCATCGATCATGGCTGGAAGCTTCCCGATGTGGTCTGGGCCATTCCCGCGAATGAACGATCTCATCAGGCAAAGTTCAACAGCGATCTCTGTCAACTCGGCGGTCGCTTTTTTATTCGCTGCCTGCTCAAGCTCTCTTTCAACGAGCAATCTGACTACTACGGCTGGGGCGTCTGGGTTGAGATTCACGAGCACGATTTCAATCGTTACTTTGAGCTCTACGACAAAGACGGAAGTCATGAGCGACCCATCCCGGGCACCATGGCCAACGCAATCCCGGGCTATCCATCAACTCTCGGGCTGGCGGTAATGGTGCAATTCCAAAACAGCACGAGCCGGCCTGCTGTCCTCATTCCAGCAACCAGCAGTCACCCTCTGGCAGCAGAACAGGCCACGGGCATAGACAATCAGCGCTATCACGAGATACTTGTAGCCACAGGGTCCTTGGGCAGGCCATAAACAGTCATCCAAGCAGACGGCTCCGCCGCCACTTAACTCCAGCGTTCGGTCTCTCAGCTTTTCAGCTTTTGCAACCGCGCAGCGGTTGCGTACCGAGTGCGGGCCAGGATGGCACGCTGCTCTAACCGGGGCCCCTGTGCGGCGGTGAGACGGGGTCGACAGGCCCGCAGGGGCATCGGCATGGATGCCGATGCCTTTTCGCCAGGACAGGAGTCCTGTCGAAAAGCCCGGCCCCGGCTCACGGACTTGTTGGGCAGGAAGCCCAACAAGCGCCAAGCGGGGTGGCCTTTCTCTTTGGTTACTTTCTCTTTGGCCACGCAAAGAGAAAGTGACTCGCCCTCCGTAGGAGGACGAAAGCTCGTTGCTTCAAACAATCAAACGAAAGAGCAAGAGCATCGCGCACAGGGTGCGCTCCTACAAAAGAAACTCAGCGCGCGCCGATCACGACCGGCTCCGGCTCCAGCGCCACGCCGAACTTCTCGCGCACACCAAGCATCACCTGCTGCGCCAGCGCCCACAATTGCGGCCCGGTCGCCTTGCCGTGATTCACCAGCACCAGCGCATGCCGATTGGAAATGCCGGCATCGCCTTCGCGCTTGCCTTTGAAACCAGCCGCCTCGATCAGCCAGGCCGCAGAAATCTTGCAGCGTCCATCCGGCTGCGGCCAGACAGCCAGATCGGGATGTTCGCGCTTCAGTGCATCAGCCAGCGCAGCCTCCACGATCGGGTTCTTGAAGAAACTGCCGGCATTGCCGATCACCGACGGGTCGGGCAGTTTCTTCGTGCGCACGTGCACGACCGCTTCGGCCACGTGGAACGGCGCCGGCTTGTCGACGCCCATCCGCGCCAGCTGCTCGTTGATGCCGGCGTAGTCGGTGCGCAGCGGACGACTGCGCGGCAGCACGAAGCGCACGGCAGTGACGATGTAGCGGCCGGGCTCGTGCTTGAACAGCGAATCGCGGTAACCGAACGCGCACGTCGCGTGGTCCAGCGTCACCACGCAGCGCTCGCGGGTATCCCACGCCTCCACACTCTCGACGAACTCGGCCACTTCGCAGCCATACGCACCGATGTTCTGGATCGGTGCGGCGCCGACCGTGCCGGGGATCAGGATCAGGTTTTCCAGGCCGGCGTAGCCCTGGCCCAGGGTCCAGCGCACGAAGTCGTCCCAGCGTTCGCCGGCGGCCACCGCGATGCGCGCGCTGTCGCCATCGCTTTCCACCTGCACGCCGCGGGTTTCCATCGCCAGCACGGTGCCATCGAAATTGCCGTTGAACAACACGTTGCTACCCTCGCCCAGTACCAGCAGGCGGCCGTTGCGCACGGCGGGGAAGTCGAGCAGCTCGGGCAGCTTGCTGGCGTCACGGATTTCGGCGAGCAGCGTCGCGCGTGCGTCCACGCGCAGCGTGTTGCGGTTCGCCAGCGAGGCGTTTTCGATGAGCGTGTAGCCGCCCATGTCGGTGCGTTCAGGCTGCATGGACAGCCTCGCGCTGGCGACGGATTTCATTGACGCATTCGCCGACCAGGTGCGGCCCGCGATAGATCAGGCCTGAGTAGAGCTGCACCAGCGAAGCACCGGCATCGAGCTTCTCGGCGGCGTCGCTGCCCTCCAGAATGCCGCCCACGCCAATCAGCGGGATGCGCCCCTGCAGGCGCTTGTGCATGCCGGCGAGCACGGCGGTGGAACGCTCGAACAGCGGCTTCCCGGACAGGCCCCCGGCTTCGCCGCCGTGTGGGTCGTCGGCCACCGATGCGTGGTCGATCGTGGTGTTGCTGCAGATCACGCCGTCGATGCCGGTGCGCAGCAGCACCTCGGCGATCGCGTCGAGTTCGGCTTCGGTGAGATCCGGCGCGATCTTCAGCAGCATCGGCTTGCGCCGGCCCTGCTGCGAACCCAGCCGCTCCTGCGCCGCGCGCAATACCGAGATGAACTTGTAAAGCGTGGCCTCCTGCTGCAGGTCACGCAGGCCTTGCGTGTTCGGCGAGGAGATGTTCACCGTGATGTAGCTGGCGTGGTCGTAGACCTTGTGCAGGCAGGTCAGGTAGTCGTTGACCGCCTTCTCGTTCGGCGTGTCCTTGTTCTTGCCGATGTTGATGCCGAGCACGCCGTGGTAGCTGGACTGCTGCACGTTGCGCACCAGCGCATCGACACCTTCGTTGTTGAAGCCGAGCCGGTTGATGATCGCCTCGTGCTGCGACAGACGGAACATGCGTGGCTTGTCGTTGCCCGGCTGCGGCAACGGCGTGACCGTGCCGACTTCGATGAAGCCGAAGCCAAGCGCGTCCAGTGCATCAAGGTGTTCGGCGTTCTTGTCCAGCCCGGCGGCAAGGCCGACCGGGTTGGGAAAGGTGATGCCGAACACCGTGGTGGGCAGGTCGGCCGGCGGCCTGGCAATCCAGTGGGAGAAACCGCTGCGCTGCGCCACACCCAGCGCGTAGAGGGTGAGGTGGTGCGCTCTCTCGGGATCAAGCTTGAACAGCAGCGGGCGCAGGATGTCGTACATGAATCAGACCGGTTGGCCCGCGAAGATGCGGGTGTCGTAATCAAAGCTTACCGTGCCGTTTTCGGCACAGCTGTCGAACAGTTCGCGCAGTGCATGCAGCATGGGCTGGTGTTGCGGGTGCCCGGCCGGTGGCGCATACGAAGACGACATCAGCCGTCCGCGCAGCGATTCGAAATCCAGTCGCTGGGCATGCTCGAAACGGGCGCTGCCGCGGAAACCGCTGCCGAACCAGGTGCGCATGCGCGCGTCGTCGGCATAGCGTTCGGCCACGCTGGTGTAGTCGGTGCCGAAGGTCTGCAGCAGCGCCTCGTAGCCTTCCAGGAACGGTGTGCCGGCAAGCCGGCGCGAATTCCACCAGATCGCGACCAGACCGCCCTGGCGCAGGATGCGCGCAAATTCACGACGCGCGGCTTGCTCGTCGAACCAGTGGAACGCCTGCGCCACGGTGACCAGATCCACGCTGGCATCGGCCAGGTTCGTCGCGTCGGCACGACCGTCGACGGCATCGAAGGCCGGGTAGCTGCGCAGCCAGTGTTCGGCCGCGGCGCGCATCGGTGCATTCGGCTCTACCGCAGTCACCCGATAGCCGGCGTCGAGCAACATCTTCGAGGAAATGCCGGTGCCGGCACCCACGTCGGCGACCCGCCAGCCGCTGTCCACGCGCTGTTCGCGTTGCAGCCACGCCAGCAGCGCTGCCGGATAGTCCGGCCGGTAACGCACGTAGTCATCCACGCGATCACTGAAGCGGGCGGTGGATTTCAGGTCAGCCACTGAGCATCTGCCCGCCGTCGACCACCAGCGTGTGACCGGTGATCCAGCCGGCCCACGGCGAGGCCAGGAACAGCGCGGCGTGGGCAATCTCTTCGGGCTTGCCGAAACGGCCGAACGGAATCTTCGCCAGGGTGGCGCGATACAGCTCGGGCTGTTCCAGTCGGCGGCGTTCCCACAGGCCGTCGGCAAACGCGATCGAACCAGGCGCGATTGCATTGACGCGGATGCGATGCGTGGCCAGTGCCAGCGCTTGCGAAGTGGTGTACTGGCTGAGCGCCGCCTTCACCGCGGCATACGCCGCGCCGTTGGCGCGCGGGCGGAATGCGGCGATCGAACTGGTGTGCAGGATGCAGCCGTGCGCGGATGCCTGCAGATGCGGCAGGGCCGCGCGCGAGGCACGCACGGCCGCCATCAGGTCGACCTGGAAACCGGCCAGCCAGCTCTCGTCGCCTTCATCGAAACCGTAACCACTGGCGTTGTTGACCAGCACGTCGATGCCGCCCAGCGCATCAGCGGCGTTCGCCACATACGCGCTGATGGCCGCTGCATCGGCGAGGTCGCAACGTCGCGCATGCGCGGTGACGCCTTGCGCGGCGAGGGCCTGGCGGGTTTCCTCCAGCGCCGCCGCGCCGCGTGCGCAGATCGACACGTCAGCACCGGCCTGGGCAAAGGCCAGCGCAATGCTGCGACCGATGCCGCGACTGCCGCCGGCCACCACGACGCGATAGCCACCGAAGTCAAAGGGGGGCGAAGCGGCGTCGTTCATGCGCCGATCAATGCCAGCCCGCAAACGCGAAACCGAAGACCAGTACCGCGATCAGCAGGAAAATGCCGAGTATGCACAGCGCCAGTTGCGCGTAGCCGAGCACCAGCCCCGCCACCGCCATGCCGTCACCCTCGATGCGGGTATCGACCGGGCTGCGGCGAATTTCGCCCCGCGCCAGATGGCCGCAGATGATCGCCACGATCGCGCCGATGAACGGCAGCACGCACCAGCCAAGAATGCCGAAGACCAGGCTCACCACGGCCAGCGAACTGGTGGTGGTTGGCGGACGGTAGGACGGTTGATAGCTCATCGGTTCGCTCACTCGTCAGGGAGGTGGAACAGCGCCGTCATGCCACGACCGGCCACGGACGGTGAGCCGTCCGCGACCGGTTCTGGCGATTACACCGTGAACTTGATGCCCTGCGCCAGCGGCAGCGCGTCGGAGTAGTTGATGGTGTTGGTCTGCCGGCGCATGTAGACCTTCCACGCGTCCGAACCGGACTCGCGACCGCCACCGGTCTCCTTCTCGCCACCGAACGCGCCGCCGATCTCCGCACCGGAGGTGCCGATGTTGACGTTGGCGATGCCGCAGTCCGAACCGGCCGCCGACAGGAACTGCTCGGCCGCACGCAGGTTGTTGGTGAAGATCGACGAGGACAGGCCCTGCGGCACGTCGTTCTGCATGTCGATCGCTTCGTCGAGTGTCTTGAACGGCATCACGTAGAGGATCGGCGCGAAGGTTTCGGTCTGCACCACCTCGTCGGCGTTGTTCACGCCGGTGACGATGGTCGGCAGCACGAAGTTGCCCTTGCGGTCGGTCAGCGCCTTGCCGCCGGTGCGCACGGTGCCGCCGGCGGCCTTGGCCTTCTCCACCGCATGCAGGTAACCCTGCACGGCTTCCTGGCTGTTCAGCGGACCCATCAGCGTGGTGGCCAGGGTCGGATCGCCGATCTTGCCCTCGACCTGCTGGTAGGCCTTGACCAGGGTGTCGACCACGCCGTCGAAGATCGACTCCTGCACGAACAGGCGGCGCGTGGTGGTGCAGCGCTGGCCGGCGGTGCCGACGGCGCCGAACACGATGCCCGGGATCGCCAGTTTCAGGTCGGCGGTGTCATCCAGGATGATCGCGTTGTTGCCGCCCAGTTCCAGCAGCGAACGACCCATGCGCCGGGCCACGCGCTCGCCGACCATGCGGCCGACCTTGGTCGAGCCGGTGAAGCTGATCAGCGGGATGCGCTTGTCGTCGACGAACGCCTGCGCCAAATCGCTGCCGGCGTCATTGAACAGGAAGAACAGGTCGGGGAAGCCGGCGTCCTTCAAGGCCTCGTTGCAGATCTTCATCGTCGCGATGGCCGACAGCGGCGTCTTCGGCGACGGCTTCCAGATGCAGATGTCGCCGGCGATGGTCGCCAGCATGGCGTTCCATGCCCACACCGCCACCGGGAAGTTGAACGCGCTGATGATGCCGACCAGGCCCAGGGGATGGTACTGGTCGTACATGCGGTGGCCCGGGCGCTCCGAATGCATGGTCGAGCCATACATCATGCGGCTCTGGCCCACCGCGAAGTCGGCGATGTCGATCATCTCCTGCACTTCGCCGTCGCCCTCGGGCTTGATCTTGCCCATCTCCAGCGCGACCAGCGAACCGAGCGCATCCTTGTGCTTGCGCAATGCCTCACCGCACAGGCGCACCGCTTCGCCACGCAGCGGCGCCGGGGTGGTCTTCCACACCTTGAAGGCCGCCTGCGCGCGCTGGACGATCACTTCGTAGTCGGCCGCGCTGGACGCGTGCACGGTGCCGAGCACTTCGCCGCTGGCCGGGTTCACCGGCTGCAACGCGCCGGCATCGGTGGTCTTCGACCATTCGCCCTGGCCGAGGTAGCTGCCGGACTGCTCGCCGTCGAGGCCAAGCGCGCTGAGGATTGCATGGGACATGGATGTCTCCTGGACGTGCGGCACCTTGAGGCGCCGTGAATTGAAAGCGGGTAATTGCCCATTCTAGCAGGGGCGACGAGAGTGACTCCCTCCCCTGCGCCTGGCTCCCTCCCCTGCGTGCAGGGGAGGGTTGGGGTGGGGTCGCTCTTGATCCCGATTTCCGGCGACCCTGCGCAACCCCCTCCTGACCTCCTCCTGCAAGCAGGGGGAGGAGCAACGCAATCGCACCATCGCGCGATCCATGCGAAAATCCCGCCGCGCCCTCGTAGCTCAGTTGGATAGAGCGGCCCCCTCCTAAGGGGCAGGTCGGACGTTCGAATCGTCTCGAGGGCACCATCCGTTGCTGACGAAGGCTGGCTCCGTGCCGGCCTTCCAGCTCAGGAACTGCACGACAGCATCGAGCAACCCGCCTTGTGCCGCGCCCACTCCGGGCGCCTCGAAGCGAACGCCTCGCGACCAGGCTGGTCGTCGTAGGGATGGCGCATCACTTCAAGCAGCTCGGTGATGCCTTTGGGGTCGCCTTGTTCGGCCTGGTCGATCGCCTGCTGCGCGAGGTAGTTGCGCAGCACGTAACGCGGATTGACCTTGCACATCCGTTGGCGGCGCTGTTCCGGCGACAGCGGATCGTCAGCCAGCCGCGCCACATAGCGGGCCAGCCAGTCATTGAGCGCCGGCTCGGCCTCGCGTCGCTTCGTCTCGTCGTAGAACGCGTCATCCATCGGCGCCAGCGTCGGTGCCGACGGATCGACATCGGCCAGTGCGCGGAACCACAGCGTCATGTCGATCTCCGCCTGTTGCATCAGTGCTTGCAGCGACTGCATCAAGGCCAGGTCGTCGTCGCGACATTCGGCCAGGCCGAGTTTGGCCGCGGTGTTGGCGCGATCAGCGGCGGCGTAAGCGGCGGCATAGCGATCCAGCCCCGCCTGCAACGGTGCCATGTCGCCAAACAGCGGCGCCAGCGCACCGGCCAGCCGGCTCAGGTTCCACCACGCCACATTCGGCTGCTGGCCGAAACGGTAGCGACGGTGCTGCGCATCGGTGGTGTTCGGCGTCCACTCCGGATCGTAGTTGTCGACCCAGCCGTAAGGGCCGTAGTCGATGGTGAGGCCGAGGATCGACATGTTGTCGGTGTTCATCACGCCATGCACGAAACCCACCCGCATCCACTGCGCGAGCATGGTGGCGGTGCGTTCGCACACCTGCGCAAACCATGCGGCGTACAGCGCCTCGCCCTGCCCCTGCAGCTCGGAAAAATCGCGGCGGATGGTGAAGTCCACCAACTGCCGCAGCAGCGACGCATCGCCGCGCGAGGCCGGCAGTTCGAAGTTGCCGAAGCGAATGAACGACGGTGCGACACGGCAGACGATCGCCCCGGGCTCGGCGGCCGCGTGGCCGTCATAGAACATGTCGCGCCACACCGGCTCGCCGGTGTCGACCAGGCTCAAGGCCCGCGTGGTCGGCACGCCCAGGTGATGCATTGCCTCGCTGCACAGGAATTCGCGCACCGACGAGCGCAATACCGCGCGACCGTCCGCACCGCGCGAATACGGCGTCAACCCGGCGCCTTTCAGCTGCAGTTCCCAGCGCTCGCCGGCCGCGTTGATCACTTCACCCAGCGCAATCGCCCGACCGTCGCCCAGCTGGCCGGCCCAGTTGCCGAACTGGTGGCCACCGTAATTTGCCGCGTAGGGCTGCATGCCATCCAGCAGCGTGTTGCCGCCGAACAACTGCGCAAATTCCGGTGCGGCGACCTCGGCCTCGCTGAAACCCAGCGTGGCCGCCATCTCCGCCGAATGTGCCAGCAAGCGCGGCGCCGCTACCGGAGTCGGGTCCACCCGCGAATACAGCGCGCCCTCGACCTGGCGCAGGCCGATGCCCTGTTGCGGATCACCGGGCAAGTCACGGACGAAGGCGTTGTCGAAGCGCAAGGGGAACATGTCGAAGCCATCGCCGAAGGTTGCAGCCTATATCCGGGCGACAACGGCGCGATGCAAGGCAGTCGCCATTGCCGCCGACCGCCAGCGACGGGGAAACCTAACGCGTCATCGGGCCGGCTTTCCGCGCCTTGCGATGCGCCGTCTTCAGGCGATCGTAGACGGTAAGCACGGCGGTGCCATAGCCCCGCGCCAGGCTGGGTGTGCGGCTGTGGTAATAGCCGACGCCCATTACGCGGTCGCGGGTGCGATGCATGCCGTCGCGCAGGATCTTCGCCGCCACGGTGATATTGGTGCGCGGATCCAGCAGGGTCAGCGGATCACGCACGGCATCGCGGTGCATCGGGTAATAGACCTGCATGATGCCCACATCCTGCACCGCCGAGCCGAACTGGCTGGCCGCGGCCATCTGCAGTTGCACATGCTGGCGATCACCGCGCACCAGATGGTCGTCGACCCGGAACAGCCACGGCGTGGGGGCCACCCTGCCATCCGGGTACAGCGACTTCGATTCGACCAGCGCCACGCTGTACAGCAGCAGCGGATCCAGGCCATACGCCTTGCCGATCTGCGCCCACAGGCTGTGCCGCGAGGTGATGTCCAGATCGGGCTCGGCGATCGGCATCATCAGGTCCATCGTGCTGACTTCGCTCAGCAGGCGATCCGCGGACGGCGCGGGCGGCAGGCGCTCACCCACGACAACCGATGCTTCCACTGCGGCCGTGGGGGGAGCTGGCTCGACCAACCGCGGCGTGGCGACCGGCAGCGTCGCAGCCACCTTCGCCACGCGCACCGGGGCCGCGTTCAATGGCTCGGCATGCCGACTGGTGCCGCCCACGCCGATCGCCGCAGCGACCATCACCAGCAGCAGAACCACCGCCGCAAGATGTGGCCGCACCCGTGGCGCGATGACCTGGATGAGAGCGACTGGCGCAACCGTCAAGTGACGCCAGGCGGCACTGGTTGCCGCCCACCGTCCGCGCAGGTCGTCCCGTATGGCCGCCGGCGCGCGTTGCGGCTGCGCGAGTCGCGAGCTCCAGCCAGCGGGGGCGGGCGTCAACGCCGACCAGTCGACGACGCCAACCGGTTTCGCCAGCACGCTGGTTTTCCAGCGGGCGGGCGCTGGCAGACAGACCCGCGAGGGCGCGCGCGCCGGGCGGACGACATCGCGCCGGTTCGAGTTCGCCCGCGCGCGGGGCCCGGCATCCGGGCCTGCTGCGACCGCAGTCGGGCGCGCGACAACGCGCGCTCTGCCGCCGTAACCGATGAGCTTGGCCGCAGCTCCGCCACCCGGCGGGCTGCACGACCCCAACAGCGACGGCAAGGCATGGGGATTCGGACGACGCTGGGGTCCGCGGAATCGACTGGCCGCAGGCGCCGGCGCAGGCACAGCCGACGCCGCGGCCTGTGCCACGGCGGGGCGGGAAACTTCCCGTTTGTCTGCCGACCCGGGGTGCCTGGCACCTCGGGTCTGGCCGCTCGAACCATCCACCAATCCATCCTCACTATGCGATCCGCGTGGCGCGCCCGGTGCCCATGCCGCGACACGCGGGTGCAGCCAGCCGCGGGAACCCCTGCTCAAGCAAACTCCATGCCCGGGGTTGGCAACGCGGCCGGCCATGATCGCACGCCACCGCCGTTCCGCCGCCGCGCAACCGGTATAGTCGGCGTCGCCATCGCTCCGGAACCTGCATGACCACGTCCTCCGCCAACGATCTCAACGCCGACGCCCTGGCCGAGGATGCGCCCTACCTGGCTGCCACCACCCGCTGGCTGGAGCGGGCGGTGATCGGGCTGAACCTGTGCCCGTTCGCCCGCGCGCCCCACGTGCAGGGCAAGTTGCGCATGCGGGTGAGCCACGCGCGCGACACCGATGCGTTGCTGGACGACCTGTGCGGCGAACTGCAGTCGCTCCATGCGCTGACCCCGGACGAATGCGAAACCGGCCTGCTGATCCACCCGTTCGTGCTCGGCGACTTCCTCGACTACAACGACTTCCTCGACGTGGCCGACGCCGCCGTGCAGACACTGGGGCTGGAAGGCGAATGGCAGGTGGCCAGCTTCCACCCGCACTATCAGTTTGCCGACAGCGCGCCGGACGACGTCGAGAATTTCAGCAACCGCTCGCCCTACCCGACCCTGCATCTGCTGCGCGAGGCGAGCGTGGAGCGCGCGATGGAGCAGATGAGCGACACCGACGCGATCTACCGGCGCAACGTCGAAACCCTGCGCCGGCTGGGCCGGGATGGCTGGCAGGCGTTGTGGGACGAGCAGGCGGACTGATCCGCACCTCAACATCCCGTTCATCGCTGCGGTGACATGCTGACGCATGAATCAGCCCAGCCTTGACGACAGCGACCTGTACGCCGAAAGCGTCGACCCCGGCGTGCATTGCAACACCTGCGAGGCCGTCTGCTGCCGCCTCACCGTGGTGCTGATGCCCGAAGACCACGTCCCCACCTGGCTGATTGCCCGCGACGAGGGCGGCATGGAAACGCTGGCCAAGGGTGAGGACGGCTGGTGCGCCGCGGTGGACCCGAACACCTCCGGCTGCACCATCTACGAAGACCGTCCGGTCATCTGCCGCAAGTTCGCGATGGGCAGCCCAAGCTGCCGTGACGAGCGGCACCGATGGTTTGGCGCGAGCATTCCCACCGCCGTGCACATGCTGTAGGCGCGCCGACGACGTCAGGCGAAGATCAGCGCCACTTCATCGGCCTCGAGCGCACGCCATTCGCCCAGCGGCAACTCACCCAGCACCAGCCCGCCGACCGCAATCCGCTGCAGGGTCTCGACATGGTTGCCGCTGGCGGCAAACATCCGGCGCACCTGGTGATAGCGGCCTTCGGTGACGCTGACCCGCGCTTGCCGTGGGCCAAGCACCTCAAGCGTCGCCGGTGCCAGCGGCTCCTTTTCCGATTCCAGCATCATCGTGCCGCTGGCGAACAGCTCGCCCTCGTCGCCGCGCAGGTCCTGCGCCAGGGTTGTCTCGTAGACCTTGGTCACCTGCGCTTTCGGCGAGATGATCCGGTGCAGCAAGGCGCCGTCGTCGGTAAACAGCAACATGCCCGAGGTATCGCGGTCGAGCCGACCCACGGTGGAAAGCGCGGGGGAACGCACGCTGTAGCGCGGTGGCAGCAAGTCGTAGACGACCCGGCCCGGGTCCTTGCGCGAGCAGGTGACGCCGAGCGGCTTGTTCATCATCAGCACCAGGCCTGGCGGCGGATCCAGCGGCTCGTCGTCGACCCGGATCGTCTCGTAGGCCACCTCGTCGTCGGCGTACAGCACCTCGCCATCGACATCGGTGATGCGTCCGGAGCGGAACAGCTGGGTGACGTCCTTGCGACTGCCGTAACCCAGGTTCGCGATCATCTTGACCAGTTTCATCCACGCACTCCGATGGCTTCGATCACCTTGAATCCTTCCTGCACGACCAGCGTGCGTACTTCATGAAAACGCGCGGCGAGCACCGCTTCGTAGGGCAGATGCCGATTGGCCACCAGCAACAGCCGGCCGCCTGGCTGCAAAGCCTCCGCCGCACTGACGATGAATGCCCGGCCCAGTTCGGGCAGGTCGGCGCGCCCCTGGTGGAACGGCGGGTTGCTGACGATGGCGTCGTAGCGTTGCGCCAGGCCGCGGCTGACGTCGCACCAATACACCGTCACCGCCAGCTCGCGTCCTGACTCGCGCTTCGCCCGCGCCAGGTTGATTCGCGCCGGCTCCAGTGCACGCGCCTCGGCTTCATAAAGATCCAGCGCTTGCACGCGCGGGCAGCGCGCCGCGACCTGGCAGGCCAGATAACCGTAGCCGGCGCCGAGATCGGCCACGCTGCCATGCAAGTCCGCTGGCAGATGCTGCGCCAGCAAGGCCGAGGCGCGATCGATGCGGTCCCAGGCAAACAGGCCCGGTCGGCTGACGTAGCCGTCGACAATCTGCCGTGGCGCATCCAGCGCCCGCCACTGTGCGAGCAGGCCCTGATCGATGCCGCCCGCCTGCGGCGTGCTCCAGAACACCCGGCACTTGTGCTTGGACAGGTGCTGCACGGGCTCGGCCAGCTTGGCCAGATCCGCCTCGCCGGACTTCGCACCCTCGGCATTCGGCATCGCCGCCAGCACGCAGCCGCCGGGCTTCAGGTGCATCAGTGCGCGGGCAAACAAGGCGCGCGCCTCGTCGCGCTGGCGCGGCGGCAACAGCAGCACCAGCGAAAATTTTTCATCGATGGCCGGCTCGCCCACGCGCAGGCCGTTGCGACCCAGCTCGTCGGCGAACGGCAGGAAACTCTGCTCGCACAGCCAGCCCGCTTGCGCCATCTCGCGCAGGCTGACGCCTGCGCGGGCGCGCAGGAACAGCACGCTGCCATCGGCCGGCAGGATCAGTTCGTGGGTCTGGAAAGGAACAAACAGGGCGGCCAGCGCCGCATCGGGCGCGGCCGCGAATACGCCGGCAGCAGTCACGTCATGTCTTCAGTCAATCAACGAAGGCGATATTGTACGTGGCTGCTGCCGCCGGTTGGCTCAGGCGTTGACCGGGCGACGACCCAGGCGCGCCACCCACAGGTACAGGCCGGCGTTGACCAGCACGAAGGCGATGCCGCCCAGCCAGATCGCGGCGGTGCCGAAGCCGGGTCCGACCAGGGCCAGCGGCGAATCCTTGCCCGAGAACACCACGATCGCCGCGATCACCACGCCGATGATGCTCTCTCCCACGATCATGCCCGAGGCCAGCAGCACGCCCAGCTGCTTGGTGGCTTCCGGATCGTGCGCATGCTCGGCACGCTTGTCGAAGTACCAGCCGACGATCGCGCCCACCACCACCATCAGCGTGGTCGAGGTCGGCAGGTAGATGCCCAGACCCACGGCCAGCGGCGGCAGCGAGGCGGACTTGCTGCTGCCACGAAGGATCACGTCGAGGATGATCAGCACCACGCCGATCGCGCCGCCGATGATGATCAGGTTCCAGTCGATATTGCCCTGGATCACCCCCTGCGCCAGCGCGGAGATCAGTCCGGCCTGCGGCGCCGCCAGCGCGCGCGCGGTGGCACCTGGCATGCCGGCAAAGCCATACGCCTGATTGACCAGATCCAGCACCGGCGGAATCACCGCCGCGCCCACCAGCACGCCGGCGACCAGGGCCACCTGCTGCTTCCACGGCGTGGCATCGACCAGCTGGCCGGTCTTCAGGTCCTGCAGGTTGTTGTTGGCGATGGTCGCCACCGAAAACACGATCGAGGTGGCGAACAGCGCGAACGCGACCAGTCCCTTGCCCGCACTGACCGGCAACTGCGACTGCACGCCGGCAACCAGCAGCAAGGCGGCAACGATCACCACCAGGATGCCCACGCCCGACAACGGGCTGTTGGACGAGCCGATCAGGCCGGCCATGTAGCCGCACACCGCCGACACCAGGAAACCCATCACCACCACGAACACCAGGCCGCCGACCAGCAGCAGGCCCATGTGCTCGCCCAGCCCCGTGCTGCGCGCGAAGTCGCCGAGCAACCAGGCGATCGGCACCAGGCACAACAGGCTGATCAGGCCGACGATGCCGATCGGCATGTCCAGCTCGGTACGCGGCAGGCTGGCACCCTGGCCGGATTTGCGCGCGCGCGACGAGGCCATCGCGGCGGACAGTCCGCCGATCACCGGCTTGACCAGCTTGGCCAGCGTCCAGATCGCCGCCACACCGATGGTGCCGGCGCCGATGAAGCGCACCTTGGTGCTCCACGCTGCCTGCGCCATGTCGGCAGCGGCACCGGCTGCGCCAACCAGTGCGGTGTAGTGCGGCACGGCCCAGCCCCAGGCGATCACCGCCCCGAACAGCATGGCCAGGCCCACCCACAAGCCCACCAGGTGACCGACCGCCAGCAGCGCGAAGGAGAGATTGAAGTCGTAACCGGTCGCCGAGCCGCGCTCGCCCAGGCGGAAATACTGCGCCACGTCACTGCCGAAAACGCGGGTGGCCACCACGATGGCGAACAATGCCGACACCACCGAGCCGCCCAGCACCGCGAGCAAGCCGGCGCGGCTGCCTTCCTCGGCGGTGGATTCCGAATCGTCGCCACCGCCGACCTTCAGCACCTCGGCGCAGGCCACGCCCTCGGGATAAGGCAGGTCCGAATCGGTGACCAGTGCGCGGCGCAACGGGATCGTGTACATCACCCCGAGAATGCCGCCGGTGGCGCAGATGCCGAAGGTGATCCAGAACGGAAAGCCGGTCCACCAGCCGACCATCACCAGGCCGGGCAGCACGAAGATGATCGCCGACAGCGTGCCCGCCGACGAGGCGATCGTCTGCACGATGTTGTTTTCCTGGATGGTCGAGTTCCTGAAGTTGCGCAGGATCGCCATCGAGATCACCGCCGCCGGAATCGAGGTGGCGAAGGTCAGCCCGGCCTTGAGGCCGAAGAACACGTTGGCTGCGGTGAACACCAGGGTGATCACGATGCCGATGATCAGGCCGCGTACGGTCAACTCGGTACGTGGCGAACTGATGGAAACTGGTTGTGCACTCACTTGTGGCTCTCCCCCGGATGGATGCTGCAGTGGAAGATAGCGTGGAATGGCTGTCGAGGGGTATTTCGACGCCGTTGACCCGGGCCGCTGAATGCCGCCCGGCCGCGCCTCACAGCCTCAACCGACTCGTGAATCGCCGCGACTGGCCGGTCAGCGGATCGATGAACGCCAGGCTGTGCGCCAGCAGTTTCAGCGGCCGCTGATGATCGTCGTCGGCCTTCCCGGTCAGCGCCGGATACAGCGTGTCGTTGATGATCGGCGCGCCCATCGCGGCCATCTGCACGCGCAGCTGGTGCTTGCGGCCGGTGACCGGGAACAGCGCGTAGCGCCAGACGTTGTCGGCGTCTTCCAGCAGCTCGATCCGCGTCTGGCTGTTCGGCTCGCCAGCCACTTCCCGCATGCGGAAGAACGGCTCGCCCGCCACGATGCGCGAATGACGCACCAGCGGAAAGGTCAGCTGCGGCAGTGCCGGGGCCAGCGCCTCGTAGCGCTTGTCGATCCGTCGCTCGCGGAACAGTGCCTGATACGCAGCACGGCTGGCCGGATTGACCGAGAACAGCACCAGCCCCGCGGTGAGCCGGTCGATCCGGTGCAGCGGTACCAGCTGCGGGTTGCCCCGTCGCCGGATCAGCCGCCGCAGCAGGGTCTGTTCGACGAAACCGCCGGCCGGGGTCACCGGCAGGAAGTGCGGCTTGTCGACCACCAGCAGATGCTCGTCGACATGCAGCACGGTCTCGGTGAACGGGATCACCGGCTCGTCCGCCACCTCGCGGTAGTAATGGATGCGCAGGCCCGCCCGATACGGCGTGTGCGGCGTGATCGGGCCGCCGTGTCCATCCAGCACGCGACCGCGTTCGATGCGGTCCAGCCATTGCGCGCGACTGATCGCGGCGAAGTGCGCGCACAGGCCATCGAGCACCGTCGCCCAGTTGCCGGCCGGCAGGTGCACAGTGCTGGCGCGGGCATCGCGGATGAAGGATGGCGTCGGCGGGCTCATGTCAGGCCAGTGTAAGTGCTGCCCGGCGCGTAGAATGGTCGGCTTGTTGTCTCAAGGCATACCCATGGCACTCAACTCCACCATCTACAAGGTCGAACTGCAGATCAGCGACATGGATCGGCATTACTACGCCACCCATGCACTGACTCTGGCGCGGCATCCGTCGGAAACCGAAGAACGGCTGATGGTGCGCCTGCTGGCGTTCGCGCTGTACGCCGAGGATCGGCTGGAATTCGGCAAGGGCATCAGCGATGAGGACGAACCGGCGCTGTGGCGCAAGGCCTATACCGACGAGATCGAGTTGTGGATCGAGGTGGGCCAGCCGGACGAGACCCGCATTCGCAAGGCCTGCGGCCGCTCGCGCCAGGTGGTGGTGATCAACTACGGCGGCAACGCGGCGGAGATCTGGTGGAACAAGAACGCCAGCGCGCTGGCGCGCAACAAGAACCTCACCGTGCTCGACATCCCGTTGGATACCGTGGCCGGGCTGGTCGCGCTGCTGCAGCGTGGCATGCGCCTGCAGGCGCTGATCCAGGACGGCCAGTTGCAGCTGATGAACGATGTGGATGCAGTGGCCGTCGAGCCGGCCAAACGCATGGCGCCCGCCGAAACGGTGAACTGAGTTGAGTGCACCGATGACCACGCATGACACCGCGCTGCGTCGCATCGTGGGTATCGTGGCGTTGCTCAACCTGGGCTACTTTGGCGTCGAGTTCGCGGTGGCACTGGCGATCGGTTCGGTCTCTCTGTTCGCCGACAGCGTCGATTTTCTGGAAGACGCTTCGGTGAACCTGCTGATCCTGCTCGCGCTCGGCTGGAGCCTGAAGGCGCGGGCACGCGTGGGCATGGCGTTGGCCGGCATCCTGCTGGTGCCGGCGCTCGCCACGCTGTGGGCGCTGTGGGGCAAGTTCCAGCTGCCCGCGCCGCCAGCACCACTGCCGCTGACGGTCACCGGCTTAGGCGCGATGCTGGTCAATTTTGGCTGCGCGATGCTGTTGATGCGCTACCGCCATCACGGTGGCAGCCTGACTCGCGCCGCGTTCCTGTCGGCGCGCAATGACGTCTTCGCGAATATCGCCATCGTGATCGCCGGCGCGACCACCGCGATGACGCATGCGGTCTGGCCCGACATGATCGTCGGCGCGGGCATCATGTTGATGAATGCCGATGCGGCGCGCGAGGTCTGGCAGACGGCGCGCAGTGAGCATCGGGCTATCGCCAATCCGCATGCCTGAGTCGGCTCGACCGGGACGGCGCGCGCCGTTTGCCGGATAATCGCCGCTTCGCCCATGTTTCCACGGAGTCACCCATGCGCTGGTTGCTGCCCCTGCTCACCGTATTCGCCCTCGCCGCCTGCAGTACCCCGCCCGCGGCACACGCCAGCGGCAAGGTCGACAAGCTCACCATCATCGACACCAGGGTCGGCACCGGCGCCGAAGCGAAGCCCGGCATGGACGTGCTGGTGCAATACACCGGATGGCTCTACGACGACAGCGCCAAGGACAAGCACGGCGCCAAGTTCGACAGCTCGTACGACCACGGCGCGCCGTTCAACTTCCCGCTGGGCGCCGGTCGCGTGATCGACGGCTGGGACCAGGGCGTGGCCGGCATGAAGGTGGGCGGCAAGCGCACCCTGCTGATTCCTGCCGAGCTGGGCTATGGCGCGAAAGGTGCCGGCGGCGATATCCCGCCGAACGCCTCGCTGGTGTTCGACGTGGAACTGGTCGACGTCAGCACGCACTGAAGACCCTTTCCACCGGCCTCGGCAAGACCTGTAGGAGCGCACCCTGTGCGCTCCTACAGATCGGGGATCAGTCTTCCTGCGCCGCGGCTTCACGCCCCTGCTGGCGGATGATCGCCTCCTCGCGCGCGTCGATGATCGACTGCATCACGCTGTCCACGTCGGCAATCGTTTCGTCGAACTCGAACTGGCCGGTGAGCTCGCTGTCCGGGTGCAGTTCGCCCAGTTCGTACAGCGCCCACATCTCCTCGCCGTAATGGGTGTCCAGCAGCTCCGGCGCGAAGCGCGACAGGCTGATGCTGATGTTGCCCACGTCACGCCGCAGCATCATCCGCGCGTTGTTGTTGCCCGAGGCGCTGACCGCCTGCGGCAGGTCGATGATCACCGGACCGTCCGGCCCGACCAGCACGTTGTACTCGGACAGGTCGCCATGGATCAGCCCCACGCACAGCATCCGTGCCACCTGCTGCATCAGGAAGCGGTGGTATGCGCGGGCGGTGTCGGCGGAAAGTTCCACCTCGCCCAGCCGCGGCGCGGAGTAGCCGTTCGCATCGGTGACCAGCTCCATCACCAGCACGCCGCTGAAATAGCCGTACGGTTTCGGCACGCGCACGCCGGCGGCGGTCAGCTGGTACAGCGCGTCGACCTCGGCATTCTTCCACGCCGCCTCGGCTTCCTTGCGGCCGAACTTGGTCGCCTTGCCCATCGCGCGCGCCTGCCGGCTGCCGCGCACCTTGCGGCCTTCCTGGTATTGCACGCGCGCCTGGAAACTGCGTTGCGCCATGTCCTTGTAGACCTTGGCACAGCGGATATCCTCGCCCGAACGGACGACGTAGACGGAGGCTTCCTTGCCGCTTTTCAGCGGTCGCAGCACCTGATCGATCACGCCTTCGTCGATCAGGTCCTGCAGGCCCTTGGGGGTTTTCATGCGTCAGCGAGCTTCGAGATGGGAGAACAACGCCCATTATGGCCGATTGGCGGCCCGAAGCAGTGGTGGTGACTCATGCCGCCTGCAGGCGATCCCGTGCCGCGGCGGCGATTTCGAAGGAATGCCGGCGCGCGGCGTGCTCGAACACGTTGGCGGTAATCAGCAGTTCGTCCGGCCGATGTCGCGCCATGAAGGCAGCCACGCCTGCGGTCACCGTGCCGACGTCACCGACCACGGCGCAGGCCAGCGCCCGCTCCACCATGAGCTTCTCCGGCGGGGTCCAGTACGCCTCGATATCGTCGATCGGCGGCGGGATCAGGCCCGGGCGACCGCGACGCAGATTGATGAAGCTCTGCTGCTGGGTGGTGAACAGCCGCCGCGCCGCGGCATCGCTGTCGGCGGCGACCACGTTGAGGCCGAGCATCGCGTACGGCTGCTGCAGCCGCGCCGACGGGATGAAATCGCGCCGGTACAGCGCCAGCGCCTCGTCCATCGCATCCGGTGCGAAGTGCGAGGCAAAGGCGAACGGCAGGCCGAGCTGCGCCGACAGTTGCGCGCTGAACAGGCTGGAGCCGAGCAGCCACACCGGCACCTCGACGCCGGCACCCGGCACCGCACGCACCGGCTGGCCGGGCCGCGCCGGCTCGAAGTAGCCGAGCAGTTCCAGCACATCCTGCGGGAAGCTGTCGGCGCCGTCGAAATAGCGGCGCAAGGCACGCGCGGTGGCCTGGTCGGTGCCCGGCGCACGGCCCAGCCCCAGGTCGATCCGGCCTGGATACAACGAGGCCAGCGTGCCGAATGCCTCGGCCACCTGCAGCGGCGAATGGTTCGGCAGCATGATGCCGCCGGCGCCCACGCGGATGCTCGACGTGCCGCCGGCCACATGGCCGATCAGCACCGCCGTGGCCGCGCTGGCGATGCCCGGCATGTTGTGGTGTTCGGCCAGCCAGTAGCGCCGGTAGCCCAGCCGCTCACCCCATCGGGCCAGGTCCAGCGTGTTGCGGAAGGCTTCGGTCGGATCGCTGCCCTCGGTCACCGGGGCCAGATCGAGAATGGAAAACGGAATCATGTCGCGCCCTTGCCAGAAAGGTTGAGCCCACGATGTGGGGCCGCACCGGGCAATTGCCACCGTCTGCAGCACCTACAATGGCCCACCCTTACTCTGTGGCACCCCCATGACCGAACCCGTCCGCCTTGCCAAACGCATTGTCGCGCTGGCCCAGTGTTCACGCCGCGAGGCCGAGCAATACATCGAGGGCGGCTGGGTCCGCGTCGACGGCGCGGTGGTGGAAGAGCCCCAGTTCATGGTCGGGGACCAGCTCATCGAGATTGACCCCGCCGCGCGGCTGGCACCGCTGGAGGCAGTCACCCTGGTGCTGCACAAACCGGCCGGCTACGACGCCGGCAACGGTCCGAACCCGGCCAGTGCGCTGGTCACGCCCGCCACGCGATCGCCCGACGACGCGTCCGGCGTGCGACCACTGCACCGGCACATGCACGGCCTGACCGCGCCGCTGGCCTTGCCGACCAGCGCCAGCGGACTGCTGCTTTTTACCCAGGACTGGCGGGTCAGCCGCAAGCTCGGCGAAGACATCGACCGCATCGAGCAGGAGTTCGTGGTCGAGGTCCGCGGCGAGCTGATCCCCAACGGGCTGGCCCTGCTCAACCACGGGCTGAGCTTCAACAACTACGCGATGCCGCCGATCAAGGTCAGCTGGCAGAGCGAACAGCGCCTGCGCTTCGCGTTCAAGCGGATGTCGTCGAGCCAGATCGAGCCGATGTGCAAAGCCGTCGGCCTTGAGGTGCTGGCGATGAAATGCCTGCGCGTGGGGCGCATCCCGCTGGCGAAACTGCCGCCCGGGCAGTGGCGCTACCTGGCACCCACCGACCGCATCTGAGCACCCTGCCCCAGACCGGCAGAACCGCTTAGACTTGTCCATGCGTCACAGCCATTCATCCACATCGCGGAGAGCAACATATGAGCAAGGGCATGGATTCAAAGAAGGACGAGAAGAAGAAACCGGCCAAGACCATGAAGGAGAAAAAGGCCGCCAAGCAGGAAAAGAAGAAGAACAAGTAAGTGCATCGGCAACCCGGCGAAACGGCGAGGCAGCGAGCCTTGCCGTTTCCCGCGGTGCGGGCAACCCACGCGGGAACTACTCGCCCTTGCGCAGCAGGGTCAGGCCGATAAGTCGCGACACCACCAGCGCGATGTACATCACCCCGACGAACATCTCCAGGCTGGCCACCGCGCGGGCATGCACGGTGATCGGAATGACGTCGCCGATGCCGGTGCTGGACAGCAAGGCAAAACTGAGGAACAGCAGCTCGGTCCAGGTTCGCGGCGCCTGCGGGTTCACCGCCGCGGAGAAGCAGCCCGGCTGCAGCGTCTGGCACACCACGTAGACGAAGGTGAACGCCCAGACCAGCAGGGTGAAGGTGGCGCCGGCGGCGAACAATTCATCCCGGGTCGCGCGCCGATCCGCCAGCATGTAGGCGATCAGGCAACCCGCCGCATAAAAGTAGAACACCGCTTCCAGTGCCGCCCACCAGGGACGCAGTTGCGGCATGTCCATGGTCAGGTCGAGCACGTTGAAGACGACCGCCGGCACCGCGATGCCGAAGCTGATCCAGGCCCGCCCGGGCGTGCGCCGTACCATCGAGATCGCCAACCCCAGCACCAGGATGCCGAAGGCGCCCAGCAGCGCACGCGCCGGACGCGTCTGTTCGATGAACGGATACAGCAGCAACCCGGCCAGCTGCACGATCAGCAGCACCGCCGAAGGGTGTCGCATGATGCGCACCAGCCAGCGCAAGTGAGTAAAGCGGATCATCGCGACCGTGACTGACGCATCGCTGTTGTTGCTCATGCGCGGGTTCCTTCGCCGACGGCTGTCAGTACTGCCCCATGTAATCGCGCTTGCCGATCTCGATGCCGTTGTGGCGCAGCAGCGCGTACGCGGTGGTGACGTGGAAGAAGAATTGCGGCAGGCCATAGCTCAGCAAATACGCCTGACCGTCGAACCGGCGCTCCTTTGGCGTGCCCGGCCGGATGACGATCTCGCGCTGCGCACTGCCGTCGAACTGCGCTGGCGCAAAGCCGTCGATGAAGCCGAGGGTGCGCGTAATCAGGTCGCGCAGTTGCGCAAAGCTCTGCTCGTTGTCGTCGTACTTCGGCACGTCGGCGCCGGCCAGCCGCGCCGACACGCCGCGCGCGAAGTCGCAGGCGATCTGCACCTGCCGGCCCAGCGGGAACATGTCCGGAAACAGCCGCGCCTGGGTCAACGCGGTCGGCTCGATATGCTTCTCCACCACATGCGCTTCGGCCTTGGCCAGGATGGCGGCGAGGCCGCCGAGCATCTGCTTGAATACGGGAATGGAACTGGCGTACATGGCATCGGTCACGGGTGGTTCTCTGGCAGTCAATGGTCGACGCAGTGTAGCCCGCCCTTCCCCGGGCCCGGTGACCCGGGCCGCACGATCCCGGTGTTGCATGGATCGCCTTGCATGCAGCGCGGCGGGCGGCGTCGACACGCCGCCCGCCCGCCGGTCAATTGCGTCTTGACGCAGACGTCGTCGATCACGAACGAGGTCTGCCCGGTGCTGTCTTCCACACCGTGGAAATTGATCTGCAGGGTCTGGCCCTTGTAGGCATTCAGGCTAAGCGTGTTTTCCTGATACCCGGCGGCCGCGTCCTTGTTGGAAAAGGTGGCCAGGGTAAGCACCTTGCCGGTGGACGTGATCACCTGTACCTGCAGGTTGTCGTAAGCGGTGGTCGTCGGCTCGGCCGTGTCCACGTGCATGAAGAAGTCCAGGGTCGCGCTGGCCACGCCCGCCGGAATGCTGATCTTCTGCCGCACGTAGTCGACATGCTTCGTACCATACCCGTCCAGCCACGCCTTCCAGTTGCCCGCATGCGCCGGCTCGCTGCTGTCGCTGGTGATCACCCCGCTGGTTTGCGTCCAGCTCGCCGAACCGCTCTCGAAGTTGCCATTGCTGATCAGCTGGGTCGTGCCACCGCCATTGGAGACGCTGAAGCTGGCCGCTCCGCTGGTACCGACATTGCCGGCCGCGTCATACGCCTTGGCGACCAGCGCATGCGTGCCGTCAGTCAGCGTGGTCGAATCCAGCGAGGCGCTGTATGGCGCGCTGGCGTCGGTGGCCTTCAGCACACCGTCCACGTAGAACTCCACCCGCGTCACGCCGACGTTGTCGCTGGCCGTGGCATTGAACGCGATGCTGCCGCTGCTGCCGCTTGCAGAGGCGCTCACCGTGGGTGCCGTGGTGTCGCCACCACCGCTGCCGTTGGACACGCTGAAGCTGACCGAACTGCTGCTGCCGACGTTGCCGGCCGCATCGTACGCCCTGGCGACCAGCACATGCGCGCCGTCGGCCAGCGTGGTCGAGTCCAGCGTGGCGCTGTATGGCGAACTGGCGTCGGTCGCCGTCAACGCACCGTCCACGTAGAACTCCACCCGCGTCACACCGACGTTGTCGCTGGCGGTGGCATCGAAGGTGATGCTGCCGCTGCTGCCGCTCTCGCTGGCACTGGCCGTCGGTGCCGTGGTGTCACCACCGCCACTGCCCTCGCTGACCCACACCGGCGCCGACCACAGACGCAGGCCGTTGGCCTGGGTGATCCTGGCGTAGTAGAAATGCTCGCCGGTGGCCGGGGTGAACGTGGTCGTGGCCGTTTCGGACAGGCTGGTGACGCTGCCATTGCTGCCCGGCACGCCCTCGAACACCTCCACGCGCTGGGCGCTCTGGCCGGAAGAACTGGCGTAGTTGACGCCGAGCGTCAGCGGCCCGCTGTTGTCGAAACGCTCGCCCATCACGTGGCCGTTCGCGGTCAGCACGATCTGCGCGGTCTTGTCCTCGGTGGCGAACACGCGGCGCGCGCGCAGCGCATCGAGGAAGCTTTGCAGGCTCAGCGCGGTACCGGTCGGTATCAGCACGCCGGTGCGGTTGCGGAAGCTGGCGCCCCAGTTCGCGCAATGGTTGTCCTGATCCGAACCCGGCGCCACATGGAAGCCGCGTTCGAGGATGGTGTTGAAGGCGATCTCGTAGTTGGGGCGCACGGTTTCCGATTCGGTGGTGTTCACCGAGAACGCCGAGCTGTTCAACACTTCGGCCAGCACCATCACCTGGTCGCCATCGGCGGTGTAGCCGAAGTCGCTGCCGTTGACCTTGAACTGGCCGCTCTGCGCCGGGTGATTGAACTGGCCGATCCAGCCCTTGCTGCGCATCAGCGTGTACAGCGACGCGTAATCGCCCTTGGCGATCTCGTAATCGCCGATCAGCTGGCCGGCGCTGTTCTTCTCCCACTCGATCAGGCCGTCGGCGTTGAAGATGTTCATGTGCCCACCGTTGCTGATCACGCCCCATTCCTGGCCGTAGATCGCCAGGAAATTCGGATGCGCGGCACGGAACGCGGCGGCGGCCTGCAGGCCCGACGCGAACAGGTTGTGCGCGGTGGCCGGATTGGCCGAGGTATTGGTGCCGGTGGAACCGTCGTACATGTGGTTGTGCTCGGACGTCATCAGCATGTCCAGGCCGTGGTCCATCGCGTACTGGTAGGCGTCGGCCGGGCCGTAGGCGCTGCTCTGCGGACTCTGTTCGCCATGGCAGGTGGCCAGTGCGCCGCCACCGTCGCTGTGGTTGGTCTGGCTGTGCAGGTCGCCATACCAGATGGTGTAGGGAAGCCCGCCCGTGGTGCTCGCGAGCGAACGCTGGCCGGCGTGTCGCGCCAGCGCGGTGAAGTGCGGCATGACTGCCGCCGGCACCTGGCCTACCTGGATTTCCTGGCGCTGCTCGGTGATCGCCTGGGGCGCGAGGCGTTCTGCCAGCACCAGCGCGTGATTGGCCAGGCCGCTGCCGATCCGGTGTGCATTGTCATCGTCCAGCGCGATCGCGCGCAGGCGCAGGTTGTAGTAACCGGCCGGCAATGGCTTGTGGCGTGCATCCAGGCCATCCCAGTGGATGCCGGCCTGCGCCTGCCGCGTATGCAGCACGGAACCGCCGTCCCATTCGCGCAGCAGCCGGCCGTCGCGATCGAGCAGCGCGATCTGCCACGCCACCGGCGTGCCCGGATGGGCCCCGGGGTACTCGAAGTGCATCACGATGTCCCGTCCTGCTGCCGCCTGGAACGGCACCTGCAGTGCGGCATCGAACTCCTGATGGTCCGGCAGCAGCGGAGCCGCCAGCGTCGGCCAACAGGCCACGCATCCCGCCAGCACCAGGCTGCGGGCGATCTTGTTTTTCCATGACATTGTCAAATCCCTACGCGTTGGCAAGGATTCCCCCGGCGCGATTTATAAGCGACCGGCGCTTGCCGTGGTATGACCAAAATTCGTAGTTGCCATGACGGCAATCGCAAAAGCACGAAGGGAGGGTGCTCGTCGGATATCCCGCACGCCCCGTTTGGCTCAGGGCCGGTCCAGATGCATCGGCTGGGTCACCAGGCCGTTGTCGCTGATCTGCAGTGGACCGCTGCACACGAAACCAAGACGTCGATACACCGGCACGGCCATCGCCGACGAATTCAAGGTGAAGCGGCGCGTGCCGGCGCGGCTAAATGCGTCATCCATGGCGCGTTGCCACAGCCGGCGGGCAATGCCGTGGCCGTGCATGCGCGTGCTGACGAAGAACTGGAACAGGTGCGAGTCTTCGCGCATCGCCGCCACGCCGACCAGCCGTTCGCCATCCAGCCAGGCCAGCTGAAAGCGCTGGCCGGCGAGGATCTTGCGCCGGATCACGCGCGCACCCATGCCGTAGAGCAACGCCGCGGCGGCACTGGCCGGTTGCTCCGGCAGAATCCAGCGCCGCGTCACCCGGCGTGCCAGCACGCCGATCGCACGGGCATCCTGCGGACGGGCAAGCCGGTAACGAATGACCATGGTTCAGCCCGCTGCGCGAAAGACCAGGCTGCAGCAGGTGACGGCGCCTTCGGCCTTCTGCAATTCGGAGACATCGACGGCGGTCACGGCGAAACCGGCATCGAGCAAACGTTGCTGCGTGCGCGGGAAGCTGGCCGGCATCAGCAAGGCGTCGCCGATGCGCACCACGTTGGCGGCGTGCGGCTCGGCCGGGTCGACCTCGATCACCTCAAAACCGGCGAAGCGCGCGCGCTCCACCCAGGCCGGTTGCAACAACACCGTGTGATCGTCGAGCTGGGTCACGGCGGATTTCAGGTGCAGGCAGCCCTGGGTCGGCACGCCTTCGACGGCGTAGCCGTGGCCGGCCAGCAATTCGCGCAGCTGCGCGATGCCTGCGGCGTTGCTGCGCGCGGACTCGCCGACGTACAGCGTGCGGCCCAGGCGCAGCACGTCGCCGCCGTCAATGGTGCCCGGCGCATCGATCGCCAGCAGCGGGCGCCAGTCGCGCAGCGCAGCAGCGATGCTGGCCACCTCGCCGCGACGGGAAGGCGCACCGGGGCGGGTCAGCACGGCCACCTCGTCCAGCACGATCGCGGTGTCCTCGACGAAGACCGAGTCGGCCAGCTCAGCCTCGGCCGGCAGCGCGATCACCCGGCAACCCAGCGTTTCCAGCGCACGCTGGTAGGCGTGATGCTGCGCGCTGGCCTGCGCCACATCGATCGCGGCGCGCTCGACGAACGACAGCTCGCAGTCGCCCAGTGCCGGGCTGACTTCACGCGTGATGGCTACCCACATGCCTGTTCTTCCCTGCCGTGTGGCGGATGGCGTAGGCGCCATGCCGCCGAAGCCGTCTCGTAGCGCTCGAGCGCTTCCTCGTACACATCGTAGACGCAGCGCACGCAACCTTCGCCGCAGCAATCGGCAGCATCGGGTTCGGACGGACGTACCGGTGGCGGATCGTCGGGATCAGCCGCCGGTACCGTGCGATCATCGGAATTCACGGCGCTCCTGCCGGCATCATCGGAAAGGTGTGTTCCGATGGTGCCGCGAAGCAGCACCGCAACTCAAGCAGGTCGCGTGGCGTCGATCACTTTGCCGGCTTGCGGAAGCGGTAGATGAACTGGTCGGTGTGACCGCGTATCGACTTGTCGAACACCTTGATGTCGTGCGGATCGGCAGCGTTGTGCAGCACCTTGCTCTCGCCGTCGAAGACGAAGCCGGCCGCTTCCACCTCCTGCTTGACCGAAGCCGGGTCGATGCGATGCAGGGTATTGGTGTCGGCCAGCCCGGAACTGGCGGGCGCAACATGGTCGATCACCACGAACAGGCCGCCGGGCTTGAGTGCATCGAACACCTGGTGGTTGAACGCGGCGATGTCCATCGGGCCCATGAACGGGTCGTGGAAATCGTGGTAGTTCTGCGCGGTGAACACCAGGTCCACCGGCGCCGGCGCCTGCAGCTTCGCCGCCGGCTGCTGCAGGATGCTGACGTTGGCGTAGTGCGGCGTGGCCACCAGCTTCTGCCAGTTGGCCAGGCTTTCGGTATCGAACTTGCCCATCTCGTTCGGCCACACGGTGTAGACATGGCCTTGCGGTCCCACGATGGCGCTGAACACGCGGGTCCAGTAGCCACTGCCGGGCACCAGTTCGAGCACGCTCTGGCCCGGCTTGACCTGGGCGAATTCCATCACCTGCTCGATCTTGCGGCGGTTGTCGTCAGCCTTGTCGCTGGCACGCGCCGGATCGTTCAGCGCCTTCTGCACGGCAGCCTTTTGCGCGACCGAATGAGCGTTCGGGGCATGCGCCGCGACAGCGGCGGGAAGGGCAAGACAAAGCAGGGTTGCAAGCACGGTCGGTCGCATGGCGCTTCTCCACGGCAAGGGGTGCCGGCGATTGTGCGCCGGAATGTTGATGCGAACCTGTGCCGACCGGCACGGTACGAGCGGGCCAGATCCCTGCCTGACTGATGGCCTATCCGCACTCGGGCATGCTCTGGCAAAGTGACGGGATCGGCCGGCCATGGCCACGGGGAAGCTGATCATGCACACGACCTTCCGGTTCTCATGCGGAATGCTGCTCACGCTGGGCGTGTTCGCCGCCCAGGCCGCCAGCACCGGCGTGGCCACCGACTACGCCCGCGCGCCCGGGCAGCCGGTCGACCAGGCTTACACCGCGCAAATCCGGAAGTTCACCACCGACCCGTCGTTCAACACGCCGTTGACCGACTACCTGCCCGCCTCGTCCAGCGTGCCCACGCCGGAGAAAGTGCTGGGCCACATCGCCGGCGCACCGGACTACCTGCCATACACCGCCGACGTGCATCGCTATTTCCGCGCGCTGGCCGCCGCCAGTCCGCGAGTCAAGGTGTTCAGCATCGGCAAGAGCGAGGAAGGCCGCGAGATGATCGCGGTGGCGATTGCCGACGAAAGCCTGCTGGCCGACCTCGACGCAAACCAGGCGCGACTGGCGCAGTTGGCCGACCCGCGCACGATCGGCATGGACGATGCGAAGGCCGACCAGCTGGTCGCGCAATCGACGCCGGTCTATTACATCACCGGCGCCATCCACGCCACCGAGACGGGCTCGCCCACCGCCCTGATGGAGCTGGCCTATCGCCTGGCGGTGGACGAGGCGCCGTACATCCGCCACATCCGCTCGCATGTGATCACCCTGATCACCCCGGTGGTCGAGGTCGACGGCCGCGACCGCATGGTCGATGTGTACAACTGGCATCTCGCGCATCCCGGTCAGGACTATCCGCAGCTGATGTACTGGGGCCACTACGTGGCGCACGACAACAACCGCGACGCGATGGGCATGTCGCTGGCGCTCACCCGCCATGTCGCCGACACCTTCGTCGGCTGGCACGCGCAGGTGCTGCACGACCTGCACGAGTCGGTGCCGTTCCTGTACGACAACACGGTGGGCGACGGCCCGTACAACGCGTGGATCGACCCGATCCTCACCGGCGAGTGGCAGCAGCTGGGCTGGGACAACGTGCAGCAGATGACCAGGCTGGGCATGCCCGGCGTGTTCACCCACGGCGACTTCGACACCTGGAGCCCGGGCTATCTGATGTTCATCGCCGCCATGCACAACGGCATCAGCCGGCTCTACGAAACCTTCGGCAACGGCGGCGCCGACACCGTGCAGCGGATCCTCGAGCCGTCCGAATACGAACGCACCTGGTACCGGCCCAATCCGCCGCTGCCGACCGTGCTGTGGTCGCAGCGCAACAACAACAACTACCAGCAGACCGGCCTGCTCACCGCGCTGAATTACTTCTCCGCCAACGGCCAGCAGTTCCTGAAGAATTTCTACCTGAAGGCCAGGCGCTCGATCGAGAAGCCGCAGCAGGCCGGCCCGGCCGCCTACGTGTTTCCTGCCAGCGATCCACGCCCCGGCTCGCGCGCCCAGTTGCTGCGCGTGCTGCAACGCCAGCATGTGGAGATCAACCGCACCAGCGCGCCGGTCAGCGTGACACTGGCCGCGTCGGGCGATGGGCAGAAGAAGCCGTCGACGCAGACCTTCCCCGCCGGCAGCTACGTGGTGCGCATGGACCAGCCCTACTCGCGCATCGCCGATACCCTGCTGGACCGCCAGTACTGGTCGCCGAAGGACCCGCAGCAACATCCCTACGACGACACCGGCTGGTCGATGGGCGATTTGTTCGACGTGCAGCTGGCACGGGTCACCGACCCGGCGATCCTGCAGGCGCCGATGAGCGCGATCGGCCAGGCGGTCAGCGTGCCAGCGGGACTGGCAGCGATCGATGTTCCGAACAGCAAGCTGCCACGCATCGCGCTGATGCACAGCTGGCTGGGCACCCAGACCGAAGGCTGGTGGCGCATCGCGCTGGACAACCTGCACATTCCGTACGACTACATCAACACCCAGGACGTGGCGAAGGGCGGCAACCTGCGCGCGAAGTACGACGTCATCCTGTTCGCGCCGATCGGCGACGCCAGCACGCAGCAGATCATCGACGGCATGCCGATGTGGGGCAACCCGCTGCCGTGGAAGACCACCGCGCTGACGCCGAACATCGGCCACATCGACGCCACCGACGACATCCGGCCCGGCCTTGGTCAGGCTGGCCTGGCCAGGCTCAAGCAGTTCGTGCATGACGGCGGCCTGCTGGTCACCGCCGAGGACACCGCCAGGTTCGCGATCGACAGCGGCCTGGCGCCCGGGGTGTTCGTCACCCCGGGCAACAAGCTGAAAGTTGTCGGCAGCGTGCTGCAGGCGAAATTCATCGACCGCCGCAGCCCGATCGCCGCCAGCTACCGCCGCGACGAGCTGGCGCTGTACAGCGCGGCCGGCCAGTCGTTCAGCGTGTCCAACCTGCTCACCGGCGACCACGGCCTGCCCAGCGCGAAGACCTTCCAGCGCCCGACCGGTCGCGGCGGTCCGCACGACACCGACACGCCGGAAGGTCGCGTCGCCACCGCCGCGCCGGCCCTGCCCGACGTCAAGCCGTGGCAGCCGATGCCGCTGAATGCCGAGCAGCTACGCAACAACCCGTGGGTGATTCCGGCCGGCCAGCGTCCGCAGGTGATCCTGCGCTATGCCGAGGCGAAGAACCTGCTGATTTCCGGCCTGCTCGACGGCGGCGACGAGATGGCCGAACGCGCCGCCGTGGTTGATGCGCGCTACGGCAAGGGCCACGTGCTGCTGTTTGCCAGCAACCCGATCTGGCGCGGCGAAACCATCGGCAGCTACCCGCTGGTATTCAACGCCATCGTCAATTTCGACAAGCTGGATGCGCCGTCGACAAAACCGCAGGACGCGGCGTCACCTTGAGCCGCACCGGACAACCCTGATGTTGTTGTAGGAGCGCACCCTGTGCGCGATGGCTCTTGCGTGGTGTGTGTGGCCTGCCGAAGAGCATCGCGCACAGGGTGCGCTCCTGCAATCGATCTACGCGTTTTCGGTGGCCACGCCGGCGACGCGCTCGCGCGGCTGCGCGTCGTCGCAAACCCTGACCCGGTTGCGACCTTCGCGCTTGGCGCGATACAGGCCATCGTCCGCATCGATCAGCAGCTTGCGCAAGTCGTAACCCGAGCGCCTGATCGTCGCCACGCCGAAGCTGGCCGAGATCGGCACGCCGGTGGCCTCTTCGCCGCTGGCCGCGGTGGCGATCGCCACGCGGATCTGCTCGGCACGGCCGAGCGCCTGTTCCAGCGTGCATTCGGGCAGCACGATGCCGAATTCCTCACCGCCAAGCCGACCAAAAATGTCGGTGGACCGCAGATGCTGCTGGCAGGCAGACACGGCACGCTTCAGCACGCGGTCGCCGACCGCATGCCCGTGGGTGTCGTTGACGACCTTGAAATGATCAAGGTCGATCAGCACCAGGCACGCCTCGCGCGACGACTTCCGACAATACTGCAGCTGCTGCTCGGCCGAGCTGACGAAGTGCTGGCGGTTGAAGATGCCGGTGAGCCCATCGCGCCGGGCCAGCTTCATGAAGCGCAGTTGCGAGCGCTTGATGCGGTAGGTCCAGAACCCGATGAAGGCCAGCACCGTCAGCAACAGGATCAGGTACAGGCGATTGGTTTGCGACGCGCTCTGGTCGAGCGACTGCTGCAACTGCAGGATCTTGTTCTGCTTGTTCAGCGTGTCGATCTGCAGCTTCTTCGCCACCACTTGCTGCTGCACCGTCTGGAACGCGAGCGCCTTGGCGCTGAGTTCGTCCAGATAGCCCTTGTCGGCGATCATGTATTTTTCGTGGTAAGCCAGTGCAGCAGGGATATCACCCTGCTGCTTCGCACCCACGTACAGGATCCGGTAGGCGGTACTGATGGCTTCGGCGTAATGGTTGTGCGTGCCATGCGTGATCGCCGCCAGCGCCGACTCGCGCGCCAGTTGCAGTTGTCCGGTTTCGCTGTAGGCCGTGGCCAGCAAGGCATTGAACTGCGCGAGCTGCGGCGCATAACCGTCGCGTTCCGCCGCAGGGTAATTCTTCCACAACAGGGCGATGGCGCGTTCCGGATGGCCACGACTGATATCGAGTTTGGCCGCAAAATAGCGGATGCCATTGGCGTAGAGGCTGTTGCGCTCCTTGATGCAGACCTCGATGCCCTGCGCGATCAGCGGGTCCATGCCCTGCCAGTTGCCGCCGCCGTACTGCGCCGCGATGCGCGCGTGGTCGTCTACACAGGTGTAGCCGTCGCTAGCCAGACCCTGCTTGAAGATCTCGCTGGCGTAATAGGAAGCCAGCTCGTACTGCCCGGCTCCCGCGTACAGAGAGGATGCCACCACAAAGCCGTGTTCCCGCATGCGCGGAGTAATACCCGTGCCATCCTGCAATGAAACAACCAACTGGCTCAGCTCGCGAAAGGCTTCTTCGAAGCGAGACTGCTCCGACAGCGAGTCCACCCGGAATATCGCCGCCTTGAGGCGCAGATTCACATCCCGCGATTTATCCAGAACGTCATCGATCAGCGCGTCCGATTTCTGATAATCACCGCCAAAGGCGGCCTGCCACGCCTGCAGGTAATGCAGGTGCTGCAGCTGTTCCACCGTCAACTGACTGGCCACCTGTTCCACCCGGTGCAACAGTCTTACGCATTGCTCGGAAAGCGAGGTGACGCAGACTTCCGTTTCAGCCTGCTGCAGCAGAGAAGCCCCTTCATCGCTACTCGCAGGCGCGGTCGCGTGGACCACGCCGGCAAGCAGGGCGGCGATGCTGATCATGCTGATCAGCATCGGTCGACACCAAGCGCCGAGGCTGGGCATCAGCTAGGCCCGCGGCGATTCGCGCCGGTGTTCAGGGCTTACGGCGACCTCGTCATGCCGGGAGAGATCTTTGGTTTCTTCGACTTCCTCGGCTTCATCCGGCGGCGGCGGCGGTACCGCCGGCTGCATGGGACTAGGCCCGGTACCCGGGGGACCCGGTGGCGCAAGCAAAAGGCACTCTGGGGCGGTTCCCAACAACATTCCCAGACGCTGCGCATCTTTCGCGAGTATCGCCGACCGCAGCTCAGGTGCCATGTCGGTAGCCGACAAGGACGCACCTAACTCCTCCACCGAAGCCTGCGACAACTGCGCGTCGCCGCCCATCCTTTCCATGAAATCGATAATGTCTGACAAGATTCCCCCTTGAACCCGATCGCAATGCCATGACAGGCGTTCAGACCTGCGGCCGGACGCTGTCGATAACGACCATGCGCGCTGCCTCTGTGTCCAGCCGGCCCATCGAAAAAATCACCTGCTCCCCTGCCGCAGCGCGTCCGCATACCTCCCCGTGGACGCGCTCGGCAGCATAGCGCCCCCGCTGCCGCACCGCCAGCGCACTCCCCCGC
The DNA here is from genome assembly GCF_050026815.1 of Rhodanobacter ginsengiterrae. Classification (NCBI taxonomy): domain Bacteria; kingdom Pseudomonadati; phylum Pseudomonadota; class Gammaproteobacteria; order Lysobacterales; family Rhodanobacteraceae; genus Rhodanobacter; species Rhodanobacter ginsengiterrae. The sequence continues at coordinate 15,675 of NZ_JALBWO010000056.1, read as the reverse complement.
GCTCAGGATGCGGCGGAGAGCGCCTGGTCCAGCGCATCGAAGCGCGCCAGGATTTCCCGATCGGGCTGCAGCGGACGTGCCGGCGGCAGGACCACGGTGTCGGCCATTTCCACCGTTGCCTGCGCCAGTGTGCCCAGCCATCGCCGTTCGATGCGCGGCGACTGGATCGGCAAGGTCGCGGCGCGATAGATGATCACCTCGTGATCCAGTGGATAGTCGCGGGCCAGCACGTCGACCAGCACCTGGCGATAGGCCGCGTTGGTGGAAAAGCGCGCCATCGACTGGTCGCCGACCACGCCGACCTGCCACAGGATCAGATACGCGGTGGGATCGACGCGGCGCTGGTAGAACAGCAGCTGGCTGGCTTCGTAATGCTGGCAACCGTAAGCACCGGGGTCGATGCCGAGATCGGCATACAGGCAGTCCTCGGCCGAGATGCCCGGCTCCATGTGCGCGCGGAAGCCTTCTTCCCGCGCCAGCTCGATCGCCTTGTGCGGCACCCAGGCGAACACGCCGGGGTGTCCGTAGAACACCCCGCATACCCGCTTGCCGGCGCGCACCTCGACCAGCATGGCCTCGACCATCTGCCAGTAGGTGTCCATGCGCGAGCTGCCTTCCTGGTAGAACGGCTGCAGGCTGCGCACATCGGGATGCATGCGCTGCAGCCACAATTCCACGATGCCGTCGGACAGCGCGCCAAACACCACCTCGGCCTGTTCGATGTGGCTGCGCGCCAGCGGACCCAAGTGGGCGCCCAGGGTCATGCCCAGGCCGACGCAGACCAGGCTTCCGGCCGCGGATGGTGCATCCATGTTGCTTGCCCGAGTGGAATGAATCAGTCCGTTGTACCCGAATCCCGCTTGGACGGGAACGCCTCCAGCAGCGGCTTGATCAGATCCAGCGGCAGCGGGAACACGATGGTCGAGGATTTGCCGTTGTTGGACATGTCCGACAGCGTCTGCAGGTAGCGCAACTGCAGCGCCTGCGGCTGCTGCGACAGCATCGCGGCGGCATCGCGCAGTTTCTCCGCCGCCTGCATTTCGCCCTCGGCGTGGATCACCTTGGCCCGGCGTTCGCGCTCGGCCTCGGCCTGGCGGGCAATCGCGCGCACCATGGTCTCGTTGAGGTCCACGTCCTTGATCTCGACGTTCATGATCTTGATGCCCCACGGATCGGTCGCTTCGTCCAGGGTCACCTGCAAGGTGTGGTTGATCGAGTCGCGCTGGGACAGGATCTCGTCCAGCTCATGCTGACCCAGCACCGAGCGCAAGCGGGTCTGCGCCAGCTGGCTGGTGGCCTGCAGGAAGTTCTCCACCTGCAACACGGATTTTTCAGGCTCGACCACGCGGAAATAGACCACCGCGTTGACCCGCACCGACACGTTGTCGCGCGAGATCACGTCCTGCGGCGGCACGTCCATCACGGTGACGCGCAGGTCGACCCGGATCATCGTCTGCACCAGCGGAATCAGCAGCACCAGGCCGGGGCCCTTGGTGCCGGTGTAGCGGCCCAGGGTCAACACCACGCCACGCTGGAACTCCGGCAGGATCTTGACCGTGGCGAACAGCAGCATCACGCCGAGAATGATCAGTACACCGACAAATCCGAACATGCCTATCTCCCGCCATTCATGAAATTTCCGGTTCGGCTTGCGCCGGCTCAACCTGCAACAGCAACCCTTGCCGCGCCAGCACGCGCACCCGCGCACCGGCCGGCAAGGCGCTGGCGCAATGCACGCGCCAGCGCTCGCCATGCAACATCATCCAGCTTTCGCCGTCACCCGCAACGGCCTGCAGCAGCTCGCCGGTATCACCCAGCATCAACGCGTCGCCACTGAACAGACGGGTTCGCCGCGAGCGGAGCACCAGCCACGCGATCAGGCCGAGCAGGCCGGCCGCGCCCACGGCGAGGCCCGCAATCACGCCGAGGTTGACCGCGTAGCCGGGCACATCGCTGTTCATCAGCATCACCGAACCGGTCACGAACGCCACCAGCCCGCCCACGCCGAACGCACCCACGCCGGGGTTCACCGCCTCGGCTGCCAGCAGGCCGATGCCGAGCGCCATCAACGCCAGGCCGGCGTAATTCACCGGCAACAGCTGCAGCGCATACATGCCGACCAGCAGGCTGATCGCGCCCACGATGCCGGGCAACATGGCTCCCGGATGCAACGCTTCCAGGCCGAGCCCGAAGATGCCGCCGAGCAACAACAGGTAGGCGATGGTCGGGTGGGTGATGATCGCCAGGAAGCGGGTGCGCGCACCCGGCGCATAGGCGCGCACCGTGGCGCCCCGCAGATCCAGCGTGACCGTGCGCTGGCCCAGCGTCACGGTGCGGCCGTTTGACCTGGCCAGCAAGTCGCTCACGTCGCTGGCCACGAAGTCGATCACGTGTTGTTGCGCCGCCTCGCTGGCGGTCAGTGTCGCGGCGCCGCGCACTGCCTGCTCGGCCCACTGGGCATTGCGCCCGCGCAGCTGCGCCAGCGAGCGGATGTAGGCAATCGCGTCATGGCTGACCTTGTTTGATTCGGCATCTTCGCCGCCGTTCCTTTCGCCCGCATCGGCTGGCGCAGAACCGGTGGACGCGGGTTGGTCATCCGCCGTGGGTGACGGCAGCGGCGTACTGCCGCCCAGCGCTACCGGCGTCGCCGCACCGAGGTGTGTCGCTGGCGCCATCGCGGCGATCTGGCCGGCGTACAGGATATAGGTGCCCGCCGAGGCGGCACGGGCGCCAGCGGGCGCAACATAGACCAGCACCGGGATCTCGCTGGCCAGCATGCGCGAGATGATCTGCCGCATCGACTCGGACAGACCGCCGGGCGTATCCAGCTGCAGCACGATGGCTTGCGCGCCATCGTGCTCGGCGCGCTGCGAGGCATCCTCGAAATACTCGGCAGCCGCAGGACCGATCGGTCCGTCCAGCGTGATCTGCGCCACCATCCTGCCCGTGGGCTGCTGGGCGGGTTCCGGTCCGGCCGAGGAAGGGTCCGCCGCCCAGGTCGCGCAGCTCAGGATGGCAGCAAGCGCGATGATGCCCATCCGCCACCAGCTACGTCTCATTACGCCAACCTCCGCCAGAGATCCAGGGCCAGGCCGTCACTGTACCCGCTCGCTTGTTCACAAACGGTCACACGTGCGCGATGCGGAAACGCCGGCGGCAGGCACAATGCGGCCATCATCCGACAACTGCCGAGGGAAACCGTCCATGCCGAAGATCGACATCGCCAGCGTCACGACCCGCCAGGGTTCGGACTATCCCGCGCCCTACGATCAAGCTGTCAGCCAGCGCATGCGCAAGGCGCTGGGCCGCGCCGGCGGGCTGGTGGATCTGGGCGTCAATCTGGTCCAGCTGCCGGCGGGCGCGTGGTCGAGCCAGCGCCACTGGCACACGCGGGAGGAGGAATTCGTCTATGTGCTGTCCGGTGAAGTCACCCTGATCAGCAACGCCGGCGAACAAATGCTGCGTGCCGGCGACGCCGCCGCGTTTCCCCGCAACGTGGACGATGGCCACCATCTGGTCAACCGCAGTGGAGAAACGGCCGTCTATCTGGATATCGGCAGCCGCTGCGATGACGATGCCTGCCACTACTCCGACATCGACCTGGATCTGGCGCCCGGCGTGGAGCACTACTTGCACAAGGACGGCACGCCCTACGCCTGAACCCGCTGCACGCCACCGGGTTGCAGCGACCATTCGGCAAGCCGGTGGTAGTCCGCCCTGCCGCTCACACTGTGCAACAACCCGAACCGCTCCACCCGCCATGCCAGCGGCTCGATCGCGGCCGGCGCCAGCGCGTGGCCGTCGCCATAGGCAATCGTCACATGGGGAGTCAACTGGCGTTCCAGGTGACGCCCCTGCCCCGCCAGGATCAGGGCACCGCGCAAACCCTGCCACAAGGCCTGCAATGGCGCGGGAAACCCGGCACTGCGCAGGATCCACGGCGGCTGGCTGGCGTGGAAACTGGCCGCTTCGTTCAATACCCACTCGAACGGCTCGGCGGCAAGGCGATCTGCCGCTGCAACGGCTGCAGCAACCACATCCTGCCGCAACGACGAATGCTCGCCCAGAAAATGCAGGGTGGCGTGATAGCGCTGTGGCGCGACCCAGCGCGCGCGCAGCGCGGGGTGCGCCGCCCTGACCGACTGCGCAGCCTGCGCCAGCCACGCGCGGGTGGCGGCGTCCGGCAGCAGCGCGAAGAACAGTCGATGCACGGCGGCCGGGCGGCCTGCGGTGGCACCGAAAAGATCGGACTGCACGTGATCGGAAGCGGTCATCGAACGGCCATCATGTTGAACGCGGGCTGGGCGCCGGCTGCCAGCCGGCGCCGTTCGGCGCTGCGCTGCCCATGTCCCGGCCGACCAGTTGCGCCCGGATCGCACGCAGCTTCGCCTTGATCCTGGCCTCACCGTCGGGCCCGACCCGGATCATCAGCTTCTGCCCGGTCGACAGCGATTCCAGAGCCGGATCGGCGTAGACGTAGTACGACTTCGAACGCAGCAACAGCGGTGCCTGTTCCGGTTGCGGCGCCGCCAGCAGGTCATCGATGACCACGATCAGGCGGTCGTTGAAATAGCCCTTGGGATAGCCCAGTTGGCGGTAGGCCTGCTGGAACAGCGGATAGGCGTGCACGTACCAGCGCACCAGCGCCGTCGGATCGGTGGCATCGACGACCCGCAGATACGGTGCGTAGCGCCCGCTGTTTCCCGCGGCCAGTCGCATGGAGCCGGCGGCATCGTCGACGACGACCGCACCCTTGGGCGTACGCGCCGGCAGGGTGAAGGAACCAAGCGCCTCGTGACGTGGCAGCGCATCCAGTGTCGCGACGATGCGCTCGACGACGCGCTGGCGAACCAGCAGCGCGGACAGGTCGCTGCTGCCGGCGAGCCCGGCCAGCGCATCGGCCACGCTTTCGTCGCTGCCATCCAGCGCCGGCAGCGGTGCGGTCGAAGCGCTGGCCGGAGCCGTCTGCGCCTGCTCGATGGGATGCTGGATGGCAGGTTCGCCCGGCGCGCCGCCGGACGGCGTCGCGGTGGACACCGTTGGCACGGCGGACGTCGTCTCGCCCACATGCGTCGCCTTGCGCGCCAGATACACGCCGCCCGCCGCGATGGCCACCACCAGCACGGCCGCCGCGATCCAGTTGCCTGTCGAAGTCTGTCTGCTCATGCCTGCTCCCGTTCGGTCGGCGAATACCCCGCCTTGGACTCACCGGGCGTTGAATCGTTCATGTCACTGGCTGCGAATGCGCTCAGGCCTTCAGGCGATAGCCGCTGCGGAAGATCCACCACACCAGCGCCAGGCAGACCGCCAGGAACACCATGGTCATGCCGAGGCTGACGCCGATGCTGACGTCGGCCACGCCGTAGAAGCTCCAGCGGAAACCGCTGATCAGGTAGACCACCGGATTGAACAAGGTGACCTTCTGCCAGAACGGCGGCAGCATGTGGATCGAATAGAAACTGCCACCGAGGAAAGTCAGCGGCGTCACGATCAGCAGCGGCACCAGTTGCAGCTTCTCGAAATTGTCCGCCCAGATGCCGATGATGAAACCGAACAGGCTGAAGGTCACCGCGGTCAGCAGCAGAAACGCCAGCATCCACAGCGGATGTTCGATCTCGAAGGTGACGAACAGCCGCGCGGTGACCAGGATGATCGCGCCCAGGATGATCGACTTGCTTGCCGCGGCGCCGACATAGCCGGCCACGATCTCGAACGGCGACACCGGTGCCGACAGGATCTCGTAGATGGTGCCGACGAACTTCGGGAAGTAGATGCCGAACGACGCATTGGAGATGCTCTGCGTCAGCAGCGACAGCATCACCAGGCCGGGCACGATGAAGGCGCCGTAGCTGACCCCGTCGATGCCGGCCATGTGCGAACCGATCGCCGCGCCGAACACCACGAAATACAGCGAGGTCGAGATCACCGGCGAGATGATGCTCTGCAGCAGGGTGCGCCAGGTGCGCGCCATCTCGAAACGATAGATCGCGCGAATGCCGTGGATGTTCATGCGCGCGCCCTCACCAGATCTACGAAGATGTCTTCCAGCGAGCTCTGGCTGGTCTTCAGGTCCTTGAAGTCGATGCCGGCCTCGGCCAGTCGCCGCAGCAGGCCATCGATGCCGGTGTGCTCGCTCTGCGCGTCAAAGGTGTAGACCAGTTGCTGGCCGTCGGCAGACAGTTCAAGCGCATGGCCGGCCAGCGACGACGGAATGCTTTCGAGCGGATTCTGCAGTTGCAGGGTCAGCCGTTTGCGCCCCAGCTTGTTCATCAAGGCGACCTTCTCCTCGACCAGGATCAATTCACCCTTGCTGATCACCCCGATGCGGTCGGCCATCTCCTCGGCTTCCTCGATGTAATGGGTGGTCAGGATGATGGTGACGCCGGTGTCGCGCAGCGCGCGCACCATCGCCCACATGTCGCGGCGCAGTTCCACGTCGACACCCGCGCTGGGCTCGTCCAGGAACAGGATGCGCGGCTCGTGCGACAACGCCTTGGCGATCATCACCCGGCGCTTCATGCCGCCAGACAGCGTGATCAGCTTGTTGTCCTTCTTGTCCCACAGCGAGAGGTCCCTCAGTACCTTCTCGATGTGCGCCGGATCGGGCGCGCGACCGAACAACCCCCGACTGAAACTGACCGTGTTCCATACCGTTTCGAAGGCGTCGGTGGTGAGCTCCTGCGGCACCAGGCCGATCTTGCTGCGCGCGGCGCGATAGTCGCGCACCACGTCGTGGCCATCGGCCAGCACCCTGCCTTCGCCGGGGTTGACGATGCCGCAGACGATGCTGATCAGGGTGGTCTTGCCGGCGCCGTTCGGACCGAGCAGGGCGAAAATCTCGCCTTGCCGAATCTCCAGGTCGATGTTCTTCAGTGCCTTGAAACCGGATGCGTAGGTCTTGCTGAGTTGTTGCACGGCGATGATCGGCGGCACGCGGACTTCCTGGCAACGATTGGGGGACATGCATGGTAAGCCTGTCATCGCCCGCCGGCCAGTCACGCGACAAGCTCTCCAGGCGGGCTCCTCACGACGCGCAGACACGCGACCATCGACGCTGACCCTATCGAATCGACAGCAATGGTGCAGGAGCCATGGACCTGAAAAGCGGCTACCCGTTCTGGGCGATCAGCAACGGCTTGATGCACGCCTTCCCGCCGTTGTCACGGGACATGCGTTGCGACGTGGTGGTGATCGGCGGCGGCATCACCGGTGCGCTGATCGCCAATGAACTGGTCAGTGGCGGACATGACGTGATCGTGGTGGAACAGCGCGATATCGGCTGGGGCAGTTCAGCGGCAAGCACCGCGCTGCTGCAATACGAAATCGACACGCCGATGACCGAACTGGCCGGGCGCCTGGGCGAAGCCGATGCCGCGCTGGCCTACACCGCCTGCGCCGAGGCGATCCCGCGGTTGGGTGCACTGGCGCGCGAGGTGCGCGACGTGGGCTACGCACCGAAGCGCAGCCTGTATTACGCCAGCCGGCGCCGTCATGTCGCGGGAATGCGGGGCGAACTCGCATTGCGCTGCAAACATGGCTTGCCGGCCTCGTGGCTGTCCGGCGAAGAACTTCGTGCCGACTTCGGCATCGAGGCACCGGGCGCCATCTTCACGCCGCTCGCCGCCAGCCTGGATCCCTACCGGATGGCCAATCGCCTGTTCATCCGCATGGAGCGTTCGGGCACCGCGGTATTCGATCGCACCCAGATCGCTTCGATCGCGCCGACAAGCCGCGCCGTCACCCTGCGCAGCGCCGATGGCGTGGTTCTGCATGCGGGGCATGTGGTGGTCGCCGCCGGATACGCCAGCCAGCAATGGCTTGAACAGCCAGTAGCGAAGAACCGCAGCAGTTACGCCTTCGTCACCGATCCGCTCGACCGCGAAGCATTGCATGGCCTGGCCGACACCATGGTGTGGGAAAGTGCGCGACCCTACCTCTACATGCGCACCACCAGCGACAACCGTCTGCTGGTCGGCGGCGAAGACGACGCCATCGACGTGCCGGCCCTGCGCGACGCGCGGGTCGACCGCAAGGCGCACAAGCTGGTCGCGAAAGTGGCCAAGGCCATGCCGAGCCTGCAGCTGACACCCGCGTTCGCCTGGGGCGGAACCTTTGCCGAAACCGACGACGGCCTGCCGTTTTTCGGCGCGCATCCGCAATATGGACCACGCGTCCAGTTCGCGATGGCCTATGGCGGCAACGGCATCACCTACAGCATGCTCGGAGCGGACCTGGTCCGCTCGCTGATTGAGCGGCGCAGCCATCGCCTGGCCTCGCTGTTCTCGTTCGACCGGATTCAGCGCGCAGGCTGACCGGTTCGCGGATGGTCGAGCACCATCGCTCTGCAGCATCCGGCCTGCATCCATTCGGACATCGGGGACGTAGCATGGGTAACCGAACCAGACAGGTGCCAGGCATGCCAATACTGCTTCTTCTGCTGCTTGCCGCGCTGTTTTTCGCTGCACCGGCGACGGCAACCAGCCTGCCCAACGAACCGGTGACATCGCTGGACATGCACCACTATGCCGGCCAGTGGCACGAGGTGGCGCGGCTGCCGATGTACTTCGAGCGCAAGTGCCTGAATGGCGTAACCGCCAACTACTCGCCGAACACCGACGGCACCATACGCGTGGAAAACAGCTGCCAGACCCGCAAGGGCAGGATGTCGATCACCGGCGTGGCACGCATCAAGGACGGTCGCAGCGGCGCGCTGGAGGTGCGTTTCGCACCCGGCTGGCTGAGCTGGCTGCCGGCCGCCTGGGCCGATTACTGGGTGATCGAAGTGGACACCCATTACCAGTGGGCGGTGATCGGCAGTCCCGGCCGCAAGCACCTGTGGTTTCTGTCGCGCCAGCCCGGCATGGAACGCGTGCTGTTCGACACTCTGAAAGAGCGCTCGCGCCAGCGCGGCTACGACGTCGACCAGTTGATCATCACCGCGCCGCTGGAATGACGATGGCGGCGGCCGATGGGCTCACGGCACCGAGCGGACTGGGTGGGCAACCGGTTTTCTGCACGGTGTAGCTGATTCCGGCCACGCGCCAGCCTTCGACCGTGCGCATCAGGCTGAAGCTGTCGATACCGCAATGGGACAACTTTCCGTCGAGGTGGAAATCGTAGGGCGCCCAGACCTGGGCGAGGTTGCCCTGCACCGTAACCTGCGCGTCCCAGATCCGCTCGAGAAACGCTTCCTTGCGTGTGGCCAGGGTGTCGAGATAGCCGCCATCGGGCTCGATCCGCACCTTGCCATCGCTCGGCAGCACGACGAAGTTGGCGCCGGGCAGAATCAACCGACGCGAAGCTTCGACATCATGTCTGGCCATCGCGGCAAACAACGCGTTCACCGTGTCCAGCGCCTCACGCCGGGCTGCGTCATCCGCGCTTTTCGCTTGCGCGCTGGCGCTGTTCAGCACCAGGCACGCAGCAACGGCCAGCGCCGCCATGCGGGTGATTCGAAAGTCCATGCAAAACCCCCTTTGTCGTTGCCTCGCCTTCAGTTCCGGAGTGGCGCTTGCTGCGGGGCTGCACTCCCCAGCAAGACCGATGCGTCCAGCAGCCGGACTCCCGCCGCGCGAGCGAGCTGTCCGCGCAACCAGTAACCATGTTCGGCCCCCACCGTCACCACGATGCGCTTGCCGGGATTCTCCTTCGCCGCCGTCAGAATGACATCGAGGAAATGATGGTTCCAACGCTCCCAGCCGACGCGTTCGCCCTCGCCGACCATGGCCTGCTGCAGCTCATGCTTGGCACGCAGCACCGCATCGGTGACCTCGTCATTGACCCGCGCCGGCGATGTCCAGTAGCTCTGCAAACCGGCGTAGACGCCATCGCTGTAGCGCGAGAACGCTTCGGCCTGCTCAGGCTTGCCCACGCTGAAGTCCTGGCCGGCCTGGATATACGGCTTGAGGATTTCGCCATAGACCGGCTCGGCCGGCTCCAGCGCATAGACCCGATAGTGATGCCGATCGATCAGCGGATAGATCACCGCAGGGTATTCCTGCTTGGTCGGCTCGGTGGGGCGCCGCTTCAGATCGTCGGGCTGGAGTTCGACACACAAGACATCCGGCTGCAATTGCTCGATGGCGCGGCCGAGGGCATCGAACGAGTAGCCCGGCGTGGTGGTGTGCAATTGATGCAAGGTCACCAGGACTGCCACCCGGGCCGGCGGCACGGACGGCGCGGGCACCGATGCCATCGCGGGCAAGCCGATGCCGATGAGGAGCAACACCCAGACCGTCTTCAGCATCACCTGCCCTCCTCGTGTCGATCGCGCCACCATAGGCCACCACCCGATTTCCGGCACGTGCCGGAAGGCATGAAGCAAATAGCTTGCAAATAAATAGTACGCTATGTAATATGCGCAGCCATGAACGCCGCCCGTGCCATGTCAAAGCCCGTCGCCAACGCCGCACCCCGGCTCGATGCGCAGGTGTGCTTTGCGCTGTATTCGGCCGGGCTGGCGATGAACAAGGTCTATCGCAAGTTGCTCAAGGCGCTCGACATCACCTACCCGCAGTACCTGGTGATGATGGTGTTGTGGGAGGACGAGAGCCTCAGCGTCTCGGAAATCGGCGAGCGCCTGTTCCTCGACTCCGCCACCCTGACTCCCCTGCTCAAGCGGCTGGAAGCGGCCGGGCTGGTGACGCGGCTGCGCTCCCGCGACGACGAACGCCATGTCGTGATCTCCCTCACCACGCGGGGCAAGGCACTGCAAACCAGGGCGAGCCAGGTACAGGAATCCGTGCTCTGTGCCACCCGCTGCGCACCGGAGTACCTGATGCATCTGAAACAGGAATTGCAGGAATTGCGCAGCAAGTTGTCCACCGACAGTTGATCGCCGGTTTTCGTTTTCTCAATTGCATAGCGCGCTATCAAATAGCGCATTTTATCAACTCGAACCCACCACTCAGGAAAGACATCATGTCCATCGAAAAAGTGCTTTATCGCTCCAAGGCCACTGCCACCGGCGGTCGTGACGGTCGCGCCACCTCGTCCGACCAGGTGCTCGACATCAAGCTGACCACGCCGAAGGAACTCGGCGGCGCCGGCGGTGACGGCACCAACCCGGAACAGCTGTTTGCTGCCGGCTATTCGGCGTGCTTCCTCGGTGCAATGAAGTTCGTCGCGGCCCAGCAGAAGCTGCAGTTGCCGGCCGACACCCAGGTCACCGGACAGGTCGGCATCGGCCAGATTCCGACCGGCTTCGGCATCGAGGTCGAGCTGACCATCTCGATCCCCGGCCTGCCCCGCGCCGACGCCGAGGCGCTGGTGCAGAAGGCGCATATCGTGTGCCCCTACTCCAACGCCACCCGCAACAACATCGACGTCACCCTGACCGTTGCCTGAGCGCAGCACGCCCGGACAGGACGCACTGGCGTCGTGTCCGGGCGTGCGATGGAGCGATCAGAACAACAACAGCAACAGCGGCACCAGGATGCCGGCGCCGAACACCGCGCCGAAGACGCCCGGCCGACGGGTAAACCGCCAGGCCATGTACAGCCCGCTGAGCACCGACACCAGCAACCCCAGCGCCACCAGCGCGAAGAAGGCCTTCATCGGCAGCAGGTTCTGTTGCGCGGCCCGCACCGGCTCTTCGCGCGCACGCCGTTCCGGCGCCGGCGGCAATTTGTCATCAGCTGCCTGCAGCGGCGGGCGCCGCCGCTGCGGCGTCGTCAGTGTCTGCTTCTTGTGCAGTTGCGCTGCGCTGGCCAGCCACGCCGGCGGCGCGTAACTGCCGCCACGCGTGGTCTCATGCAGGCCGAACGTCTGCAGCCCACCGGTGACCGCGAAGAACAGCAGCATCGGAGCGGTGAATACGCCGAGATGGAGATGGATCGAGCGGAGCATGCGCAGAAGTCGATGAGTGGGCGACACGGGGCAACCTTGTGCTTGAGCGGTGCTGCACTGTAGTCGGCGCCATCCATCATGCCAATCGCCAGCGACAGGTCGACATCGGTTTGCCGCCGGGGCGCGCGCGTTGTCGGGCCAAGGCCCAGCGGGCGCCGTGAGCAGCATTCTTCATTGGCATGCGCACGCAGTCTGCTGATAGGCTGCTGCTTGTTGCGGACCACCAAGGCGAAGCTGGCCGCCGCCAGCTGGAAGGCCCGCTCCGTTCCAGCCGGCCCATCGGGACAATGCGTGGCTTTTGAGATCGAAGAACAGCGCATGGACGTCACCGATCTTCGGCTCGGCATGTACGTGTGCCGGCTCGATCGGCCGTGGGAGGAAACCTCCTATCCGCTGCAAGGTGTGGGGCTGGCCAGCCCCGAGGACCTCGCGGCGATTCGCGCGATTTGCCGGTATGTGTACGTCGACCTCCGTCGCCAGGTGGCGATCACGCCGCGGCCGGCGCTGACCCGCACCAGCCTCTCCGGAACCCGCTTCAAGGACACCGTCCACTACGCCGACAAGATTCCGGTCGAGGAGGAAGCACCGCGCGCGCATGCGGCGCTGGACAACGCCGGCCAGATGGTCGACCGGATCTACGAGGACATCGCCAGCGGCCGCGAACTCTCGGTGGAGCGCGTGGAACAGGCGGTACGCCCGCTGGTGGCCAGCGTGCTGCGCAGCGCCGATGCCTTCTTCCTGGTCGAGGGGCTGCGCCGGCACGACAATTATTCCTACAGCCACTCGATCGGCTGCAGCGCGCTGGCCGCCGCGTTCGGCCGGCACATGGGCTTCGCCGAGGAGACCATCCTCAGCCTGGCCGCTGGCGGTTTGCTGATGGACGTGGGCAAGACCCGCGTTCCGGAAAACCTGTTGCGCTATCCGGGTTCACTATCGCCCACCGAGGTGGACGTGGTGCGCTCGCACGTCGTCGCCGGACTGGCGATCGTCGGCGAATCGGACATCACCGACCAGGACGTGCTGGACATCCTGCGCACCCACCATGAGCGCCACGATGGCAGCGGCTATCCCGCAGGCCTGGCTGGCAACATGATTCCGATCACCGGCCGCATGCTCGGCATCATCGACACCTACGACGCGATGATCAGTCCGCGCCCCTATCGCCCCCCCATTTCGCGCCACCACGCCTTGCGGCAGATCTACGCCGCCCGCGGCACACTGTTCCAGGCCGAGATGATCGAGCGCTTCCAGGTCTGCCTGGGCGTCTACCCGACCGGATCGCTGGTCGAACTGAGCAGCGGCGAGGTCGCCGTGGTGATGGCGCAGAACCAGGTGCGTCGCCTGCGCCCGAAAGTCGTGGTGCTGACCCGGCCGAACAAGCAGCCGCTGGAGGAATTCCGCCAGATCGACCTGATGCTGCAACAGGGCAACGATGGTGGGGTGGACATCGTGCGCAGCCTGGTGGCTGGCGACTACGGCATCGACGCCGCCGACCTGTTCCTGAAATGATGCGCCTGACCTGCACGCCTCCTTCCTGCCCGGGCTCGATGCCGACATGCTGAATCGAGAATCCCTGTTCGCCGCGATCGATCAGCAGATCGCCGCCTGTGCCGACCGCGGTGGCCGTTTCGCCGTATTGATGCTTCGTGCCCGCGGGCTGCGCCAGATCGCGCTGCGTTTCGGCTACGCGCAAGGCGAACAGGCTGGCGAACAGGCTCATGCGCTGATCGGGCAATCGCTGCGCCCGGTCGACCAGGTGTTCCGCGCCGGCGACGACAGCTATGCCGTGGTGCTGCCCGACATGCTCAGCCGCAATCATGTGCTGCTGGCCAGCGCGCGGCTCGGCCAGGCGTTCGAGCAGCCGCTGCACGGGATGGAATCGCCGTGGCAGTTGCGCGCGGTGATGGGCGTTGCGCTGTATCCGGAACACGGCGTGGATGCCGACCTGTTGTGTCGACGCGCCGCGATGGCGCTGGACGAGGCACAACGCCGAAGCGAACCGTGCGATATCTATCAGCCGCACGATACCCAGGTGGAGATTTTCTACGACGAACTGCGCGAGGCGATCGAGGCAAACCGGCTGCAGGTGTTCTTCCAGCCGGTATGCGACCTGCAGGCCAGGCGCATCGTGGCGGTCGAGTCGCTGGCACGCTGGACCAGTCCACGCCACGGTGCGGTATCGCCGGCCAGTTTCGTGCCGTTTTCCGAACAGAGTGATTTGATTTCAGCGTTGACCCGCTGGAGCATCAACGCCACCCTGCGCCATGCCGCGCCGCTCTGCGCGAGCGGCGAACTGAGCTTCGCCATCAACCTTTCGCCGCAGGCTTTCTCGCACCCCGGCATGGTCGAACAGTTCAAGGGTGCGCTCGACATCTGGGGCGTCGCGCCGACCTCGGTGATCGCGGAAGTCACCGAAACCGCCCTGGCCAACGATCTGGAGTCGAGCGTGCTGGTCCTGCGCCGACTGCGCGACATGGGTGTACGCATCGCCATCGACGATTTCGGTACCGGCTATGCCTCGATCTCCTACTTGCGCCGCTTCCCTGCCACCGAGCTGAAGATCGACCAGTCGCTGGTCGCCGGCATGCACGACGATCCGCACACGACGCGACTGGTCAGCGCCATCATCAACATGGCCCATCATCTGGAGCTCACCACGATCGCCGAAGGCATCGAGAGCCAGGCCACCGAAGACCTGCTGGCCGGCATGGGTTGCGACTTCGGCCAGGGCTACCATCTGGGCAGGCCGGAGCCTGCCGGCGAGTTCGTGCAACGCTTCAACGCCGGCATGGCCTGATACTGAGTGCCGCGCGTACAGACCCGCGCATGCTGCCGGCCTCAGGCCTTCTTCAGAAAGCAGGCCTTCAATACCAACTCCTTGATCTTGTCCGAGTTGCCTTCGATGTGCTCGTGGTCACCGTCGACCAGGCGAATGTTGCGGATGACCGTGCCTTGCTTCAGCGGGATGGATGAGCCCCTCACCTTGAGATCCTTGATCACGGTCACCGTGTCGCCGCTGTTCAGCACGTTGCCGTTGACGTCGCGAACCTGCAGCGCCTCGACCCCATCGCCTTCCGCAGCGACGATCGGCCATTCGTGGCCGCAATCGGCGCAGATATAGTGGCCGCCGTCGGGGTAGGTGTTCTCCATCGCGCACGACGGGCAGGCGGGAATGGCGGACATGGGGCGATCCTCTCGCGTTCAATCGGGCCGCGAGTATACGGGCATGAAGCGCCCCTTCACGTTGTCGACATGGGCAAGGCGCTAAATGTAGCTCCATCACTCGCGGAGACATGTCATGACTGCCCACCAGGTTCTCGCCACCGTTGCCGTGAGCGATTTCGCTGCATCCAGCGCCTGGTATGCCCGCCTGTTCGGTCGGGACCCCGACAACACTCCGAACGCGTCTTGCGCCGAATGGCAGATCGCGCGGCGCACGCGCATCCAGTTGCTGTCCAGAAATGAGCTGATGGCGGCGTCGTCGTGCCGTGCCGGCGCGACCTCGGTCGGCATCATGGTCGATAACCTCGACGAGATCCTGCACACGCTGCAGGATCGTCATATCGATGTACCTGCGCCGCAACTGGCCACCCATTACGTGCGGTTCGCCCCGGTGTGCGACCCGGACGGCAACACCGTCACCTTCGTCGAATCGGCCATGTCGTGAGCGCGTGGCGGGGGGGGGCCCCCCCCCCCCCCCCCCAACCCCCCCACCGCCCCCAAACGCCACCGCCAGCAGCGCACCCCCGCCCCAACTCACCGGCCGGGGGGCCGGGACCCCCGGAGCCACACTGCGACCCCCCGCGCCCCCCCCCCCCCCCCCCCGCC